>NZ_CP117445.1:3031111-3344722 GCF_030687715.1 Pseudomonas sp. FP2196
TGGGTGGTCAGCGATGCCGCTTCACGAAGCAGATTGGCTGAAGCCCCGACGTTGAACTGCGACCAGAGTCGAGAGGCACCGATTTCTTCAGCCATGACACTGCAGAAAAGCTCCATCTTGCTTTCCAGCGCATCAGCCGCTGCCAGCAGTAGCCGACGACGCTCTGTCGGGCCCACTTTCGACCATGTTTTAAAGGCTTGCTGGGACGATGCAGCGACGCGTCGCGCATCTTCCACACTGCACGCCGCGCCGGTGCTGACAACGTTGCCACTGACAGGATCGATGCGCTGGTAAGTTTTACCGTCCGAGGCGGCTTGGGCGATATTGTCGATTACGAGTTGAACAGTCATCTTGAAATCCTTTGATGAGTTTGAAAAAAATTACGTGCGGTCGACAGCCGCCGGCATACGAAGTATCGGCTTGATGGTGATCCCGCTTTCACTATCAGCCATCGCTTCGTTGACCTGCTCAAAGGTGTAGAACCGGCACAACTTGTCAAAGGGGAAACGCCCTTGCAGGTGCAGATCGACAAGCGTGGGAATAAAGGCGTTGGCGACCACGTCACCCTGCACGATGCCCATAATGCGTTTGCCCGGGATCATCACGTCGTTGATGTTGAAAGCGACTTCGGTGCCCATCTTGGTCGCGCCGACGATGCCACAGGTGCCCAGCGTGGTGAGTGCATCGATGGCCTGACGTAGAACTTCCGCGCGTCCGGAGCATTCCAGGCTGTAATTCGCCCCGCCTCCAGTAATATCGCGAATGCGTTCCACCGGGTCTTCTTCCCGGCTGTTGATGACGTGTGTGGCGCCGACCTCAAGCGCCAGCTCCAAGCGACTCGGCGTAACGTCCACGGCGATAATGGTCGTCGCGCCGACAACCCGGGCGGCCATCACCGCTGCCAGACCGACTGCGCCGGCACCGAATGCAACGAAGCTGCTACCCGCTTCAACTCGTAGGGCCTTGAGCACAGAACCAGCGCCTGTCTGTATGCCGCACCCCAAAGGGCCAAGCAGTTCCAGCGGTGCTTTTTTCGATACTTTGACCACGTTGCGTTCGTTGGCAATCACGTAAGTCGAAAAGGACGACTGGCCGAAGAAGTGATCGTGTATCGGGGCCGCGTTGTCGCAACTGCAGGTGGAGGTGCTGCCGTCGAGGCGACCGCCACCGAAATTCAGTGGGTGCATATGGGAGCAATGCGCCGGATGTCCGGTTTCGCATGGCAGACAAAGGCCGCAGGACATGTAGGTCATGACAACGTGATCGCCAGGAACGATGGTTGTCACAGCACTGCCTACGGCCTCAACAATCCCTGCACCCTCGTGGCCCAGAACGATGGGCAGCGGTGTCGGAAATAGCTGGTCGCGTACGACCATATCGGTGTGGCAAACACCCGTTGCAACAATGCGTACACGAACTTCGTCGGGACGCGGAACGGCCAACTCGGCACGTTCAAACTGAAGTTTGCCGCCTGCCTCACGCAAGACGGCAACTTTGACTTCGATAGGCATGAGCGCAGTTCGGGACATGAACTTATCCTCTTGAATAAATGGGGTATCGAGCATTGACCTACGCGTCTTGCAGAGCACGCTGGCGATTGCTGCGTTGTTGCGCCTGAGCGCTGGCAGCGTGACGCAACTGGAAATCAAAGGTCATTTGTGCGAAACGCCCCGACACTTCGTGAGCGATGGATTGGGTTTCGTCATCAACGAAATGCACTTCACCAATCAAGCCGTCCCGGGTGGCATAGGCAAAGTCATCCCAGAGATACTTATCGTTAGAAAGGTTGATTTGGGTGGTCAAATGCTCATAACCCGGAGCCGACACGAAGAAATGAATATGCGCTGGGCGCTGGCCATGCCGGCCCAAATGGTTGAGGCACTGTTGAGTAGGGCCTTGAGGGTTACAGCCATAACCCGACGGCACGATGCTTCTGACGCGATAACGCCCTTGCGCGTCGGTCACGATGCGCCGGCGCAGATTGAACGGCGATTGGCTTTTGTCGAAGTGGGAGTAGTTGCCTTTACTGTCGGCTTGCCAAAGATCAACCAGCGCACCTGCAATGGGTTGTCCTAGTGTGTCCAGAACCTGACCGTCTAGAAACATCGGTGTGGCGATAGTGTCTTCGCTACCATCGTCCATCCGCGCAAACCCCTGACACAGCGGTGCGCCAGCCACATACAGGGGGCCCTCGATCGTGCGCGGTGTTCCGCCGCTGCGCCCTGCTTCCGCCTCTTTGGCATCGTTGAGAAGATCAAGGAAATGCTCGATCCCCAACCCTGCCACCAAGAGCCCAGCCTCATTGTTTTTACCCAGTCGATTGATGTACTCGACCCCCGCCCAAAACTCATCTTCGCTGATCTCAAGCTCCTCAATGAGTCGCGCGGTTTCCTGCAGAATTCGCAGCACAATCTGTTTGCTGCGCGAGTCTCCAGCGTCTTTTTTCATCCCGGCTGCGTCTTGAAAAAATTCGCGGATTTCAGCGGTTTGGGAAATGCTGACAGTCATGATGATTTCACCTTTTATTGTTAGGTGCGGACTGCGCCAGTCGCTAAGGACTGGCGAGCGGCAGGCAAGGATTCAGACAGCTTGTGCCCATCCGAGTCGAGTGTGCGCCTCAGCCAGGTCGGCTTGCATGTCGTGGTTCCACAACCAGTCAAAGCGACTGGCCAGCGTTGTCGAGAGCAGTGGCTCCTGGTCCGCTACCTTGGCGTCGCGGAACTCGTAGAGTTCGCCCGCTTCCCAGGATGTGCGTTGAACACGGCAAGCACGCGGACGGCGTATGGCGTCATACACCTCAAGCACCTGCTTCGCGTCACGTTGCAAAACCCGCGGATCGGCCAGCAGGCGTGCCAGTAACCAGGCATCTTCCAGCCCCTGCCCGGCTCCGGCGCCTTGATGCGGCAGCATCGCGTGCGCCGCGTCGCCGATCAGCCCGACACGGCCGTGGACGTAACCCGACAATTCGTCCAACTCATGTAGTGCCCAAAGGGTGGGATTGGGAATGCATTCAAGCAATACGCGAACGGCATCGCCCCACTCGCTGAAGGCTTCGAGCATCTCGGCCTGGGTGGTGTTTTTCACCCAAGGTTTGTCTGCCGGCCATACTGGATTGGCCTCAGTCCGATCCGAAACAAATGCCACGACGTTGATCAGTCGACCCTGTTTGACCGGGAAAGTCAGGATGTGGGCATCGAGGCCCAAATACATTTGCGGAACGTTGATCAAATGCTCATCGACGCCCGCCGCACGATAGGCGTCGCGCAGCTGCGAGCTGTCAATCATTCCGCGGTAGGCACAGGTGCCACTAAAGCGCGGGGTAACCAAAGGCTGGCCCAAGCCCTGGAGGACGTAATCTCGAATTGAGGATTTGATTCCGTCTGCAGCGATCAAGAGATCACACTGATGATGCGTGCCGTCGGTGAATTGGACACTCACGCGATCACCCGTTTCTTCGACACTCACTGCTCGTTTGCCAAAAACGGCAATACCCTCAGGAAGCTGGCTGGCCAGCGCATCAAGGAAATCTGCGCGATGCACTGAAGACTGACCGACACCTTCAGCAATGCTTGCGCCGAGGTAGCCGGCATCGACACCCCGACGCCATTCAAACCAGATGTCCTGCCAAGGCTGAGCGGTCCGGTCGGCGATTTGCTCGTATGGCTTGCCGATGCCCAGACCTTCGATTGCTCTTACAGCGTTTGCTCCAAATGAGACACCCGCACCGACTTCGCCGAATGCCGGTGCGGCTTCAAACAATTGAACGTCCAGATGTGGATGGCGGCACAGATCCAGTGCGAGGGCGACACCTGCGATACCACCGCCAACGATTGCGACTTGCAAGACAGATTTAGGGCTATTCATGGGGGAAACCTTTATGTTGTTTTTGGAATAGCCCGATCATGACTATTCACAAAACATTGATAAATGGCCTCACCTCCATACAACCTATCACCACCCTGAATACTGGTATGCTTGCAAACTCGTTACTCCTCCCGAGATGCCTGCAATGCACCTACGCGAACTCGACCTGAACCTGCTGGTGATCTTTCATCAGCTATTGATCGACCACAGTGTTTCCGGCGCGGCTGAAACACTGGGACTGACTCAGCCAGCCGTGAGCAATGCACTCAAGCGTCTGCGTATCTCACTCAATGACGAACTGTTTGTGCGCACCCATCAAGGGATGCAACCAACGCCCTATGCGTTGCAAATGGCCGAGCCGGTGTCTCAGGCAATCAACCTCCTGCATGGCGCCATCAATCGCCAGGATGAGTTCGATCCGGCCACCAGTCAAAAACGCTTCGTAGTGGCGATGACCGACATCGGCGAGATTTACTTTATGCCGCGCTTGATCGATGCCCTACTCAAGCAGGCCCCAGGGATTTCGGTCAGCACGCTGCGCAGCAATGCGGGACTGTCTGAAAGTCTTGCCAGCGGCGAGGTTGATCTGGCGGTCGGATTACTGCCGGATTTGCAGGCTGGCTTCTATCAAAGACGTTTGTTCCATCATCGATACGTTTGCTTATGCCGCCAGGATCATCCGCTGACACAACTGCCCATGACGCGAGAACGTTTTTGTGAATATGGGCACGTGAGAATCGTTGCAGCCAGTACCGGCCATGGTGAGATAGACACGCACATGCAACGGGCTGGCCTGCAACGTCAGATACGCCTGGAGGTGCCGCACTTTGTTGCGGTGGGGCATATTTTGCAGAACACTGATCTGGTCGCGACCGTACCTGAGCGCTTCGCCAGCAGTTGTAGCGGACCGTTCCGTTTGACCATTTTGCCGTTGCCATTACCGCTGCCGGAGATTGCGATCAATATGTTCTGGCACACGAAATACAACCGCGATCCGGCCAACAAATGGTTCCGGCAACTGATGTTTGATCTCTTCAGTGATTGAGTTTCAGACGATAAGGGCGTCATGGCGGCAGGTCACTGCCAATGCTCACAAAGTTTGACCAACTCATCGACCACGTACCTGACCTTCGGCCGTAGATGCGAGACCTTTGGCCAGACGGCATGCACATCAACTGGGTCAGGCTCGTAATCTTCCAGCACTTCGACAAGCCTCCCCGCCTCCAGGTCTTCTCTGAACAGGCAGCGCGGCATCTGGCACAAACCTGTCCCGGCGACGGCGGCAAGAATCATCGCTTCGCCGTCACCTATCTGGTGCGTAGACGGTGGCGCATAACGGACCGTTGTCGAGCCTTGCCTGACGCGCCACGACAACGGCTGACCGCGACGATGGCCGACGATGCAATGGTGATGACTTAAATCCTCCAGAGTTCGTGGAACACCAAACCGCTGCAAATAACCGGGCGCTGCACAAATCGCCCATCGTTGGCGAGTAAGTCGGCGTGCTACCAGTCCGCTGGTGTCCTTCAGCTCGCCGAAGCGCACCAAGAGATCAATGCCTTCTTCAAACGGATCAACAATGTGGTCGGAAAACGTCATGTTCAGTTGCAGTGCGGGGTATTTGTTAGCGATCTCGAACAGCAATGGCGCAACGACCCGACGACCAAACGCCACCGGGATGTCCACTCGCAGGCGACCGGAGGGTTCCCCTGCCCCCGGCCCGAGGCCACTTTCCGCCGCGCCGATTTCCTCGAGCGCTGTGGAGCACGCGGTGAAATACGCTTCGCCGTCGGCCGTCAGCGAGATGCGTCGTGTGGTGCGGTGGAACAGCTGTGTGCCCAGTCGATCCTCAAGCCGCGCAATTGATTTACCCACGGCCGATTTGGATAGTCCGAGCCGTTCTGCGGCCTGAGTGAAACTGGTTGATCGGGCGGCGACCACGAATGTGATGACGCCCTGAAACGAATCGACAGGAATCATGCGGATCATCTGATTGTAGAGTTTGGATCTACCCAGATTATAGTTTCAGGCTGTTTATCGCCAGATCATTCGACATTAGCATTGAATCTCGAAAAACATCGGTGCAACGCGCCTCAAGCTTGCAAGCACACCGATTATCCAGATCAACGTCTAAAGAGGAATTTGCCATGCCTGTCGTACGAGTCAGCTGGTTTGAAGGTAAAGAACACGAGCAGAAAGCCGCTGTCGCCGCAGACATCACCGCGAGCATCGTCAAGCACACCGGTACTGATGCGAACTACATCTACGTCATTTTTGAGGACGTCGCCGCCTCCGACTGGGCCGGTGCCGGCAAATTGTTTGGAGAGGCGCCGGAGAAATCCTGACCCGATCGTTAACGCCTGCATCGGCTGGGTCAGCGATGCATTCTCACTAGCGTCTAAGGAAAGAACCTCCATGCATCCACACATCTCCTGCCTGTTCTCCCTCGCGGTCAAACCCGCTGACTTCCCAGAATTCAAAGCGCTGATCGCCAACATTGTCGAAGCCACCAGCGCTGAGCCGGGCACACTGGTTTACGAATACAGTGCCAACGAAGACAACAGCGTCGTTCACATTCTTGAGCGCTACAACGTCGGTGCTGTGGTCAGCCACGTAGACACTACGTTTGCACCATTCGGTCAGCGTTTTCTAGAACTTTGCACCGTCACCAGCCTGGTTGTGTATGGCACGCCTGACGCCGAAATCCGTAAACGTCTGGATCCGTTCGGGGCTGTGTACATGACCCCATTCGACGGTTTCAGCCGCTAATTTTCAGACGGCGCAGGCTCCACTTCAATGACTGGGTCTGCGCACTCTCCTCCCGCACAGAGACCCTCATGTCCGATATCGCAAACATTATCAAATCCCGCATTTCCGCCAACAGCTACGACACTGAGCGTAGCCTGAGCGATCAACAGGTTGCCGAGCTGATCGAGTTGGCTACCCATGCACCTTCCGCGTTCAATCTGCAAAACTGGAAATTCCTCGCCGTACGCAGCGCCGAAGCCAAAGCACGTCTCCTGCCTCTGGCGTGGGGGCAGCAGAAAATCGTCGACGCCCCCGTGACATTTATCGTCTGCGGCACACTCAATCCGCACGAGACATTGCCATCGGCCCTCAAACCTACCCTGGACGCCGGCATTATTGATCAAGCCATCTACGACATGTGGGTAGGTGCAGCTGAAGGCATGTACAAGGAAAACCCACAGCTGCAGCGTGATGAGGCGATTCGTTCCGGCTCACTGGCAGCCATGACACTGATGCTCGCCGCGAAGGGCCAAGGCCTGGTGTCTACGCCGATGATCGGCTTCGATCAGTCTGCGGTGGCCAAGGAGTTTGGTCTGTCTGATCTGGAAATTCCGGTCATGCTGGTCACCGTTGGCTACCCAGGCGCAACCAACTGGCCGCAGAAACCGCGCAAGGCCGTCAACGACGTTCTGCAGTTCGTGTAAACACGCTCGCCTCGGCGAAGTCAGATTGATCGCTGGCTTCGCCGATTTATTGATTTATTCAAAGACACTACAAGCCTTTGAAGCTCAACCCTTGTCGTCGCTGGAAATCCGCAGATTTCTGAAGTGCGCGACTGTCCCGGACTCGATCCAGATACCCACTCCCCCGCGCTGCGCCGCCCCGTACTTCAGATCCCGTACGATAAACGCCGGTTTCTCCTTGTGATCCAGGAACAGATCAACGTTTGAACCTTTGATCACCAACTTCATATGAATCCATCGACCCAACTCGAGGTCGGCGTAGGTCTCGTACTTTTCCGGCGATTCTTTGCGAAGCTGATCAAATCTGAAGTCTGGATAACCGGCGTATTGCACAGAATGATTGCGTCGTATCTGGTCATCCGCCGAACTGTTGGTCGGTCGCAGGTAAATGCTTTCGAAGCGCCCTGCCCCGTCTATTCGAAAGGCAACACCGACAAAGCCACGCGCGTATTCAGGTGCGTCTATTGCCAAGTCGCTGGCGACGTCGACTTCGATGGAGCCATCCCCAAAATCCATGGGCAGCCACGCCATGAAGTCTCTGTCGAGCAACCGTTCCCGGGTCGGGTCTTGATAGGAGGAACCGGGCATTTGCAACGCTAAGGCGTGCTGCCCTTGATAAAGCGTATCGACCAGCGAAACGCCCGACAGCTGATATTCGGCGGGCGTTGTATATGCGCGCGCCACTTGATCACTTGCCATCACTACTCCAGCTAAAAGAGACGCCGCGACAGCGATCAAATGCACCATCATCGCAAAGGCTCCAGGCTACGAACAAAAGAGACCCATGACGCAGGCCGGCATGGGTCTGCGATTGTTTCGAATCAGACGATGTCGTCGACCACGCCACCATCGACTCTGAGCGAAGCTCCCGTAGTGGCCGATGCTTGCGGCGAGCACACATAAACGATCATGTTGGCCACCTCCTCCACAGTGGCTGCACGCTGAATGATCGAGCTCGGGCGATGCTGCATCACAAAATCAGCGACGACCGTCTCCAGCGATTTGCCGGTGCGCTCTACTTCACCCTTCATCATGTCTGCCACGCCATCGGACAGCGTCGGCCCAGGCAGGACGCTGTTGACGGTCACACCGCTGCCAGCCACGCGTTTTGCGAGGCCGCGAGCCAACGCCAACTGCGCCGTTTTTGACACACCGTAATGGATCATGTCCGCGGGAATATTTCGGGCCGACTCGGAGGCGACAAACACCACCCGGCCCCAACCGTTCTCAACCATGGCTGGCAGCAATGCGCGACTGAGACGAACGCCGGACATCACGTTGGTTTGCCAGTAGTTGTTCCAGACCTCGTCGTCTGTTTCAAAGAAATCCTGTGGCTCATAGATGCCTGCATTGTTCACCAGGATGTCGATGCCACTGACACCAGCGAGCAAGACCTCCACGCCTTCGGCAGAACTCAGATCCGCAGCCACACCACTGACGGTCGCGCCGGGTACTGCTGCGTGCAACCGAGCGATCGCGTCGTTGACCGAGCGTTCACTGCGACCGTTTATGACAACCGCTGCGCCGGCCTGTGCAAGCCCCTTGGCAATGGCGAAACCAATACCTCCGGTAGAAGCGGTAACCAGTGCGTGTTTGCTATCGAGTTGAATATTCATCATTTCTCCGTCAAGAATGAGCGGGTATTGCTACCCGTCATCTGTTTCTACTGTCAGCGTAGAAAACAAAGCTGCCACTGTATGGGCTGCCCTCGCGTGGATAAATATCGATTCGGAATGGGGATCTACAACAGTTTGTTTCAAAAGCGCTCGGGCGCGATCGAGTCGGCTCCAAACGCCGCTATAGCGAAGTCGAGAAAACTGCGCAATTTTGGCGTCAGCCTGCGATCAGGTGCATACAAGATATGCAGGGGGCGACTTGGAGGTGGGTAGTCGGGCAGTAAAGCAACCAGCTCACCTTTCTCTAGTGATTGGCGAACCAATTCCTCCGGCTGCAGCAATATGCCCAGGCCGGCCAATGCGGCACACAACAGCGGTTCGCCGTGATCCGCCATGAAGCGGCTGCCAACCGGAACAACCACCGTCCCTTCCGGGCCATTGAATGTCCAGTGTGTGCGCAATTCCGTATGCGAGAAACCCAGACACTCATGGTCCTGAAGGTCCCACGGTGTTTCGATCGCTGGCTTGCCTTGCAGATAAGAAGGTGCAGCGCACAGTACAAGTTTATAGGGCGCCAGTTCCCTGGCAACCAGCCCGCTGTCAGCCAATTGCCCGACCCTGAATACCACGTCGAAACCTTCATCGATGAGGTCAATCGCGCGGTTGGCAAGGCTCAACTCGATGCTCACCAATGGATTGGCTTCCATGAACTCAGGCAGTCGCGGCGCAAGAGACTGCATGCCGAAACTGACGGGAGCGTTGATCCTCAAGCGCCCACTGGGCAAAGCCTGAGTGTGCGCGGCCAGGTTCTCAGCCGACTCCACTTCCGCAAGAATGAATTTGGAACGCTCGTAGAATTCACGCCCGAAGTCCGTCAGGCTCTGTCGTCGAGTCGTGCGATTGAGCAGACGTACGCCCAAGTGTTGCTCCAAATGATGGACATGTTTGCCAATCAGTTGCGCCGACATTTGCAACGCGTCACCGGCGGCACTGAAAGATCCCATTTCCACGGCTTTAACAAACGCCGCCATGCTGCTCAGACGATCCATTCCCAACAATCCGTTTCTAATGTTCGGGCATTTTGAGTATTTATTTCCCTACTGTCCAAGGCCTATCGTGGCGTTGCAGCGAATCGCTGCGCCTGGCGAGGCATTTGCCTGTTCAGACACGATTGTTAAAGACATGGGAAGGACTGTGAAATACCCGCTGAAAAATCAATCGCTCTCCGAAATACTCGGCGAAGACTTTTACTTTCCGCACGAAATCATTGGCCAGCCGTTCCGCGCTGCGGACTTTGAAGATCTGAAAATCAGCAGCTTCACCACAGGCGACGGTGTGAGCCTGGCGTACTGGGAAGCCGGAAGCGGTCAGCCGTTGATCTTCATTCCCGGCTGGTCTGCGAACGGCGCAATGTATTTCCACCTCATGCAAATCCTGAGCAAGCATTATCACGTTTACGTGCTCGATGTCCGCAACCAGGGGCTTTCGGAGAAGACCGTAAAAGGTAATCGCATCTCGCGTTACGCCATGGATGTGAAGGAATTTGCGCAGCATCTGGATCTGCCCCAAGCGCACTATTGCGGTTGGTCCATGGGGGCCTCGATCATGTGGGCTTATATTGATCTTTTCGGCACACAAGGCATCCGTACCCTTAGCATCATTGACCAAGCCCCCTCAATCTACTGCCACGCTGACTGGACGGAACAGCAGCGACTGGAGGCCGGCGCATTCACCACATCGCCTGAACGCATGATCGCTTCCTACGTCAACATGACGCCCACCAACCAGTTGGTTTCTGGCAGCCGGGTTGTCGA
The DNA here is from genome assembly GCF_030687715.1 of Pseudomonas sp. FP2196. GTDB lineage: Bacteria > Pseudomonadota > Gammaproteobacteria > Pseudomonadales > Pseudomonadaceae > Aquipseudomonas. Next base: position 3,041,897 of record NZ_CP117445.1, read on the forward strand.
GCGCGCGATGGCGCTCGACTCCCCTTACTTTCACAATGTGATTAGCCTCGTACAGGCCGTGGTGAAAGACGACATGGCGTTCACTGGCCTGGTACTTTTCGATCACGCTACCAACGATTGGCGCGATGTCATTCAAAGCAAGATTGACGTTCCGACGGCGATTTTTTCCGGCGAATACAGCGACTGGCTGGAAAGTCAGCGATGGATGCACGCCGTAATCCCGGACTCAGTTCTGCATGTCTACAGCAAGGCGGACCAGGGCGATCACTTCCTGGCATTCAAGCACCCGGAAAAGTTTGCGGCAGATTTGCACAGCTTCTTGCAACGGTCGTAATTGATACAGGCTCCTTTTGCCCGGCTGAATGCTCCCCCTTGTTGTCAGTCGGGATTTTTTGTTGAACCTGTTCTAGCGCTCCCATTGCGGGTGAGCGAAACGCTCAGCCAGAAAGTTGATCAAGACGCGGACTTTGGTCGCCAGATGCTTGCGCGTGGGATAGACCACATAGATGCCCAGTTCGACCGATTGATACGCCGGCAGAATCTCAACCAGATCCCCCTTGCGCAGGTCTTCGGCCACCATGAAACTGGGCTGCAGGGCGATTCCACCGCCTGCCAGTGCAATGCTGCGACAGGTATCGCCATTATTGCAGCGCACACTTGAGCGTGTACGCACAGTCTCGCTTCCGTCAGGCCCTTCGAACTGCCACTCGTTACCGCTGGCAAAGTTGGTGTAGGCGATGACCCCGTGCTCTGCGAGGTCAGACAGCGAGCGAATCTCAGGGTGATTGGCCAGGTACTCGGGCGAAGCACATAAGCACATTCGCGTTCCCGCAAGACGTCGCCCCACCAGAGAAGAACTTTCCATCCGCGCAATGCGAACGGCGGCATCAAAGCCCTCCTCCACCAGATCCACCAACCGGTCATTCAGGCTGATATCCAGTTCAACGTTGGGGTACACCTTCATGAAGTCTGCCCACACCGGAGCCAAGTGCAGCACCCCGAAACTGACCGGCGCATTGATCCGCAGTACACCGCTCGGCTCGGGCGCCGACGACGAAACCGCCTCTTCCGCCTGATCCATGAGCGTCAGTACATCGCGTGCCTGGTGATAGAACTGGCGCCCTTCCTCCGTCAATGAAAGCTTGCGTGTGGTGCGATGCAGCAGTCGCACGCCCAGGCGTTCTTCAAGCCCACTGACGTAACGCGAAATAGCCGCCTTCGACATCTCCAACGGCTCGGCTGCGCCGACGAAGCTGCCTTTATCCACCACCGTGCAGAAGACCTGCATCTCTAACGCCCTGTCCATTACTGTCTCACTAAGTGGAACTATTAATCGCATTTCGCCTTATTTATCTCATTTTTACAACCTATAAACTGAGCCCATCGAAACGAACATCAACGGAGATGAAGTCACTATGAAAATTACAGTCGTGGGTACCGGCAACATGGGTTCGGCGTTCACCAAGCAATTGTCCGCCGCCGGACACATCGTTCGAGTCACTGGCCGTGACATGGAAAAGGCCAAGGCACTGGCTGCTCAGTTTGAAAATGCACAGGCTTACCCGGCAGCAGAGGCTCTGGGCGACAGCGATGTCGTAGTAATTGCCACCGCCTACCCCGATGCCGTAGCTGCGCTGCAAAGCCTGGGCGATCTGATTGGCAAAGTGATCATCGACATCACCAACCCGCTGAGCGCCGACTACATGTCGCTGACCATCGGTCACGAGACCAGCGCCGGCGAAGAAATCGCCAAAGCAGTGCCTCAAGCGCACGTCGTCAAAGCCTTTAACACCTTGTTCGCTCAAGTACTCGCCGATGGTCCGACGTTCGCGGATAACCAGAAAGGCAGCGTGTTCGTCGCCAGCGACAGTGAGCGTGCCAAACAAACCGCTATCACCCTCGCCTACAGCCTGGGCTGGAATGCGGTGAACACCGGTGGACTGATCAACGCACGTTACCTGGAGCCACTCGCCGGCCTGAATATCTACCTCGGCTACGGCGCCGGTCTGGGCACCTCGATCGCCCCGGTCTGGCTGAACAAGTAATCACATTGGAGCTTTCACCATGAACACCTCGTTCCCCCTGCTGTTTGTGTCTCATGGTGCTCCGCTGTTTGCCATCGAGCCCGGTCTGGCTGGTCCGCGTCTAGCCGAGCTCGGTCGCGAACTGCCGCGACCTGATGCCATTGTCATCCTGTCTCCGCACTGGATGACCCGTGGTGAAGTCAATGTCACGGCGAGCACCGCCCCGCAAACCATTCACGACTTCGGTGGTTTCCCCGACGAGTTGTACCAGTTGCGCTATCCGGCACCGGGTGCCCCGATCCTGGCTGCCCACATCGTCAAACTGCTGCAGGCATCAGGCTGGACCTCACGACTCGATCACCAGCGCGGGCTGGACCATGGGGCGTGGGTGCCGCTGATGTACTTGGCGCCCGATGCCGACATTCCCGTGGTTCAGGTGTCGATGCCCGCGCGGCTTGATACCCATCAGGCCTGGAAACTCGGTGAAGCGCTTAAACCACTGCGTGACATGAACGTACTGATCGTAGCGTCCGGCAGCCTGACTCATAACTTGTATGAGTTTCGCGGAGCTACCCGCGAGGGTGCGGATTACGTGAAGGCGTTCGCGGCCTGGACCGCGCAAACACTGCGTGCCGGGCAAACCGATCAACTCTTGGATTACCGGCAACAGGCGCCCTCTGCCGAGCGCGCTCACCCGACGGACGAGCACTTTTTGCCGTTACTGATCGCTCTGGGTGCCGCCGGCGAACGTTATGACACCCGCGTGCTGGAAGGCGGCGTGTCCTACGGCGTGCTGGCGATGGACAGTTACCTGTTTTCCTCGAAAAACGAAGATGGATCTGAATCCACTCCTCTCAATCAAGGCGTTACCAACCATGCGTGATACGACTTTTTCCGAAGCGGCCCGCGAGCCGCAATCGGGCCTCTTTTTCCGCAAGGGCTGCAGCATTGCAGCGCCCAAGGGCCGACTGATTCTGCTGCATGGCGTGGGTTCTAATGAAGCCAACCTTGCGTCTATGGCTCAATCGCTACCCGAAGGTCTGGAAGTGATTTTGCTGCGTGCTCCCCTCCAGGTCGGCCCTCAAGGCTTTGCCTGGTATCAGGTGAACTTCACCAGTAATGGCCCTTCGTTCAACCAAGAGCAAGCGGAAGCCAGCCGGCATCTGCTGCACACCTTTATCGACGCGCTGCCCCAGTTGCCAACGGTCATCGCTGGCTTCAGTCAGGGCGGCATCATGAGCGCCAGTCTGGGCGTGACCGAGCCAGAGCTGGTGCAAGGCTTTGCGATCCTCAGCGGCCGAATGCTGCGCGAGATTGCTCCGAAGGTCGCCTCGCCTGAGCGTCTCAAGTCAGTGTCGGCATTCATCGCTCACGGTCACCACGACGGCGTATTGCCAGTGGACTGGGCAAAGGAAGCGGACGCTTGGCTGGATCGAATCGGTGTCGTCCACGAGACCCATTTCTACGAAATGGCCCACGAGATCGTCGCTGAAGAACTGGCTGACTTCTCGACATGGCTGACCCAAACGCTGTCACTGACTCATTAAACAAAAAGGAGCTACACCATGATTGACTCTCGCACCGCCCCCTACGCTGCATTTGTGATGCGCCTCGCCCTGGGCATCATGTTTATCGCTCACGGCCTGACCAAAGTGTTTGTTTTCACGCCCGCAGGTACCGCAGGCTTTTTTGAATCCATCGGTTTTCCAGGCTTTCTCGCTTATCCGGTCATGGCATTTGAAGTGATCGGCGGCTTGATGTTGGTACTAGGTGTTTATGCACGCTGGGTGGCCGCGTTGGCGGTGGTTCAGCTGTTCGTCGCCGCAACCGTCCACTTCGGCAACGGCTGGAGTTTCACCAATGCCAACGGCGGCTGGGAATACCCGATCTATTTGTCTGTGACCGCATTTGTTGTTGCACTGCTGGGTGACGGTGCCTTTGCCGCGAAGGCATCCCGCACAGCGTAACTCGCTGCGTATTACTTGAATGCCGATGCACTGGAGCAATCCAGTGCATCGGCGTTTTGCGTTGTGGTCAACGGTGGCACATCACGCCAGTCGCTCAGTCATAAAGCTGACGAACGCTTTTATTTTCGGCAGAGGGTGGCGACTCGATGGCCAAAGAATGCTGAACGTGCGGTGATCGCTCATGTAGCGATCCAGAAGCGGAACCAATCTTCCATCGGTGATGGCATCTTCGACAAAAAAATCCGGCAGGCACGCGATTCCCAATCCAGCCTCAGCCATCGCCATGAGCGGCTCTATCGCATTGGCAGTCGCCGACTGCCCGGGTTCATAGTTGTCCTGACCCTTTTTTGTTAGCAGCGGCCAAGGGTCGAGTTTGCCACTGGTTGGATACCGGTAACGCAGGCAGGAATGACCGGCCAGATCTGACGGCCGTGCAGGCGTTCCACGAGTTGCAAGGTAGTCAGGCGATGCGACGAGCCGATGACTGTAGCCATTGAGCTTGCGCATTGTCAGGCGCGAGTCCTCGACTTCACCGATACGCATCACCGCGTCAAAACCCTCCTCGATGACGTTAACCAATCGATCACTGAATTCAAGCTCCAGCTCTACGTCGGGATAGGCCTGCTGAAACGCAATCAAGTGAGGCATCAAACGCATGCCCAATTGGGGCAAGCCCAGACGCAATTTGCCCTGGGGTTTACCAGCGGCCTCGGTGATCTCCCGTTTGGCGACCTCATATTCCGCAAAAATACGGTGACAACGTTCAAGGAACACACTGCCCTCGGAGGTCAGCGTGATTGCGCGCGTGGAGCGGTGAAACAACCTGACGCCGAGTTCTTCCTCCAAGCGCGCCACGGCCTTGCTGACCGCTGACGATGACACGCCAATCCTTCGTCCAGCCTCGGTAAAGCTGCGCGTTTGCGCGGCCTGAACGAACGCGCCGAGCGCTCCAAAATGGTCCATGACGACTCCGGTCTATTTGAGCGTTTTATTCATAAAAGTTCGGAACTGCATCCTGTTTTTCTTCCACATCATACAACCTATAGTCACCGAAATTGTGATTTCACCCAAGGCCTAGCACGTAGCGAAGTCACTGCCGTCTCCGATTACAGAAGAGCCCTCGAATCATGTCCTCCCGCTATACAAGTGCGCCGGATCTGCAACAGCACCGCGGTTATGCGCGGGTTTTTCAGCCCGGCCATCTAACGTTTGGCTTCATCGCCCCCTTGGAAAGTTACCCCGACAGTCCGGGCCCGACTCTGCAAGACCATGCACAGTTGGCTCGCCGGGTCGATGAGGCCGGTTTTTCTGCCATCTGGCTTCGTGATGTACCGTTCTACGACCCGAACTTCGGTGATGTGGGGCAGATTCTTGACCCTCTGGTGTACGCCGGATTCCTTGCTGGCGTGACCCGTAATATCACCATCGGTACCGCGGGCATCGTTCTCCCTTTGCGCGATCCATTGATCGTTGCCAAACAGGCTGCGAGCATCGATCAGTTGCTAGGGGGACGATTTATCCTCGGCCTGGCCACCGGCGACCGTCCGGTGGAATACCCTGCTTTCGGGCTTGATTTCAACAATCGCGCCGAGCGTTTCCGTGATGCGCTGGCGATCATCCGCGCTGCAACCGAAACCCACTGGCCAGTGCATGCCTCTGAGTTTTATGGCCAGTTGAACGGTGATATCGACCTCATTCCCAAGCCTGTCAGCCCACGTATGCCGACCATTATTGTGGGTCAGGCCGGCCAGTCGCTGGAGTGGATTGGCGAAAACACCGACGGCATTCTCTCGTATATCTCCAATCCGATCCTGATTCCGCAAATCATCGAACGCTGGCGCACGGTTTGTGGCCAGGGGATTTACAAGCCCTACGGCTACGGCACCCTGTTTGATCTGGACCGCGACCCGAACTGTCCGCTGCAGGCGGGTCGGGTGCTGCGTGCCGGTCGCAACGCATTGATCGAGCATTGGAAGCGTCAACAGGATCAGGGCGTCGGTCACGTTGCCCTGCACTTCAAACCTCAGCGACGTCATGCCTCGGAAGTCATCGATGAGCTGGGCGAATACCTCCTCCCACACTTCCCCAGTGCATCACTTCCGGTCGAACCCTCACCCATGCAGGCCCGCTCATGAATCGCCCTCTTCATCACATGGATTTCATCTTTCAGACCGCATTGGGCACTTACCCGTTGGCAGCACAGTGCGAAATGCTCGCCGAACTCGGCTACCAAGGCATGACGATGTCTGCCTGGAGTAAAGACTTGCAGTCGATTGCCCAGGTCAAACCCACTTGGGGCCTGGACGTAGGTGCCATCTACGTGATCTATCGCCAAGGTCTGGAATCGTTTGTAACCAACATCTTCGAAACCATTGAGGGCTGCACCACGATTGAGCTGGCCCTGCATTCAGGCGACGAAGTCACCGATGCTGACCGCAGAATGCTTGAGCGTCTGCTGCCGATCTGCGAGCGTCGAGGCCTTGAGATAAATCTTTATCCCCACGCGCGCTACGGCATGCAGACAACCGCCGAAGCCGTGGCACTGTGCGAAGAGTTCAACCACCCGCTACTCAATATAGTTTTCAACGGTTATCACTGGTATGCGATGCAGGAGCAGGCTCTTGAACAGCGTCTTGATGCGGTTTGGCCCTGGCTGAAACAGGTCAATATTGCCGGCACCCGGCGCTCGCCACTGGGATGGGGCGGCCTGGCGACCATCGAACCGCTCGATGAAGGGGAAATGGACAACTTCGTGTTGTTGGGCGCCCTTGAACGTCGTGGTTTCGACGGACGCTTTGGCGTTCTGGGCTGGGAGAGTATGGGCGGTGACGTCTATGGCAACCTGCGCCGTTCGGTCACTGCGTTTCGCTCCATGGAACACCGGTTGGCGGTCCATCCCGAATGGTCCGTTCTAACCGACTCACCGCGCTGAGCCCAGGAGATAAATCATGGCTCATCGTATCCATGCACTCGATTCATTTTTCTACTCATCGATGGGCGTTTACGCCTTTCAAACGCAGTGCGAAATGTTGGCCGAACTGGGTTATGACGGCATCACTGTCGCGGCCTGGAGTGGTACACCGCTGACCGATCTCACTTTATTACCTCGTGTCAGGGAAACCCACGGCTTGCACGTCGAGGGGCTTTATCTGGTGCTACACGAGGGGCGTAACGACAATCTGATACGGCGAATCGTTGGAACGGTCGAAGGTGTCGAACTCATCGAGCTGGCGATACAAACCAGCGTCAATGGTGCTCAAGCCATTCTTGGCTTCATCGAGTCGCTGCTGCCCATTGCCGAGCAGCGTGGACTGCGAATCGCGTTGTATCCCCATCTGCATCATGTGACCCAGACCACCGAACAAGTCGTGCAGATCTGCGAACTGTTTGCTCACCCGCGCCTGGGTGCCTCGTTCAACGGTTATCACTGGTACGCCAGCCAGGAGGGAGCGCTTGAAGCACGCCTATTGGCAATGAAGCCATGGCTTATGCAAGTGGTGACGTCCGGTAGCGCGCTTTCACAACTGGGCTGGGGCGGCGTCGCCACGATGGAACCGGTCGATCGTGGCGAGATGGACAACTTCGCGTTGATCGCAGCGCTGAATCGCATTGGCTACACCGGCAGCATTGGCGTGCTCGGCTGGGATTATGGTGGTGATATCTACCTGAAACTCCAGCGATGCCTCGCAACGCTGCGCGATATTGATCGACGCCTTGAAGCCCATCCGCAATGGGCGAACTTCCCATTGAAGTAAGACCGCATTGCCTTGTGAACCCGAATTGAAATGGAGCCTGCAATGACAGCCCTCTCTGTACTGGATCTGATGATGATTGGCGAAGGCAAAACCTTCGCTGACACCCTTGATGATGCGGTTGCGCTGGCGCAACACGTGGAAGCTCACGGTTATAAACGCTACTGGATCGCCGAGCATCACGACCTGCCGGGTATCGCATCCTCGGCAACCACCCTGCTGATTCAGCATCTGGCTGCGGCAACGCGTGAGCTGCGTGTGGGCTCTGGCGGGATCATGCTGCCCAATCACTCTCCTCTCATAGTTGCGGAGCAGTTCGGAACGTTGGAAACGTTATTTGCGGGGCGTATCGATCTTGGCATTGGCAGAGCACCGGGATCTGCCGGGCCGGCAATTCGGGCACTGCGCGGTGATGCCTCCGAACGCGACTTCGCGCAAGATCTCCGACAAGTCCAGGACTATCTGGCGGACAACGGCAAACAGTCGGTGCGGGCAATCCCGGGCCAACACGACACCCCGCTCTGGCTGCTGGGCTCCAGTATCAACAGTGCTGACCTCGCGGCAAAACTGGGGCTGCCATACGCATTCGCTTCACATTTTGCCCCGCGTTTTCTCATGGAAGCGATTACCCATTACCGCAGCACGTTCCGCCCGTCAGCCGCCTTGCAGCGCCCCTATGTCATCGCGGGGGCAAATGTCTTCGCGGCCCCCTCCCGGGCCGAGGCTGACTTCATCGCGAGCTCTCACCGGCAATGGGTCTGCAATTTATACGCAGGCAAGGCGGGCCCATTACCGCGTCCGGAAGAAGGCTACATGGAACGGATATCCTCCTATGATCGACAGAACCTTGCCCAAGCCATGTCTTGCACCGCAGCGGGTGACATGGACGATGTCGGCAGTTGGCTGCGCCAGTTCATCGCTACCACCCAGGCGGATGAAGTGATCATCGATGCGAGGATTCATGACCCCGCCGCACGTTGCCGCTCCTATCAGATTGCCGCCGAATCCATTGCCGACCTGCTCGACTGATGCCAGTCTGATGTCGTCTCCACTGTCTGTGCAGGCCTCGACATGAGGCTTGCCAGCGCTATGAAATCGAGGATCAGACATGTCCAATGCTGATCAGCAAGCGATGTTCGCTACGCCGTCCCCTTCCCCTCAAATGATCCTGCACGCGATCGCACACCCGCTGAGACGAAAGATACTTGGCTGGCTGAAAGACGCGATTCGGTATTTCCCTCAGCAAGCCTACGGTCGCGAATTCGGCGTGTGCGCTGGCCAGATTGCCCTGCGTTGCGGGCTGGCACAATCGACGGTCTCCCAGCACTTGTCATTGCTCAAGAAGGCCGAATTGATCGAGGAACACAGAATAGGTCCTGTGCGTTTTTTTACGCGAAACGAGGTCACGCTTCAGCGCTTTACTCATCAACTGGCTGACCTGTTGGCCCACCCGCTGAGAGCGGCAAATCACCAGACCGATTGAGCGTCTACCTGCGTGAGCCGTCAGCGCTCAGTTGATTAGAAACAAACCGACCGTAGTCACCAAACAGAACGGGCATGTTTGTTTTTCTGATGAACGCCTAAGCTTTCCGGTAACCCGATTCCCGCGATTGACGCCCTTGTCCGGATACTCCGTTGCACTACAAATAGTGCTGATGGAGACGTTCCGGCTGCTTTCGCCCCGCTTGGCAAAAACTCATCGATGAATAGGGTCAGTAGTGGGTACTGAGCTCATGCCATCGCCTGCAAGCCTCTTCGATCCAGACCAACGCCTCGGCCTGAAAGTATTACCACTTGGAGATAAAGCTTTATGAAATCCCGTGCTGCAGTTGCATTTGAACCCGGCAAGCCGCTTCAAATTGTCGAGATCGACGTTGCGCCGCCACGCGCTGGCGAAGTGCTGATCAAGATTACCGACACCGGTGTGTGCCATACCGATGCGTTCACGCTGTCGGGCGATGATCCCGAGGGTCTGTTTCCTGTTGTGTTAGGGCACGAAGGTGCAGGCGTGGTCGTTGAGGTCGGTGAAGGCGTTACCAGCCTCAAGCCCGGTGATCATGTCATTCCACTGTATACCGCCGAATGTGGCGAGTGCCTGTTCTGCAAGTCTGGCAAAACCAACCTGTGCGTCGCCGTCCGTGAAACACAAGGCAAAGGCGTGATGCCGGATGGCACCACTCGGTTTTCCTACAATGGTCAACCGCTATACCACTACATGGGTTGCTCGACGTTCAGCGAGTACACCGTGGTGGCTGAAGTATCCGTCGCAAAGATCAATCCGCAGGCCAACCATGAGCATGTATGCCTGCTTGGCTGCGGCGTCACCACCGGCATTGGTGCAGTGCACAACACGGCCAAGGTGCAACCGGGAGACACCGTCGCGGTATTCGGACTCGGTGGTATCGGGCTCGCCGTGATTCAAGGCGCGCGTCAGGCCAAAGCCGGACGCATCATTGCCGTCGACACCAACCCTGGCAAATTTGAGCTCGCCCGGTCTTTCGGCGCCACTGACTGCATCAACCCGAAGGATCACGATAAGCCTATCCAGCAAGTCATCATCGAAGCGACCGGATGGGGTGTCGACCACTCGTTCGAATGCATCGGTAACGTGCATGTCATGCGCGCCGCGCTGGAAAGTGCACACCGTGGCTGGGGCCAATCGATCGTCATCGGTGTAGCAGGTGCCGGGCAGGAAATTTCGACCCGTCCGTTCCAGCTAGTCACCGGGCGTACCTGGAAAGGCTCCGCTTTCGGCGGCGTCAAAGGTCGTACTCAGTTGCCAAAAATGGTTGAGGACGCGATGAAAGGTGAAATCGAGCTCGCGCCTTTCGTGACGCACACCATGCCATTGGAGCGCATCAATGAAGCGTTCGACCTGATGCATGAAGGCAAGTCGATCCGCACTGTCATCAAGTACTGAAGTAAGGCTCAGGGCCGCAAGGCCCTGTCGCCTTCCCATGCTCGTTATCGATCTGGAGATACCTTGTGACCGAGATAAAACTTCATCCTTCCCTGGATAGCGGTCTATCCCCTGCCGCCACGAACTTTGCCGGAGGCACGCTGCAATGCCTGTGCCCAACCGATAAAGTCGAAATTGCCATCGATGCTCAGACACTTCATAACCACGCTTGTGGTTGCAGTAAATGCTGGAAACCGGAGGGTGCCAAATTCGCCGTGATCGCGGTCGTGCCACGGGCGAATGTCAGCGTCACCGCAAACGCGCAGAAGCTCGCTATCGTTGACGATACGGCGGTTATTCAGCGCCATGCCTGCAAGGCGTGTCATGCACACCTGTACGGACGTATCGAGAACAAGGATCACGCGTTTTATGGTCTGGACTTCGTTCATACCGAATTGTCCCCGCAAACCGGTTGGTCTGCTCCCGGGTTCGCCGCCTTCGTTTCGTCCATTATCGAGACCGGCACGCCACCCGAGGACATGAAGGCGATCCGCGCACGTCTGCAATCAATAGGTCTCGAACCTTACGACTGCTTGTCCCCTGATTTGATGGACGTACTGGCGACGCAAGTCGCGAAATTGAAAGGTACCGCCAAGTCCAACTGATACACCCGCTAAACACCCCAATAGGCATCGTCAGTCAGATGAATGATGATGCCTGTCCGGGTGTTTTTTTGCCGTGCCTTTTTACCCGTCTATCACTCACGGTTGCGTTCGCTAATCGCACGACATCGCCTCCTCGGACACCCTCCTTTACTCATTGTTTGGCACGCTACGCATATCGCTGCAGGCGCGGCCAGCCCTGCGGTTCGCATGCTGATTGGTCTGTTCAATCAAGATGAATAACAGGAGAACGCCTTGATCAACAAAACGTTTGAATCCGTCGCGGCTGCACTGGACGGAATAGCCGATGGCTCGACCATCATGGTCGGTGGTTTTGGTACCGCCGGCATGCCATCTGAGCTTGTGGATGGTGTTATCGCCTCGGGTGCCCGTGACCTGACCATCATCAGCAACAATGCCGGCAATGGTGAAATCGGTCTTGCTGCCTTACTCAAGGCTGGGCGAGTTGCCAAAGTTATCTGTTCGTTTCCGCGCCAATCCGATTCTTATGTATTCGACGAACTCTACCTTGCAGGAAAGGTACAGCTTGAAGTCGTCCCGCAGGGCAACCTGGCTGAACGCATTCGCGCGGCCGGTTCTGGAATCGGGGCGTTCTATTCGCCAACCGGCTACGGCACGTTACTGGCAGAAGGCAAGGAGACCCGGGTGATCGACGGTCGCAACTACGTGCTGGAAATGCCGTTGCGCGCCGATGTGGCATTGATCAAAGCAGAAAAAGGTGATCGCTGGGGCAACCTCACCTATCGCAAGGCCGCGCGCAATTTCGGACCGATCATGGCCATGGCGGCGACAACGGCCATCGCTCAGGTCAACCAGATCGTCGAGTTGGGCGAGCTAGACCCCGAGCACATTGTCACACCGGGGATTTTCGTTCAGCGCGTGGTCGCTGTGCCGTTCGCCCGTCTTCCGAAAGCCAACGTCAACTGAGGCCCGCCATGACTGTTATGAACAAACTCTCGCGTAGCGAAATGGCCCAGCGTGTGGCCGACGATATCCTTGAAGGCTCTTACGTGAACCTCGGCATCGGCGTGCCCACGCTGGTGGCCAATTATCTGGGTGACAAGGAAGTGTTCCTGCACAGTGAAAACGGTGTGTTGGGCATGGGTCCGAGTCCTGCGCCGGGCGAGGAAGACGATGATCTGATCAACGCTGGCAAGCAACACGTAACACTGCTCGCCGGTGGTGCCTTTTTTCATCACGCCGACTCCTTTTCGATGATGCGTGGTGGACACATCGATATTGCCGTACTGGGTGCTTTTCAGGTTTCGGTCAATGGTGATCTGGCCAACTGGCACACCGGTGCTGAGGGTTCGATTCCGGCAGTGGGCGGCGCCATGGACCTCGCGACTGGCGCACGCCAAGTGTTCGTCATGATGGAACACCTGACCAAGACGGGCGAAAGCAAATTGGTGCCGCAATGCACCTACCCGCTGACCGGCATCGGTTGCGTTACCCGGATTTATACCGACTTGGCCATTCTGGACGTTACGCCCAAAGGCTTACAGGTCAGGGAGATTCTGGCCGATATCAGCTTTGAAGATCTGCAATCGCTCAGTGGTGTGCCGCTGATCAAGTGACAGGACTTCAACCCTGCGCCGGACAGCGTTATGCACTGTCCGGCGACTGATACTCACGCTTGACCTCCACACCGCAGTATCCAGCCACTGAAAATATAGTTGAATAATTCAACTATATCTCTATACTTCAGCCATACGACTGGAGCCCGCCATGTATTCCGACTTTCTGAATTTCAAGCTTGATATGGCCAGCGCCCTGCTGATGGAACGGGCGAATGCCGTCTACCTTCAGCACTGGGATCTGGATGTCCGTGGTTTGCGGGTTCTGCGCTTGATTCAGGCGTGCCCTGATATCACCCCAAAGGAGGTGTCAGCACGGGCCTTGCTGGAAAAGACGCTGCTCTCCAAGACTTTGGCACTGCTCGAATCGCGTGATCTCATATCGCGCTCCCCTCACCCGGTCGACCGCCGCAGTGTTGGTTTGCGTACCACTGCCGCGGGTTCGCAGATCGCTGACGACTCCACTGTCGTCGGCTCCGAACTTGAAGATCAACTGGTGTCTGCGCTCTCGCCCAAAGAGCGCGCGGCACTGGATAGTCTGCTTTCAAAACTGATGGAAAGCCTGCTTCCGCCTTCCTGACACCGCCTCTCTCCCCTCTTTTTGCTGCCCTCTTTTACATAAGGAGTACCCCATGTCGTCCCTGAAAAAGTTGATTCCGGATCTTGATGCCTTATTGCCTGAACTGGAGGACGTCTACAAGGACTTGCACCGTCATCCCGAACTCTCGATGTACGAGTATCGCACCGCGAAAATCGCCGCCGACTACCTGGAGCGTTATGGGTACGAGGTGACGCGCGAAATCGGCGTGACCGGTGTTGTCGGTGTGTTGCGTAACGGTGACGGTCCGGTGGTCATGCTGCGCGCTGACATGGACGCATTGCCTATGGCCGAGGCTACAGGCCTGCCCTATGCGAGCGATGTGGTCACCCGCGACGAAGACGGCGTAGAGGTTTCCGTCTGCCATTCTTGCGGGCACGACATGCATGTCACCTGGCTGATGGGAGTGGCTCGGGTTCTGTCCGAGAATCGCAGCACTTGGAGCGGGACGCTTTTGGCTGTTTTCCAGCCGGGCGAAGAAGTGGGTGTCGGCGCTCAAAACATGATTGACGACGGCATGCTCGATCTCTTCCCCAAGCCGGACATCATTCTGGGTCAGCATGTCATGGTGGGGGCAGCCGGCACTGTGGGTCACCGCAGCGGCACCATCCTTTCGGCCGGTGACAGCCTGAAAATCAAGATGTTCGGGCGCGGAGCTCATGGCTCTCAGCCGCAAACGTCGGTTGATCCGGTGATCATGGCGGCATCCACGGTGCTGCGCCTGCAGACCATTGTGTCGAGAGAAATTTCCCCGCTCGATCAGGCCGTGCTGACGGTTGGCTCGCTGCAAGCGGGCACCAAGGAAAACATCATCCCGGACAACGCCACGTTGAAACTCAACATGCGCACTTACGACGAAGACGTACGCGAGCACATGCTGGGCGCGATCAAACGCATTTGCTGCGCTGAATGCTCGGCCTCCAATGCGCCGCGCGATCCCGAGATCACCACCATCAACCGCTATCCGTTGACGGTCAATGATGCGCACGCTTCGAGCCGATTGGCGGATGCGTTTGGCGCCTGGTTTGGCGACAGAGCGTATGAAACGGCACCGGCCGCTGCGAGTGAGGATTTCAGTGTATTCGGCCGTGCGTGGAAGGTGCCCTACGTGTTCTGGTTCGTGGGTTGCACAGACCCGCAGATCTACGAACAGGCCAAAGCCACGGGAAACATCAACAGCATCCCGAGCAATCACTCGCCGCAGTTCGCGCCTTTGCTGCACCCGACATTGCGCACTGGGCTCGAATCGATGCTTTGCGCAGCATTCGCCTGGTTCGGCAACGCTGAGTAGCTAAGCATGGACACCCACCTGATCTACACCGTCATCGATCTGCTCGGCACGTTTGCATTTGGCGTGAGCGGTGCCATTGCCGCACGGCAGCAGCGCCTTGATCTGTTTGGCATTGCCACCATCACGTTCATCGTTGCCTGTGGTGGCGGGATTCTGCGGGATCTGTGTCTCGGCACACTGCCGCCGGCCGGGCTGTCGAGTTGGCGCTACCTGATCGTGTCGCTGCTCGCTTCAGCGTGGGTGGTGTGTGCTTACCCGATGGTGTGTCGAATGAAATCCCCCGTGCAACTGTTCGATTCCATTGGCCTGGGACTGTTTGCAGTGGCCGGCGCGAAAAAGGCACTGGCCGTCCACGCCGGTGCTGAGGTCGCGATATTACTGGGGATGGTTAGCGCCGTCGGTGGCGGCGTGCTCAGGGATATTCTGCTGTCACGCGTGCCCAGCATTCTGCAGCGGGAAATCTACGCGTCTGCCGCGTTGGCTGGCGCAGGAGTAGAGGTTTTGCTGAGTTACAACGGCGCCGATTCCGTGATGGCCTCGTGGCTGACCGCAGCAGGATGCACCCTGCTGCGGCTGGCGTCATTGCACTACCGTTGGCGGCTGCCCTCCACCGACGATGAACCTGGCAATCATCCGGACAGCGCTCATTAGGCTCGGCGCGAACCGGGCCCGATGCTTATTCACTGGGTTGTAACCTGGCTTCTTCGTGCGACTGCACCGTTCGACGCTTGAGAAATATCAGGATAGCCGCTGCACCAATGACTCCCGGAACGGCAAATACCAGGAAACTGGCCTGCAGTGGCAAGCTTGATCCGTGTAATACACCGCCAAGCACGGGCCCGATGATTGCGCCTATGCGGCCTATCCCCATCGCCCACCCCAAACCGGTGGAACGGACATGTGGCGGGTAATATTGAACAGCGCAGGCGTTCGCCAGAATCTGAGTGCCGATTGTGCAGGCTCCGGCAATCGCGATGAGCAAGTAGAGCATCATCAAGGGAGCCTTCACGGCCAACAGACTCAAGGACAATGCTCCGCAGGAAAAGAAAAACAACAGCACTTTGGCGATACCGACTCGATCACCCAGCCATCCGCCACCGATGGCGCCTACGATAGCTCCCGTGTTGAGCACAAACAGAAACGCCAGGCTTGAATTGAGCCCGTATCCAGCGCTGCTCATGATCTTGGGCAACCAGGAACTCAATGCGTAAACCATTAACAGGCAGCAGAAAAACGCTACCCACAAAGCGAGGGTACTGATCGTTCGCCCATCACGAAACAGTTCTCCCATCGAGGCTTTCGTTCCCTGCGAAACGTTATGGATCAGTAGGTCATCGGGTTCAGGCGCATAGGCAGGCGTCGCCTTGGCGAGCAAAAATCTGGCCCGTTCGAGTTGCCCGCTGCGCAGAAGAAAATCCATTGACTCTGGCAGTTGCTTGATCAGCAACGGCGTCAGCAACAATGGAATCAATGCGACATAGAACACCGCTTGCCATCCCCACAAGGGGATGAAGATCATGCCGAGTCCTGCCGAAAGCATCCCGCCCAGCGAGTATCCACTGAACATGATGGCGACCAGCGTACTGCGTGATTGACGAGGCGCGTACTCATTCATCAGGGCAACGACATTCGGCATGACCCCACCTATTCCCAATCCGGCAATGAAGCGACATACCGCAAAGGTTTCGGGCGTGGAGGCAAAGCCGTTCAGCGCTGTTACGCCACTGAACAGCAACACACACATCATGATGGTTTTGCGTCGGCCAATCCTGTCCGAGAGCGAACCGAAAAACAGTGCGCCCAGCATCATCCCGACAAGTGCACAACTACCGAGTGCGCCAGCCTGCAACGCAGTCAGATCCCACTCGGCCATTAAGGACGGTAGCACCACACCGTAGATCACCAGGTCGTAGCCATCAAAGATGATGATCAAAGCGCACCAGAACAGCACTCGCGCATGAAAGGCATTGAAACGGGCCCCGTCGATCAGGGCTGAAGCATCGATTTTACGCATGGCATCGCTCGTTCTTTGTTGTTGTTCAGTCATCGCCTGACACACCTGAAGCCGATGTGAGAACTGGTGGTGTCGACGGATTGTGGCGATCGAGCTGGCGCACGGTAGCGCTGGCAATAGTTGGGTGCACACAGGTGTGATCCGCCTTTGAGCACCTTCATCCCCGCCGACATCTTCTTCGCGCTTGAGCAACATGACTTTTGGGGAGCGTCATGGGTGGACTGGAAGACCGAAGTCGTCCACTCCCAGACATTGCCGATCATGTCGAACAGGCCAAACCCATTACCGGGAAAAGTGCTTACCGGAGAAGTACCCGCGAAGCCGTCGGCTTCGAGATTCTCGTGGGGAAAGGCGCCCTGCCAAGTGTTTGCCTGGTGCTGGCCATTGGGCGCCAACTCATGCCCCCAAACGAACTCGCTTGCCTGATGCCCACCCCAGGCGGCGTATTCCCACTCCTGCTCGGTAGGTAGGTCGCAACCTGCCCATTGGGCATAAGCCATGGCATCTTCGAGCCCGACGTGCACCACCGGATGATTGTCCATATTGCGTAGATTCGAACCGGGTCCCTGCGGGTGAGACCAATCAGCTCCCGGAACCAACGACCACCAGCGGCTCACATCATCCAGAAGCACAGGGCTGGTTGGCGGTATGAATACCAGCGATGCAGGTTGAAGCTGCGCGGGCGGCACACCGGGGTAGTCTTCGGGGCACAGGTGACGCTCGGCCTGCGTGACATAACCGGTGCATGCGATGAATTCGGCAAACATGACATTGGTGACCGGCGTGTCTTGAATCTCAAAACCCTCGACCTGCTCCCAATGGGCTGGTGCTTCTTCCGGGTAATGACGATCCGACCCCATCAGAAACGACCCGCCCTTCAGCCGGCGCCAGTTGGCAAGTCTGACAACGGCGTGATCCTCTTCGCTGCGCGCATCAATCGACTGTTTCATAGTGCTTAATCTCGTTGCCGAAACGGATTTTCGTCGCGAGTTGTTCATCCCATGTAATACCGTTACGCGCTTGGCACTCTTGCCATTGATTCAGCAAGGTTCGGGTAATCTGAGGATTCTGATCCGCGAGATCTGCGCGCTCGGTCGGGTCCTTGCGAATGTCGAAGAGTTCCCATTTGCCCGGCCCCCAAGGCGTATTGCTGAAGGTCATTTTCCATTTGCCTTGCAGCAGTGAGACTCGACCGAACAATTCGGTGCACTGCATCTGATCTTCCGGGTGAATGGCAGGGCTGGCCGCTTTCAGAAAGCTCAGCGCAGACGTTCCCTGCATTCTCTCAACGCTGGTATCGCGCGTTGATGGGTGTTCGACACGAGCCAGTTCCAGGAACGTGGGAGCAAGGTCTTTCACACTCATATAAGCGTCTGAAACTTCCCCGTGTCGCATACCCGGCCCGGCGATGAACGCTGCGGTACGAATGCCGCCTTCATAGGTAAAAGCCTTGTACATCCTGAAGGGTGTCGAGCTGACACGTGCCCAGTTTGGACCGTACCCACTGAATGATCCCGGCTTGCCAATATTGTCCAGTGAGTTGTCAAAGTTTTCGGCAATCCACTTCGCGTTGTTCGGCGTGACGTCCTCCGGATTACTGCCTTCTGCGCCGTTGTCGGAAAAGAACACGAACACCGTGTTGTCATACTGCCCGGTATCTTTGAGGTGCTTGACCAACTTGCCGACGTTGTCGTCCAGATTAGTGATCATTGCCGCATAGACTTCCATTCGTCGCGACTCTAACGCCCTCTCGCGAGGTGACAGCTTTTCCCAGGCGGGCCATACGCCGGGGCCGGGATTGATCTGTACATCCTGTGCGACGAGTCCTTTGTCCTTCATCCGTTTCAGGCGTGCTTCGGCGATATTTGCATAGCCTTTGTCGTAGAGGCCGCGATAGCGCTCGAGATACGCCGTGGGTACCTGCAGTGGCCAGTGCGGTGCGGTGTACGCCAGATAGGCGAAGAACGGCTTGTCGGTAGCCGCTCCAATCTGCTCAATGGCCGTGCGCGTGAAGTAATCCGACGAGTAATCGAAGTTTTTCGGGAGGTCGATATTTTCCCCATTCAATCGATAACTCGCCTTGGGATTCCTGTCGGTGGTGCCCCCTTGCGTGAAATGGTCGGCAGAGCCCTCGAGAAGCGCAAAGGACTGGTCAAAACCTCGCGCCTTCGGTCCCAGTTCAGGTGTTTTGCCAAGGTGCCATTTACCCACCATCATCGTGCGATAACCGTTGGCCTGAAGCAGCTTCGGAAAGGCCACAACGCGATCGGTCAGATAGCCCTCGTAACCGCGTTTGCCTGCCTGCTCGGGAAGTACCAGTTCGGCCATGGTGCCAACACCGGCGATGTGATTGTCGGTGCCGCTCATGAGCATTGAGCGCGTCGGTGAGCATGTCGGGGCCGTGTGGTAATTGCTGAACGTCACCCCTGCCTTCGCAATGGCGTCCAGGTTGGGTGTCTGAATTTCACTGCCAAACGCACTCAGATCCGAATAGCCCATATCATCGGCCACGATCAGCACGATGTTCGGGCGACTGTCTTTTTCTATCGAGGCTGCATGGCTGTAGGGTTGCGAAAGCAGGCTCATGCCTCCTGCCAGGGCAACGGCACAGATCATCGATGGTTTGCGTTTAACGAACATTGCGGACTCCGTTGTTATTGTTCAGCAGGCAAAGAATCGCCAAAGGATCAGAAAACGAACTGGGTGTAGATACCGAAGTAGTCAGTGTCTTTACCGCCGATATCCTCCAGGGCCGCCCCGGCCTGGACATGGGTATACATGGCGTGAACGGTCGTGAACCGGTTCACCCGCCAGTCAACGATGAAGTTGGTATTGGTTGCGACATGCCGCGCATTTCCCTGGTTCGGCGCGTAGGGAGCTGCGGTCGGGAGGTAGTAGATGCCGTCCTTGGTGCTTTCACGCATCAGGACATCGACGTTCGCTTCGAGCTTCACGTCCTGGGTCAATTTGAGCGATGCCACGGGGGCGACGTTGATCATGTTGGTGGCGGTAAACCAATTGGCATCGGTGTACACCAGACCTGATGCAAGCGCTGGCGCAACGAAGTCGCCGAGGGTGTTGTCGTTCGGATCGTCGTCGCCGCTGAACGCGTTTGCTCGAAACCCCAAGCGAGGCGTTAGCGGTACATCTTTGAAGGTGTAACCCGCCTGCGTCATCAGTCCCCAGGCGCGGATGTCCTGGCCGCCGCTGTTGCCACCCTGCACCACGGCTTCAATGTCGTAATCCCAAGGCGTGGATTGGCGATAAAACCGTACGCCATAACTGTTGCGCCGCTCATTGCCGGCGACACTGGTGTAGACCGCATTGTCGCGACCAAAGGTATAAGCGAAAACATCAATATTGCTGTCCAGAGGGCTCCAGACTGCCGTGCCGTATAACCCGGAAAAATCCTGATGTTTATCGCGCTGGTCATCGAACTTGAGCGGATCGATCTGCGTCGGACTTACCGAGAACAGCTCCCAGCGGGTCTTGCCCGGGGTTTGCCAGCCCAGCTTCACGCCGTCATAGGTGTAGCGGACGTTGGCGCCTTCGCGAAGACCGGCAAGGCGCACACTGCCCATGGGCATCACGAAACGTCCGCCCCGAACATTGAAGACTCCATAGGAATCATCACCTGTGGAGTACTCGGCGAACATTTGCTGTAGATCGGTCTTGTCGCGATTGAATCGACTCACCCGTTCGGAGAAAAACTCACGGTTATCACCCAGCTCGGTAAATACCCGCAGACCATTACTCAAATTGAGATCTGCGCTGAGTCTCAGACGCTGTTGCAGCATGCTGTTTGGATTGGCTTTCCCGCCCACACCCAGCAAGGCATGTTGATAGTCCTGATACTGGTATCTGACTTCGCCACCGATCGCGAGATAGTCTCGAGCATCACCGGACAAGGGAATGTAGCGGATAGAACCTAACGGATCGTTGCGACGGATGTTTTCATCGGCTAGGTACAGTGGGTTATCGGCCCACGCAATGGTGCTGATGGGCGGCAACTTCAATTGTGTTGCTTCTTGCGCCATGGCAAGTGATACGCCACACAAAAGAGACGAGCACAACAAGGGCTTGGAATAACTGTTCATATCTAGCCTTTCTTATTTTTATTATTACTTTTGCAGGCTGCGAATTCCCTTCAATGCCTTTCACATCATTGTGTGCATCTGGAAAAAAGTCAGGTGGCGACTTGCGTGGAGTCGCCACCCTTCCCTTGCGTCAGTCCTGAAGCACGCGCGGGCGCAAGCTTCGCTGCTCTTGCGTTACGGCCTCTGCCGGTTGCAATTGGAAGTCGAAAGACAGCTCGGCAAAACGCCCTTCTACACCACGTTTGGCACTCGATTGAGCGTCATCAATGAAGCGAACTTCACCGATCAAGCCTTCTCGCGTGGCGTAGGCGAAATCGTCCCACAGGTACTTTTCGCCTGACAGATTGATTTGAGTGGTCAGGTGGCGATAACCGGGCGCTGAAATGAAATAGTGAATATGCGCAGGACGCTGACCGTGGCGGCCAAGCAGATTCAGGCATTCCTGAGTCGGTCCTTGAGGATCGCAGCCATACCCGGACGGGACGATACTGCGAGCACGATAGCGACCGTCGGCATCCGTAACGATGCGCCGACGCAAGTTGTACGCCGATTGGGATTTATCGAAGTAGGAGTAGTTGCCTTTGGTATTGGCCTGCCACAAGTCAACGATAGCGCCCGCGACAGGCTGACCTTGCAGGTCGACGACCTGGCCTTCGATGAACAGCGTTGTCGCGACGCCCTCTTCGCTGCCATCGTCCATGCGTGCTTCGCCTTCACACAGCGGAGCGCCGGCGACATACAGCGGGCCTTCGATGGTGCGAGGCGTGCCGCCGGTGTGGCCAGCCTGTTCATCGCGGGCATCATTTAGCAAATCGAGGAAATGCTCGAGGCCAAGTCCGGCCATGAGCAGAGCGGCTTCACCGCGACCGCCCAGGCGATTCAGGTAGTCGATTGCGCTCCAGAATTCGTCATCGGTAATCTGCAGGTCTTCGATCAAACGCGCACTGTCTTGCAATACACGCAGCAGGATCTGTTTGACTCGCACGTTGCCTTGATCATTGTCCAAACCAGCAGCTTGTTTGAAAAATGCCTGGATTTCATCAGAGCTGGAAATTCTGACTGTCATGATTATGTTCCCATCTTTTTATTATGTTCAAAGTCGCAAAGAGCAACGCTTAACGATCGTCTTCGTGGATCGATGAAGGATGGCGGCAGAGCCCGGTCACTTCGATATCCATGTACGGGAACAGCGGCAATTGCATGAGCGTGTCATGCAAAGCCTCAACGCTTTCGACGTCAAAAACGCTGAAGTTGGCGTAGTGTCCAGCGATACGCCAGAGGTGCCGCCATTTGCCTTCAGTCTGTAAACGCTGCGCCAGTTCCTTTTCATCGGCTTTCAAACGCGCGGCTTTCTGTGGGTCCATGTCCACGGGAAGCTTCACCGTCATTTTTACGTGGAAGAGCATCTTTCTTATCTCCTGATAACAAGGTTTAGCGGCGACGGAAGCGGGCCAGGCGATCCTCATCGAGCGTCAGACCCAGGCCTGGTGTGGTCGGAACATGCAAGTGGAAGTCGCGGTAGACCGGTGCTTCGGTCACGATTTCTTCGGTCAGCAGCAGCGGCCCGAACAGTTCGGTTTGCCATTGCAGTTGCTCAAGCGTGATGAAGGCATGGGCCGACGCCAGCGTGCCGACGGTGCCCTCCAGCATCGTGCCGCCATACAGCGCAATGCCTGCCGCTTGGGCGATATGGGCGGTGCGCAGGACAGCGCGAGGGCCACCGTTCTTGGCGATCTTGAGGGCGAAAATACTCGCCGCGCCATCGGCGGCGAGGCTGAAAGCGTCCTCGACACATTCAATGGATTCGTCGGCCATGATTGGCGCCGGGCTGCGCTGGTTGAGACGAATCTGCCCGCCGCGATTTATCCTGGAAATAGGTTGCTCGATCAGGTCGATGCCGTTCTCCCCGAGGATTTGGCACCCCTTGATCGCTTGAGATTCGCTCCAGTATTGGTTCACGTCGACCCTGACACTGGCGCGGTCGCCAAGGGCTTTCTTGATCGCGACCACGTGAGCAAGATCTCGCTCCAGCGCGTTGGCGCCAATCTTCAGTTTGAAAATGCGGTGACGACGCAGTTCGAGCATCTGCTCGGCTTCCTGGATGTCTTTGGCGGTGTCACCACTGGCCAGCGTCCAGGCCACTTCGAGTGCATCGCGCACGCGCCCGCCCAGGAGTTCGCTTACAGGCAGACCTAAACGCTTGCCTTGGGCGTCCAGCAATGCCGTTTCGACTGCGGACCGGGCAAACGTATTGCCTTTAATGGCCTTGTCCAGACGTTGCATCGCGGCATTGATGTTCTCGGCATCCTGTCCAATCAGCAACGGTGCGAAATAGCTGTCGAGGTTGGTCTTGATGCTCTCCGGACTCTCATTGCCGTAAGCCAGCCCACCGATTGTCGTCGCTTCGCCGATGCCCTCGATACCATCACTGCAAAGCAGGCGAAGAATGACCAGGGTTTGCCCCTGCATGGTATGCATGGCCAACTTGTGCGGGCGAATGGTGGGCAAGTCGACGATGATCGTCTCAAGGCGCTCGATCCGGGTTACGTTCATTTCTGGTTCCATTGTGCGGAGGTTCAGATGTGGGTCGTGATGCCTATGCATCGATACCCACGGAATCTTGTTTGATGTAACTTAGAATCCGCGCAACGTATCCACTGCGTCCAATATTCATTTTGTCTCTCTCCATACCTCGGAGGTATCGTGGAATTAAGACATATCCGCTACTTTCAAGCGGTGGCTGAAACACTCAATTTCACCCGTGCTGCCGAACGCCTGAATATCGCCCAGCCACCGCTCAGCCGGCAGATTCAGCAACTCGAAGAGCATTTAGGTACAGCGCTGCTGGAGCGCACGCGTCCGGTGCAATTGACCGAAGCGGGCCGCTACTTCCATGAGCACAGCGGCATGCTGCTCAAGCAGCTTGAACAGCTGTGCGAGAACACTCGACGCATAGGTGAAGGGCAGCGGCAATGGCTTGGTATAGGCTTCGCGCCATCTACCCTCTATGCGCTGCTGCCTGAACTCATTCGAGAATTACGCCGCGATTCAGACCTTGAGCTTGGCTTGCAGGAAATGACCACGCTTCAGCAAATCGAGGCACTGAAAAGCGGCCGTATCGACATAGGTTTTGGTCGTATTCATTTCGACGATGGCGCCATCCATCAGCAAGTGCTTTATGAAGATCCGCTGGTCGCGGTACTGCCGACCGGGCACCGTTTGCAGGGTGAAACCATTACGCTGGAACGACTGTCGCACGAGTCCTTCGTGCTGTACCCGGCCAACCCGAGACCCAGCTACGCCGATCATGTTTTAGCGTTGTTTGCGAATCACGGTATGGGCGTGCGGGTTTCTCAATGGGCCAATGAACTGCAGACCGCCCTCGGTTTGGTGGCGGCGGGATTAGGTATCACTTTGGTCCCCGCGTCTGTTCAGCAGCAACATCGTGCGGACCTCACCTATGCGCCCATTCAGGATTCCGAAGCGGTATCGCCGATTATCTTGAGTCGCCGGGCTGGCGACATCAGTCCAATGATTCAACGCTGTCTGGCAATCATTACGGCCATCAACCACTGAGTATCAGGCTGGGCATCAAGCGAAACAGGATCATCGAGTACTGGTGGCCAATCCCAAACCACAGGGCGCCAGTAACTTCACGATTGCATCGGCGGTCCTGCGTATCACCGTGTCGTTTCGCCGATCAGGGTGCATGGCCACCCAAATATCGAGATCGAGCATCGGCTGATCGCTTTCCAGTCTGATCAGCCGAGGATCCGGATCGCCGATGAAGCAAGGTAATCCCGCAACCGCAATGCCGGTGCACGCCGCGTCGTACTGCTGACTCAAGTCGGTCACCTCACAGGCGACGCGCCTGGATCCGATGATTTCGTAGAGCCAACGTTTGTGCGCAAAGTCGAAGTCTGGATCGTTATAACCGACAAATTCCCAAGCGTGCTCATCATGGATGTTGTGGTAGTCAGGCGCGGCATAGAGACCAAACTTCATGACCCCGACTTTGCGGACGATGTCCGTGTCCTCGATCGGCGATGCAAGCCGCAGTGCCAGATCAGCCTCAAGCCTGGACAGTGAAACAACATGGGAGTCGCTAAGAATTGAGAGTTGCACTGGCGGTTCCATGCGACACAGCATTGCCACATTCGGCGTCAGGAAGTGCCTCGACAAGATAGGCGGCGCCGAGATCGTTACCTTCGATCGCACTGTAGAGCTGGCGGTCAAGCACTTGCGCGCGATTGCGAAAGCCCTCGAGTCGATTTCGGCGACATCATCCAATAACTGCTGCCCGATAGCCGTCAACGGTGATTCACGCGTGAGCCTGTCAACAAGCCGAACATTGAGTTCAGACTCCAACGCAGCGAGGCGCCGACTGACGGTTGCCTGATTGACACGTAAAGCCCTGGCAGCCCCTGAAAGACTTCCAGCCCGTGCGATCGCCAAGAAATAGCGTAGATCTTCCCAGTTCATAAGCCATGCAGATATGCATTGATAGTGCGCGGATTCTAGTATTTACGCATGTCACGTCAACCGTTACTTTCAGGCCCATTCTTATTAATGCGAACCCGATATGCCCAAAACATCCTTAGCTGCGATTCAAATCGCAGCCTGTCTCGGTTTCTTGGTTGTCCAGCTTGACGTCAGCATCGTCAACGTAGGGCTCGGAACGTTGAAGGCAGCATTCGACACCAATCTCACTGGCCTCCAATGGGTGATCAACAGCTATGCACTGGCATTTTCGGCCTTGCTGATTCTCGGCGGTGCATGGGGTGACAAGTTCGGCGCCAAGACAATCTTCGCGGTGGGGTTTGTAATTTTTACAGCCGCCTCAATTGGCTGCGGACTGTCAAACAGCATGACGATGCTCATTGGTATGCGTGTCGTTCAAGGTATCGGGGCCGCCCTGCTGGTTCCAACCTCCTTGACGTTGATCAGAGTCAGTTTTCAAGACCCTGAAAAACGGCGCTCGGCCGTGGCAATGTGGGGCGCGTGCGGCGGCATCGCCTTGGCTGCCGGTCCAGTGATCGGTGGATTGTTGATTGAGTCACTCGGCTGGCGCAGCATTTTCCTGCTTAACGTACCTATTGGCATTCTCGCGGTGGTATTGATCCTGCGTCATGCCCCGCAGTCGCCTCGCACTGATCAGAAAGTGGATGCGCTGGGCCAAATCTGTATTGCTGCCTGCCTGGCGTCACTGACCTATGCACTGACCGAGTCAGGTGCTATCGGCTGGAGCACTGAAACCCTTTCAATCCTGTTGCTCGCCGGCGTGTGTGCAGTGGCCTTCGTGCTCATCGAGCGACGTATCAAACATCCGATGCTTCCAGCCCGATTGGCCAAAAACAGGATCCTCGCCACCACCGCTCTGGCTGGTGCAGCGATCAACTTGACGTTCTACGGCACGGTCTTCGTGTTCAGCATCTACTTTCAGTTGTTCCTGCACTACGATGCTTTCCGCACGGGGCTGGCGTTTATTCCACTGACAGCGGTGCTGACCATCTCTACGATGGTGTCGTCCCGGATTGCCAAACGCGTAAGCGCCGCAAAAATCATCACGACCGGATTCCTGATTCAGATCATCGGCTTCCTGGCTCTGTCCCAAGTCACTGCACAGACATCGCTCTGGTACTTGAACGTCGCTTTGATGATCGTAGGCATCGGTAGCGCTTCGTCCGTTCCTTCGATTACCAATTCAATGTTGTCAGCGGTCTCTCAGCAAGACGCCGGTATGGCCTCTGGATTAATGGCTTCCGCACGTCAATTAGGCGGGGTCATCGGCGTAGCGGTGTTCGGCGGACTGATCAGCAGCACCGCGCCCGAAGCGTTTGCCCAGGGCTTATCCAACTCAATGCTCCTCTCGGCTGCCGCTCTTTTGTTCTGCATTTGCGTCAACCATTGGGTAAACCGCAAGTCGTCCTGAACATTGGGGACTTACCATCATTCGATGATGGACTTGCTTATCGGTGTACCCGCTGGCACCAAGGTTTCCAGCCTCAGGTGATCCTCAATCGCAAGTAGATTGGTAAACCGGGAACCGTTGGCACAACTGCGCGACCTGCCGAGCGACGTGCGCTTCGACGTCAGCATCACCCAAGTGATCAAGCACATCGCAGATCCAACTGGCGAGCGCCCGGCACTCCTCCCCCGTAAAGCCTCGCGTGGTCACCGCCGCCGTGCCTATCCGCAGCCCGGAAGTCACGAACGGCGACTGGGGATCATTCGGCACTGCGTTTTTGTTGACCGTGATGCCGCAGCGTTCCAGCGCAGCGTCGGCGTCCTTGCCGGTAATGCCCTGGCGAATCAGGCTGAGCAGAAACAGGTGGTTGTCGGTGCCTCCGGAGACGACGTCATAACCCCGCTGGATAAAGGTTTGCGCCATGACTTGGGCGTTCTCGATGACACTTGCCTGGTAGGTCTTGAAGGCCGGCAGCGCCGCTTCCTTGAAGCACACGGCCTTAGCGGCGATAACTTGCATCAACGGCCCGCCCTGACTACCGGGGAACACTGCCGAGTCGAGTTTTTTCTCAAGTTCGGGATTGCTTCTGGCCAGGATCAGCCCTCCGCGTGGGCCGCGCAGCGTTTTGTGCGTGGTGCTGGTCACTACATCAGCGTAAGGCAGCGGATTCGGATACAACCCCGCCGCCACCAGCCCCGCCACGTGTGCCATATCAACCATCAGCAACGCCCCGACTTTATCGGCAATGGCCCGAAAGCGTGGGAAGTCCAACGTGCGTGAATACGCCGAGAAACCCGCGACGATCATACGGGGTTGATGCTCGACGGCCAGGCGCTCGACTTCGTCATAGTCAATCAATCCGCCAGCATCAGTGCCGTACTGTACGGCGTGGTAGAGCTTGCCGGAAGCTGACACCTTGGCACCGTGAGTCAAGTGGCCGCCATGCGCAAGGCTCATACCAAGCAACGTGTCGCCAGGCTTCAATAGTGCAAGGTAAACGGCACTGTTGGCCGACGAGCCTGAGTGTGGCTGGACGTTGGCATAATCCGCACCGAACAGCTGTTTAGCCCGATCAATCGCCATTTGTTCGATGACATCGACGTGGGCGCAACCACCGTAGTAGCGCTTCCCGGGATAGCCTTCAGCGTACTTGTTGGTCAACAAGGTGCCTTGCGCCTGCATCACCTGCGGGCTGGCATAGTTCTCCGAAGCAATCAGCTCAATGTGTCGCTCCTGACGTCGGGACTCGTCGGTAATAGCGGCGGCCAATGTTGGATCGAAATCAGCGAGGGACAGGCTTTTCTGGAACATGAATTTTCCTTGAACAATGTTTTAAGGCTGATCAGGGTGGTCAGACGAGAAAATCTTCCACCAGTTTTACCCAGCAATCGGCGCCCAACCGGATCAGCTCATCATTGAAGTCGTAGTGCGGGTTGTGCACGGAGCAGCCGTGAAACTCGCCCTCACCATTACCCAGTAAGAAATAGCACCCCGGCACTTCTGTTAGCATCCAGGCGAAGTCCTCGGTGGCCATGACCTTCGGTCCGCGGCTTTGCAGGTGGCCAGGTTCAAAGAGTGGTGCAAGGCTTTCGCGCACTCGTTGCGTTTCGGTCTCGTCATTGATTAGGGCGGGGGCCAGCGGGGTAATTTCCAGGTCAATGCTCACGCCGAATGATTGCTCGTGACCGCGAACGATCTGTTCGAGTCGCTGATTGATCTTTTGCTGAGTTTGCGGGGTGTCGGTACGCACACTGATCAGCATGCTGGCCTCATCAGGAATGATGTTGTAGACACTCCCGGCCTGTAGCATGCCGATGCTGATGACCGCGTATTCCTCCGGGCCGAGGTTGCGCGACTTGATGGTCTGGATCGCGTTGATCAGGCTGGCTACAACAGGCAATGGATCAACCGATTTCTCTGGCATGGCGCCGTGTCCACCTTGCCCACTGACGCGCAGCGATACACGTTGCGAGGATGCCATGGTGGGTCCCGCCTGAATCACAGCCGTGCCCAAGGGGTAACCAGGCATGTTATGCAGCGCGAAAATCGCATCGCAGGGAAATCGCTGGAACAGGCCGTCGTCGATCATCGCCTTGGCCCCACACAAGCCCTCCTCGTCCGGTTGGAAAATCAAATTCAGGGTGCCGTTGAATTCGCCGTGGGTTGCCAGACGATAAGCCGCCGCGAGCAGGATCGCGGTATGCCCGTCATGCCCGCAGGCATGCATGCGATCGGCAATCTGGCTGGCATGCGCAAAGGTGTTTTTTTCTTGCATGGGCAGCGCGTCCATATCGGCGCGCAGACCGATACGGCGTGTGCCCTCGCCTCTTTTCAGGACGCCGACCAGGCCATGTCCGCCGATACCGCGATGCAGCTCATAGCCCCATTGCGTCAGTTTGGCAGCGACCAGTTCCGCGGTGTTCGGGGTTTCGCCGCCCAGTTCAGGCGCTGCATGGATTTGTCGGCGCAAGGCGATGAAGCTCTGCAGTTCGGTGTCGCTCAACGCTGATTGGTTTTGTTGATTGCGCATGGGTCAGTCTCGTCCAATGTTTTCCGGGAACAATTTCAAGCAGCACAGGCTGATTACCCCGCCCACTAGCAGGTAGAACGCGGGGGCCGTGGGTGTGTTGAGTGCCGAGGTAAGCCAAGTGGCGATCAACGGCGAGAAGCCGCCGAACAGGGTGACGCCAAAGCTGTAACTCACCGAGGTGCCGAGCGCTCGGTGTGGCTTGGCAAAGCCTTCCATGATCATCGCGAAAAACGCCCCGGAGCCCACACACCCGGGCAGTACCAGAAGCGCGACGATCAGCATCGCGATGTACAAGTCAGTGCTATGCGACAACAGCCATAGCGCGGGCCATGCTGCGATAACCGGCAAGGTAATTGTCCAAACCAGCAGTTTTTTGCGCAGGCCGTGGCGGTCGGCGTAGCGCCCTGCTATCGGCGTGATGATCGCCAGGCACGCCGCTGAAGCGCAGGCAATCGCCAAGGCGCTGCGCTGCGGATAATGCAGTGCACTGACCAGATACGCCGGCATGTAGAAAATGAACAGGTACATGCTGATGGTTGCGCTCGCCATCAATCCGGTGGCGAGTACGGTATTGCGCAGATCAATGACCTCACGCCAGCCGGGTTTGTGCACGGTGGATGGTGAAGAGCTGATGACGGGCGCTTCAAGGGTTTCCGGCAGGCAGCGGCGGATGTACCAGCCGACAGGTCCAATCAGCAAACCGATGACAAAAGGGATGCGCCAACCCCACGCTTCCAGGTCTGGCGTAGTCATGACACTGCTCAGGAGAAGACCGATTCCAGCCCCTACCAGCGCCGCGTAACCCTGGCTCGCAGCCTGCCAGCTGACATTACGGCAACGATTTTTCGTCGCCGACGATTCCATCATCAACACCGAGGCGGTGCCGACTTCTCCACCGGCAGAAAAACCTTGAGTCAGCCGGCCGATAACCAGCAGAGCAGTGCCCAATACTCCTGCTTGCTGATAAGTGGGGGCGAAAGCGATCAACGCCGTACCCAGTGTCATCAGTGCAATAGTCAGCGTTAGCGCGGCCTTGCGCCCTTTTCTATCGGCGAAACGGCCAATCACCATCGCGCCGACCGGACGCATCAAAAAGCCTACCCCGAACGCCGTCAGCGACATCAGCAATGAGGCGATCGGAGACTGGGCCGGGAAAAAGTTCTTGGCGATGATCACGGCAAAAAAGCTGTAGATCGTGAAGTCGTACATCTCCAGGGCATTGCCCAGGGCGCACGCTACGGTGGCTTTTCTGGAGTTGGTGGTGGCCGGATTGGAACGCATCGTTCCGTTGGCCAAGGAAGTGTCCGAGTGCAGGGTCGTCATGGAACGCTCCGAATTCTTATTGGCGTTATTCGACGCCAACTATCGGGGAACTCGGAGGACGAATCACTTGCGCTTTTTGCAGGCAATTAACCAATGGTTAACTTGTTTGCGTCACGTCCTTTGAACACGCTCCACATCAGTGCTCAGCGAGGACTTGTAGGCGGGTATTGCACCAATGCCTTCCATTTTTCAGACTCATGCAGCCGGCGAATCGATGCAATCGTGCTTTTTTTGAGACCTTTCCACATGCCTGCTGGCCTCAATGTAGCGGTCCCCCCTTAGTAAATTAACCAATAAGCATACCCATGCAAAATTCACTATTTTCACCGGTTTTTATTTTCGTGGAGGCTGCGACTCATCAGCCATCACGTCCATGGAGCGTCTTAAATGGGTCTGTCCGCCGCGCGCAACTCTTCATTGACCGCTTTGCTGTTAGGGCTCGGGCTACCGACGTGCAGCCAGGCTGAGGGATTTCCTGCGATCGCCCGAGTAGCGCCGGGATTTGGCTATTACAACGTCGATAAGGGCTACACCGACAAGCTCAATGTCTACGGCACGCTCGATGCTTTTGTGAATTACCAGGACCCGGGCCATCACTCCGGAACCAAACTTGCGGGCGGTGGCGCCTGGACCAATAAGCTCGGGCTTTACATGCGCAAGGCCCTCAACCCGGACACGGTGCTGGAGTTCGATGTCGAGGAAGGTTTCAACCTCAATGGCCAAGCGCTGGACGGGCACTGGAAGCAGGTCGGCACGCTACGCCTGGCAGTGGCGGCGCTGCGTTCGCGGGACTACGGCAAGTTGGAGTTCGGTAAAACCTATGGCATGGGCACGCCGACGTTTGCTGATCCGTTCCTGGCCACCTACGGTTCGCCCTATACCTACCTCACCAGCCCGCCGGCCGGGCGCGGTGCCTATTATCTGGATATGCGACCCAAGCACACCCTGGCCTACACCACGCCAAAATTCGCCGGTTTCAGCGTGGCCACCGCCGTCAGCCTGGGCCTGAACGATACCGCCAGCTCCGGCAAAACCGTGCGCGGCAAAGGCATGAGTGTTCAGTACAGCAATGCGCAGTGGATTTTGTTGGGCTCATTCAATGATTACTTGAGCGACCCATGGGATGACGGCGAACGCCAGCGACAAACCCACAACTATTTCAAAAGCGCTTCAGCGTTTTATGACTTCGGGCCGCTGTCTGCCAATGTCACCTGGCAGCGCCAGGACGTCGACTACCACGCGACGCCGAGCATGAGCGCATGGACGTTGGGCCTTTCTGCGCCCGTCGGCAAAGCCGATGTGGCGCGCATGGCACTGGTCAAGCGCGACATCGAATTCGGCGACAAGGATGCTATCGGGATCATGCTCGGCTACGACCACTTCCTGAAGAAGAACTGGGCCATCTACGGGCGGGTCGCCCTGATCGAGAACCGCCCCCAATCCGCCATCAGCTATGCGGGAATCCCCCTCGAGCAAACTGGCGACGACCCCAGCAACCTGGCCGTCGGCATGTACTACCACTTCTAGTAAGCCGGCTCTGCCGATGACTCAGCGGCCAGCTTGGATTTGAGACCGTAAAACAGATCTCTCGCCGGCGACGTCAGCGAATGGCGGTCAACGCACACCAGATAAATCGGGTATTCCGGGATGACCTCCTCGACTTCAACGAGGACCAGTTCCGGTACCCGTCCCGGTGGCAGTGCGCTGCCTAGCGCAAGATTGCTCAGCGTCATGAACGCGTCGGCATTCTCGACCAGGCGCAAGGCCAGAAACAGCGAGGCGCACTCGATGACCTTCTGCGGCGGATGAATATCGTTGACCTCAAACATTTGGTAGAACTGCGACGATTGGTCGTCTACCTCGTCCAGGCTGATCCAGTTGGCGTACTGTAATTGCCGCAACGAGGGCGAATGCCGCATCGGGTTGTTCGGACTACATACCACCGTGCCCTTGATCCGGTGGAGAGCTTCCCAATCGAGATTCAGACGTTGAGTGTTTTGTTGAGACGTCAGGGCAAAGTCCAGGCTCCCGTCGCGCAAACGCTGGACGATATGGCTGGGGCGCAGCTCGATGAGTTTGATCCGCACCCGGGGGTTTTTCGCCTGGTAGTCACTGATGCACTTCTCAAAACCCGGCAGCATGGCTGTCAGTGAAGTGACGCCGACAGCGACCTCTCCCACGGCCATGTCGTGGATATTATCGGCCTCGATCTGCAGGCGCCGCATACTCTCGACCGCCATGTGGGCATGACGGATGATCCGCCGTCCTTCATCAGTCAACGACATGCCTTTGTAGGAACGCTGCAGCAGGGTCAGGCCCAACTCGCGCTCCAGATCTTTGATGGAACGGCTCAACGCAGGCTGGGTGACATGCAGCATCTGCGAGGCTTCATTGATGCTGCCGCACTGGTTGATCGCGACCAAGGCTCTGATTTGATGGAATTTCACGGTGTCCGACTCGCTTTTTATTTGGCGCCAACCATAAAGCAAGATGCCGGCCATTCACCACTTGTTGATTCAAGCTGTCGACTCAATCACGGAGCAATAGTCTTCAAGCCCCTCATTTATTTCGAGGTTCATGCGTCAGCGGGGTGCTAGCTGTTGACGGTCGGCACTTGCAAATGCAGACGACTGTGCAAATCAGCCAACGTGGCTGACCTCGGCCGGGCTCAAACCGCTGAGCAGACGAGACTTATGCACCCCAAAGCCACAGGGCTGTGGTGCCGAGCAGAGTCAGCGCAATAGTCCCATCGACGAGAGCACACTAAAGACCTTTAAAAACCATCCGCGTCGTTCAATCACTGGACGGTGAGAGAGCCAAACAAACTGAATGCATGTTTGTCGCGGTATTCTTTCGGCGTCATTGACAGCCTTTCTTTGAACAGCCTCGTCATGTGGCTTTGGTCGGCAAAACCGCAATCCATCGCAACGGCCTTGAGCGGAACATTTCGCAGGGTCGACAGCAACCGCTCGGCACGCTTGAGCCGTTGCGCCTGCACATACTGATGCGGCGAAACGCCAAACACAGTGGCAAACACCCGAACGAAATGTGATGGGCTTAAATCGACAATGGCGGCCATATCCTTTACAGATATGGCGCCTGACAGGTGGGTGACGATATAGCGCTGCAAGGCATCGAGACGGGCACTGGAAATGCGTGAAGCGGTTTCTTCTTGACCATCACATTTGATGTATTTGCGCATGAGGTGAATACAGAGCTGCACTTCAAGCGACTGCGAAAAAAGATCGCTGCCGGGTTCCTCACTCAGCACTTCGGCCTCATAGCGCCCCATCAGTGCAAACAGCGCAGGGTCGTTAACAATCGGATAGTGATCAACGAAGACACGATCAATGTTCTTGTGAAAAATTTCGCTGGCGACTTTGGCCATGAGCGCTTGTGAAATGTAGATATGACTGACTTCGATATCATTCATCCAATACCAGCGAGATGATTCGCCACGGGTCAGTATCGTCACATCATTCGCCTGCACAGCGTTTTTTCGCCATCGCGAGCCGTCGTGAAACCCGAGATTTGCGGTTCCTTTTTTCCAGCGAACCAACTCATAGTCACGCATGCTGGGGATGTCCACCTCGGTTTTATAGAAACGATAACCGCGGATTGACATCCCCTTGTTCAGCAACGTATCCACTGTGCCTTTTATGGTGACTTCGCCCGGGATGACCTCGAGCATTTTCTCAGGCGCTAACAGAGTCAGACTCATCACAACTCCTTTATTGTCTTTAAGTAGTGGAGTTTTTTCACAGTTGCGGCTCCCGCCAACCCTTTGACCGGAAGCGTGTGCCGACGTTAAAAAATAGCACAAGGCAACGGCGCGGGGCGCTGGCTCATATTCGTCAGGAGCCACGCCCGGTCAGGTCATGTCACCTGAAGAAGTCTCACTCAGACTGTTTCTTGAGGTCGTCTT
Organism: Pseudomonas sp. FP2196; assembly: GCF_030687715.1. Classification (GTDB taxonomy): domain Bacteria; phylum Pseudomonadota; class Gammaproteobacteria; order Pseudomonadales; family Pseudomonadaceae; genus Aquipseudomonas. The sequence goes on from NZ_CP117445.1 coordinate 3,076,545, forward strand.
CGGCGGCACTGCCAGGCCTCCAGCGGCGAAGATCTGTCTGGCGTTCGTATGCTTGGGCCGTTGGATAGGTGACCAGTTCAATAGTACTGCCCCAAGGCGTTCTGGTGTACACGTAGCGATTGCCGGTACCCGCATCCAGTCCGGGAAGATCTCCTGGCTGGCTAAGCAGGGTGCCGCCTGCTTCCGCCAGCCGATCAGCGGCAGCATCGATATCGTCTACGTAGATGCAAATGTGCTGGATGCCCAGATCGCTTGGCACCACGGGCTGCGCCTGGGGCACACCGGAGTACGAAAACAGCTCCAGATTGGGTCCGTTGCCCAGCCGGAGCATGCGGATGACCTGAATCACCGCGCCTTGCGCGATGCCTAGCCCTGCCTCCACAGCTGGCCCCCCCAGCGGTTTGTCCAGCATGTCATAAAGCACCTGCGCGCCAAACGCCTCCTCAAAGAAACGGGTTGCCAGCTCCATGTCTGGAACGGTAATGCCGACGTGCTCGATAGCGCGTACGTTCATAGCGCCTCTCCTATACGTGCGGCGGACCAAAAACCTGATTGCGTGGCTTCGTACATCCTGCCTCCTCGGGCACGCGTGCCAATGCTCTGCACGTGATAATCATCAACAAGGGCGGCATGTAGTGTCGAGGGGGGGCGCGCGCCGGCCATGATGACCTGGCCGTTTACCGGCAGCGTGGCATGGGTGACGATCTTGCCGCCCAGGTTCTGCAAGATTTCCGTAAGGTGCCCGCGTTGCATATCGTTGGTGTCCACGCCGACGCTCGCCGCCGGCGAGAGCAAGCTGACGCTTCTGCCGTTCTCGGCCAGCCAGAGTGCTGCGAATAAAGCCACTTCGGTCTCGCCATAGACCGTGACCTCACGCTGCGAGGGGAACATGCCAGTGGACATCATCTGCACCACGTCTGCCTCCGGCTGAGCTGACTCGGTGCCAGTGGCAAGCAGCACGGAATCCCAGAGGTTCGGATTCATGTCCTTGCCATCGGAATTCAGGTGTACGGTGACCCCAACACGATCGAGTTCACTGGTGTAGAACTCGATCATGTTGATGACCTCCATACGAAACGGGCTCGCCGCTGCCCAGGCCCAAAGTTGCCCACCCACTCGTGCGTCGCGTTCGAGCAAGGTGACGCTGTGGCCCCGTTGGGCTGCCAGAATCGCCGCCTCACAGCCCGAAGGCCCTGCGCCGATTACCAGCACCCGCTGCTTGTGCGCGGCCGGTCGACGGGCCTGCTCGGCTCGCCGCTCCTGGCCCAGAGTGGGGTTGATAACGCATTGAGTGCCTTTACCGTTGAACATCCAGCGCGATATGCACTCATTGACAGCCAGGCAGCGGCGCACACTTTTAGGTTGCCCGCGCCGAGTCTTTATCACCGTGTCCGGATCAGCGAGTCCTGATCGTCCAAGCGCTACAAAATCCAACTCGCCCGCAGATACCGATTCAGACATTTCCTCAAGTAGCCAAGTCAGGCGGCCAACGCCAATGACGGGTATCGACACCCTCTGCTTCACAGCCTTGGCGTAATTAACCAATGAGCCGGGGGCGATCATGGGTAGCAGCGTCATCGCCGTATCGTAATTGCCGGCACTGACATCCAGCGCATCCACGTGGGGTTCGAGCATTTCGCAAAACGCCAGCCCGTCTTCCAGTGACAGGCCGCCTTCATAGGGTTCGACCACGCTCAGCCGATACAGGACGGGATAGTCAGGCCCCACCTCCTCGCGTATGCCACGAACCACATCAAGGGCAAAGCGTGCGCGGTTCTCCAGCGATCCTCCCCAGTTATCGGTGCGCTTGTTGGTGAACGGCGACAGAAACTGACCCAGCAGGTAACCGTGGGCGCCGTGCAATTCCACGGCATCGAAGCCTGCTGCAACCGCGCGACGAGCGCCTTGGACGTACTTGTCGATCAAACCCGGAATCTCGTGCTCCTCGATCGCACGCGGAGGCGTACCAAAGGCGCTAGTGATACCGGCAGTGGGCGCCAATGGCGGCTCATTACGCTCAGTGTTGCCTTGCGAGTTCTGCCGCCCGGTGTGATGCAGTTGCACGGCTATCTTCGCGCCTTCGCCATGTACTGCATCCACCAAATTGCTTAACCCTCCAATGAACCGGTCGTGATCGATCCGAATCGGATGCCCGGCAGTGCGGCCCACCTCCCAGTCGATGGAGGTATTTTCAGTGATGATCAGACCGACTCCGCCTCGGGCCCGGGCGCGGTGATAGTCAATCAGCTTGTCGTCAACTTCGCCGAACGTACTCGCAAACTGGGTGAAGATAGGCGCCTGAACGAAGCGGTTACGCAGCTGCATCTTGCCGATCCGCCCCGGCTGGTAGAGTGCCGCAGCAGGCCCATCAGACATCACCAGAGTTGTATCGCTTGAAAGGACCATAAGCTCTCTCCTCACACTATCGTTTTTATTTTTGAGGCTTGATCATGGGAGGCAGAAGCTCAGGGGTATTGAATATTCATCGCGGTTCGTTGAAGGAAATGACTTTTCGAGTGCGCCCTGATGCAAAGGTCGATCGCAGCCATATGCAATGGAAGAAGCGTGCTATCGGCCAGCAGAATTGTTCAATCCCGCTTGAATGCCAGCACATGACACTCGTGGCTCACAACAACCGACATTACGGGCAAGCCAGCAAATGCGCACGATTTTGAAATACAGAACACGGATCGGCACGTTCTACATTGCTCAAGCGGTAGTGCCGGTAAGTCCGGTCACCTCCTGTTCCAGCATTTGATCTAGCGCGAGCGTCGGGCGTTAGCGCAGCCTTAGCCTTGATACGCCTGGCGTGATCGGCGACCAGCGCAACGAATTCCGTCCCGCCCTGCGAGTATTGGCGGCAATTACGCTCCACGAACTTATAGCCACGCCCAGGCTCCACGGCGATATCACTCAAGCACCTCATAGATCGCAGAAACCACCTGCATCGTTGCGTCTTCAATCGTTCCTTCATTACGGCACAGAACCCAGCCGTGATCGGCAATCGCTTGCATGAACAGTTCGGTACACGCGACGTGCTCTGCGTACTTCTGGATCACAGTACCGCCCAAACCCCGTGATCGCGTCGCGGCCCTTGCCCATGAAATATCGGGGGCGTTGACGACGCCGACATGCAGATCAGGCACTCGCACGCCTTGATCCATGTTCAACTGGAGAATCTCGGCAAACGGGACCGTTTGTCGAAACGCGGCATCAGACGGATACCAGCGATCGATCAAGATGATGCTGTCCAGAGGCTGTTTAGTTAGCACGTGTCGGGAAATCCAGCTGCGGCTCTTAGCAAAGCCCTGACAAACAGCCCACTCCAAATCCCTGGAGGGACTTCTGGCAAGCTTGTTAACCAGGGCCATGGTTTCCCCCCTGTAGGGATCGCTTTTTCTTTCGCAAAGCCGGATAACTTTTTTGTTGTCGGCCCTCAGTACTTTCGTAACGGCCTCCAACAGTGTGGTTTTGCCGGTGCCCTTGGGCCCATCCAGAGAAATAAACAGCGGACGATTCATGGGTCACATAGCGATAGATGTACAGTTTCTGGCTCTGGACGTTCGCTGGCACCGCTTGATGCAACTGCGCGAAAACAGACATGGACGACCACTCTAACCTCATTTCAGCAATTCCATTAGCGCATCCCTTACGCATCACTTGATGCAGACAGCGAAGCAGCCAGGAAAGAAAGCGCGGACCGACACAAGTCATGAAAGCCCCGATGACACATCGGGGTGATCCGTACGGGATGGGGCACTTCCCTCCCCTCAATCAGGTTCGTTTCGAAACCCCTTCATAAGCAGAATCCTCTATTTGGTTCCGCGGCCTGGGCTTCGAGCATCGGCCCCAATAGGCTGACTTGGCTCTGGCCCTTGGCAAACACTTCGCGGTACGGCAAAGCAAATCTCGGGTTCTCTGAGTGAGTCGTACGCTCAGCTCTTTCGATATGGAGTCAGTCCGGGCACAATGCGCATCCTTTTTTGGCTGGCCTTGCCGGAGGCCTCGAAATGATCAAAACACCGTACTACCTCATCGACAAACAGAAACTGCTGACCAACATGCAGAAGATTGCCTATGTGCGCGAACAGTCCGGGGCAAAGGCCCTGCTGGCGCTCAAGTGCTTCGCGACCTGGTCGGTGTTTGACTTGATGCAGCAATACATGGACGGCACCACCTCGTCGTCGCTGTACGAGCTCAAGCTCGGCCGGCAGAAGTTCGAAGGCGAAACCCACGCCTACAGCGTGGCCTGGGCCGACGATGAGATTGAGGAGATGCTCGACAATTGCGACAAGATCATCTTCAACTCCATCAGCCAGCTGCAACGCTTTGCCAAGCGCGCTGAAGGCAAAGTCCGCGGCCTGCGAGTCAACCCACAAGTCAGCAGTTCCGATTATCTGCTGGCCGACCCGGCGCGTCCGTTCAGCCGTCTCGGCGAATGGGACCCGGTGAAGATCGAAGGCGTTATCGATCAGATATCCGGCTTCATGTTCCACAATAACTGTGAGAACGGTGACTTCGGCCTGTTCGACCAAATGCTCTGCACCATCGAAGAACGCTTCGGTGAGTTGCTGCACAAGGTCAGCTGGGTCAGCCTGGGCGGCGGTATTCACTTCACGGGTGAAGGCTATGCGCTGGATGCTTTCTGTGCGCGGTTGAAGGCGTTTTCGCAAAAGTACGGCGTGCAGGTCTACCTGGAGCCCGGTGAAGCGGCGATCACCAACAGTGCCTCACTGGAAGTGACGGTGCTCGACACCCTCTACAACGGCAAGCACCTGGCCGTGGTGGACAGCTCCATTGAAGCCCATTTGCTGGACCTGCTGATTTATCGCCTCAACGCCAAACTGGCACCGAGCGACGGTGATCACACCTACATGGTGTGCGGCAAGTCGTGCCTGGCCGGGGACATCTTCGGCGAGTATCAATTTGACCGTCCGCTGGCCATCGGCGATCGACTGTCATTCATCGATACCGCGGGTTACACCATGGTCAAGAAAAACTGGTTCAACGGCCTGAAAATGCCATCCATCGTGGTAAAGCAACTCGACGGAACGGTCGAAGTGGTGCGCCAATTTGGTTATGAAGACTACCTGTCCAGCCTTTCGTAAACGGACAGATAAAGGAGAGTAAAAGCAATTGAAAAAGAACGTTCTTATCATTGGTGCAGGAGGTGTCGCTAAGGTGGTGGCCCACAAGTGCGCACAGCATAACGATGAACTCGGTCGTATCGCTATCGCGTCGCGCAACATCTCCAAATGCCAGGCCATCATCGATAGCGTCAAGGCCAAGGGTAGCCTCAAACAACCCGCCGACATCAAAGCCTTCTCGCTGAATGCGCTGGATGTCGAGGCGACCAAGTCGCTGATCCGCGAAACCGGATCACAGATCGTCATCAACGTCGGTTCCGCATTCCTCAACATGTCGGTACTGCGTGCCTGTATCGATACCGGCGTAGCCTATCTGGACACTGCCATTCACGAGGAGCCGGGCAAAATCTGCGAGACGCCGCCCTGGTACGGCAACTACGAGTGGAATCACCTCGAAGAGTGTAAAGAGAAGAACATCACTGCCATTCTCGGTGTGGGTTTCGACCCAGGCGTGGTCAACGCCTATGCTGCACTTGCGCAGCAACAGTATTTCGACCGAATTGAATCGATCGATATTCTCGACGTCAATGCCGGTTCCCATGGCAAGTATTTCGCCACCAATTTCGATCCGGAAATCAATTTCCGTGAGTTCACCGGACAGGTGTGGAGCTGGCAGAACAGCCAGTGGACCAGTAACACCATGTTCGAAGTCAAGCGCACCGACGACCTGCCAGTGGTAGGGTCGCAGAACCTGTACCTGACCGGTCACGATGAAGTGCACTCGCTGTCGAAGAATCTGGACGTGCCCAACGTGCGCTTCTGGATGAGCTTCGGCGAGCACTACATCAACGTGTTCACCGTACTCAAGAACCTCGGCCTGCTGTCCGAGCAACCGGTCAAGACCGCCGAAGGCCTGGAGGTCGTGCCGCTGAAAGTGGTCAAGGCCGTGCTGCCTGATCCGAGTTCGCTGGCGCCCGGCTACACCGGCAAGACCTGCATCGGTGATCTGGTCAAGGGCACCAAGGATGGCCAGCCGCGTGAAGTGTTCATCTACAACGTGGCCGACCACGAGGAAGCCTTTGCCGAAACCGACAGCCAGGGCATTTCCTATACCGCCGGCGTACCGCCTGTCGCTGCTGCCCTGCTGGTCGCCCGCGGCGAGTGGGATGTCCAGCGTATGGCCAACGTCGAGGAGCTGCCGGCTGAGCCGTTCCTCAAGGCACTGGATGTAATGGGTCTGCCGACCCGTATCAAGGATGAGAATGGAGACCGTCCCTGGAACGGCGACGCCTAAGGCTCGCAACATTCAGGGGTGCTTCACTGCCTGCTCCGAAAACGCCGCTCATTGAGCGGCGTTTTTGTATCTACAAAAAATCAGGACACAACTTCTGGACATTGTTGCGCTGGCTTCTTGTTCCTGACCGGTGACCCGACCTGTCTTCTCAACACTGTGTGAACTCAAGCCTTGGCGATTTCCGGCATTAGCAGCCATTCAGCGCTGTCGTTCCAGACATCCATGTGGGTGATCTTGCCGTTGCGCACTTCGAAGCGATCCAGATAGCGATTACCGGAAAAACTGCGGCCATCGGACCATTCGCCGTACAAGGTACCGTTGGAATACACCACGGTGTGATCACCGCGATCCATCCAGTCGAAATTGCCCAAGGCTTTTTTTACCCAGGCATAACGGGAACCGTTGAACGCCGTGATGGCCTGTGGATCGGGCATGACCCGGCCGCCGGTGAAAGTGATCTTTACATCGGCACTCATGAAGGTCGCGGCCCTGACGGGATCGGGCGCCATGGAGGCCTCAAGAAAGCGGCTAACAATCTGCACGTCTTTATTTTCCTGCGACATCGTCGAATCTCCTGACTGACTATTGATAAGCACTGGTTCGACGCCTCTGCTTAGTGCAGGGCGCGTTAATTTGGCGCGTTTAGATTCAAGTTATTTGTGCCCTCTCCCCCGGTTTTACTGGGTCGGCTGACTGGCATCCTACTTGCTAGCAATAATTATGCAAATGCTAGCAATCAGGAGAATGATCAATGGCCTTCCCGCTTTTAAACCTGCAGCGTCTTGTGTTTCCCGTGGCTGCGGCAGTCACGCTCAATGTGGCTTTGTCTGGTGGCGCCCAAGCGGCCGAGCCTGCAATCAAGGTTGGTCTTGTCGCTGCTCTGTCGGGGCAGTCGGCGAAATCCGGCGAGGCGCTGACTCGCGGCCTGACCATCGCCATCGATGAAGTAAACGCCAAGGGTGGCGTGCTCGGCCGACCACTCGAGCTGGTGCGCCGCGACGACGAAAGTAATCCGTCCAAAGGCATGCTGGCGGCACGCGAGTTGGTTCAGCGCGAGAAAGTCACCGTGCTCTTCGGTGGGCTGGACACCCCGGTCTCCCTGGCCATCGTGCCTCTGGCCAACCAGCTGAAAGTGCCGTTCATGGGCATCTGGGCCGCCGGCACGAAAATCACCGAGAACGGTGCCGCGGATAACTATGTGTTCCGTGTCTCGGCCGTCGATGAACTGGTGGATGAAGCGCTGGTGAAATACGGCGCCGAGAAAGGCATGAAGAAGCCGGGGATGATCCTCATCAATAACCCGTGGGGTGAATCCAATGAAGCGGGCTTCAAGCGCGCCCTAGAAAAGCGCGGGCTGGCCAATGCCGGCGTCGAGCGTATCCAGGACAGCGACCTCGATGTGGTGCCACAGCTCACTCGCCTCAAAAACGCCGGGGCCGACACCCTGCTGATGGTCGGCAACGTCGGCCCGTCAGCGCAAGTGGTCAAGTCTCTGGATCGCATGGGTTGGGACGTGCCGGTGGTGTCGCACTGGGGGCCGGCCGGTGGCCGCTTCGGTGAATTGGCCGGCCCGAACGCTTCGCGGGTGCATTTCATCCAGACCTACGTGTTCACAGAACACAACAGCGTCAAGGGCGATGCGGTATTCGCCGCTCTGAAAAAAACCTATCCGCAGATCAAAGGCCTGGCCGACGTCACACCCGCCGTGGGCATTGCCAATGCTTACGACGCGCTGCACTTGAGTGCTCTGGCCATTGAAAAGGCAGGCAAGACCGATGGTCCTGCCGTGCGCAACGGCTTCTATGCGATTGAGGGTTATGAGGGCCTGATCAAGCACTATCAGCAGCCTTTTACAGCCAAAAAACATGACGCGCTGGGGCCGGACGACTATCTGTTCACTCATTTCGTCGACGACCAGATCGTTCCACTCAAGCCATGAGGAGTTCGCCATGTTCACCGCTGCCATCGTCACCGGCCTTGGGCTAGGTAGTATGTACGCCCTGCTGGCGCTGGGTTTTCACCTGACCTATGTGGTTTCACGCACCGTCAACTTCGCTCAAGGCAGTGCCATGATGGTCGGCGCCGTGCTGGGCTACACCTTCTGCATTACCTGGGGATGGTCGATGTGGCTGGCACTGCCGGCCACGCTGATCCTCAGTGCGCTCTATGGCCTGGTGATCGAGCGCTGGCTGGTGCGGCCGTTTCACAGTCGTGGATCGCAGGCATGGCTGATGGCAACGGTGGCCGGCGGCATTCTGGTAGATAACCTGGCGTTGTTTACCTTCGGCAAGGAGCCTCGGCAATTCACCAGCAGTCTGCTCAACGTCAATGTCGAACTGGCAGGCGCCAGTGTTGGCGCTCTGCAACTGTTGATCCCCGTGGCCGGCGCAACCATCGCGCTCGCGCTATTTCTGGTGCGGCGCTACACCCGGCTGGGCAAGGTGCTGGAAGCCTGCGTGCAAAATCCACGTGCGGCCATGCTGATGGGCATCAACGTCAATCGGGTGGTTGCCATCGCGTTTGCCATCTCAACCGTCTTCGCGGCCCTGGCGGGTCTGCTGATTGCGCCCCTGTTCAGCGTCAATGCCGAGATGGGTTTGCTGTTCGGCCTCAAGGCGTTCGCCGTGGCGATCCTTGGCGGAATTACCAGCGCCGGCGGGGTGTTTGCCGCCGGGTTGTTGTTCGGTCTCTCGGAGGCGCTGATCACCCTGTATTTCGGCTCGGCCTTCACGCAGATATTGACCTTCGCCCTGGTGATTCTGGCGTTGGCGATCCGTCCAAACGGCCTGTTCGGCAGTCAGGCACTGGTGAAAGTATGAATGACTTCAAAACTCTGCTCGGCCCGGTGTTCATCGCGTTGCTGGCGCTGCTCTGCGTTGTCATGGCGTTCACGCTAGACAGCTATTCCCTCTTGGTCTTCACCCTCTGCGCGCTCGCGGCAGTGGTCGGTGTTGGGCTCAATATATTGATTGGCCTCAGTGGCCAGATCTCCTTCGGCCATATCGCGTTTTATGCCATTGGCGCCTATGTGTCGGCGCTACTGACCATCGCGGGCTGGCCGCTGTGGCTCGCGATGCCGGTGACAGCTGTCGTCACAGGCCTGATCGGTGCGTTGCTGGCGATTCCTGCCTTGCGCGTCAGCGGCCCTTATCTGGCGATGATCACCATCGCGTTTGCCTTCATCGTCCATCACAGCCTGATCGAATGGCGTGACGTCACCGGTGGTTCCAATGGGTTGATGGGCATTCCGTTGCCTGTATTCGCCGGTCTCGACCCGGCCATCCTGTTGGCGCTGATTGCCGCAGCCTTGATGATCGGCGCCCTCGCCTTTTATCAACGTCTGCGCCACAGCGGCTTTGGCAAAGCCATGCGCGCCGTCAAGGCTTCGGAAATTGCCGCCCGCTCGCTGGGGTTCAATCCGGTTTTGAGCAAGACTCTGGCCTTCGCCCTGTCGGCCGCACTGACCGGTCTGGCGGGTGCTGTGCTGGCGCCACTATTGATGTTTATCAACCCTGAATCCTTTCCGTTTTCGCAGTCGATCCTGTTCGTACTGGCCGTCATTGTCGGTGGCAGCGGGACATTGTTTGGCCCATTGCTGGGTGCGTTGCTGATTGTGCTGGTGCCGGAGTTGCTCTCGGATTTCGCCGAATATCGCCTGTTGATTTTCTCTGCCCTGCTCCTGGTAGTGCTGTGGATCGCACCCAACGGCCTATTGGGCGCTCTCGCTCGTCGCTGGATCAAACCCACGCACTTGGTGCCACCCAACACGACCAATCAAGCGAGGCTGGCCGTGCATCTGCAAAGTCGTGGGCGCTCGAGCGGTTTACGCGTCACCGACATCGGCATTCGCTTCGGCGGCGTCCAGGCCGCGCAGCACGTAAGTCTGCACGCCCCCGCCGCCAGCATCACCAGCATTATCGGGCCCAACGGTGCAGGCAAAACCACGGTGCTGAACATGATCAGTGGCTTCTACACGCCTGACAGTGGCCAGATTGAACTGCAAACGGGCCTGGCCGGCTTGCCCGCCTGGAAAACGGCTCGCGCCGGGATTGCCCGCACTTACCAGACCACTCAGTTGTTCGGCGATATGTCGGTACTCGACAATCTGCTGGTGGCCATGCAGAAAGGCCGCCTCGGATCGCCGTTCAGGCTGTGCAGTGCCGAGCAACGCGACCTCGCCCTGGATCTGCTGGCATTGGTCGGCTATCGCGGCGCGGTCAACATCGCCGCCGAGGACTTGCCCCACGTGGACCGTCGTCTGGTGGAGATTGCCCGGGCATTGGCGACCGCCCCGGCGGTGCTGCTCCTCGACGAACCCGCCGCTGGCCTGAGCCGACGCGACACCGATGACCTGGCGCTGCTGCTGCGCAAACTGGCGGATTTCGGCTTGACGATCATTCTGGTCGAGCACGACATGGCGTTGGTCATGTCGGTATCGGAACGCCTGCTGGTGCTGGACGCGGGCAAGCCGATCGCCTTCGGTACACCGGCCGAAATTCGTCAGAACAAACAGGTCATAGCCGCCTATCTGGGTGGGACCGACTATCAGGCGACGCCACGTGAACAGGCATGGGATGGCAGTCGCGACGCGCGGTTATACGTCAAGGATCTGGTGATCGATTACGGCGCTGCGCCGGTGGTCAACAAGGTCAACCTCGTGGTCAATCCCGGTGAGATGGTGGCGATCCTGGGCGCCAACGGCGCGGGTAAATCGAGCATCTTGCAGTGTCTGGCCGGGCTGCATCGGGCCGCCAGCGGCAGCATCCTGCTGGACAATGAAAACATCGAGATGGCCAGCGCCAGTGGCATCGCCGGCAAGGGCCTGGCACTGGTTCCGGAAGGTCGCCAGGTATTCCCGTACCTGACGGTGCGCGACAACCTGTTGCTGGGTGGCTATTCGCGACGCGAAGCAATCGATACCGACGCCGAAGTAGAGGCGATCCTGCGGCGCTTCCCGCGCTTGCGCGACCGCATCGACAGCCCGGCAGGCCTGCTGTCCGGTGGCGAACAGCAAATGGTTGCCGTGGGCCGCGGCTTGATGGCCAAACCCAAAATATTGCTGCTCGACGAACCGTCGCTGGGCCTCTCCCCGGCCATGATCGGCGAACTGTACGACGCCTTGGCAGCCTTGCGTGACGATGGTGTGACCTTGTTGTTGGTGGACCAAATGGCCAACCTTGCCTTGCAAGTCGCCGATCGGGCATACGTGCTGGAAACCGGCTGCATCGTCAAATCCGGCAGCGCCGCGCAGTTGCGCGGCGACAATGAACTCGCTGCCGCGTATCTGGGTGAAGGAGTCAGTGCATGAGTGCCCTGAAAATCATTAATGCGCGCATCGGCGAAAACACCTCTGCGAGCGCGGTGTTGTATATCGAGAACGGCTATTTCGTCCCGGCCTTCAACCCGGCCACAACCGCATGGGAAACCCTCGACCTGCAAGGTCACCTGTTACTGCCGGGGCTGATCGAGACCCATATCCATCTGGACAAGGCGTGCATCATGCAGCGCTGCCATTTGCAGCAAGGCACGCTGGCCGAGGCGATTGTCCAGACAAGGGCGGCTAAAGCCGAATTCACCGAGCAAGACATCTATCTGCGCGGTGCACAGGTGCTGGACAAGGCAATCCTGCAGGGCACCACCTTCATGCGCACCCATGTCGAACTTGACCCCCAGATCGGGCTGATCGGCTTCAATGCGATCCGACGCCTGCAGACCGATTACGCCTGGGCGATCACGCTGCAAGTCTGTGTATTCCCTCAAGAAGGGCTACTCAACAACCCCGGCACCGAAGCCCTGCTCTGCCAGGCGCTGGAGAGCGGCGCCACGGTGCTTGGCGGCTGCCCCTACATGGACAGTGATCCTCATGGGCAGATTCAGCGCCTGTTCGAACTGGCCGTGGCTTACGATTGTGATCTGGACTTGCACCTGGATTTCGATCTGAATCCTGAAGGCATGACCGTGATGGAAGTGGCCCGCTGTACACAATGGCATGATTGGGGCGGTCGAGTGACCATCGGCCATGTCACCAAACTGTCGACGTTGCCCCGTGAACAACTGATGGAGCTGGGCCGGCAGTTGGCGGACGTTGGCGTGCAGGTCACCTGCCTGCCCAGCACCGACCTGTTCCTGATGGGGCGCGATGCCTTTCATAACAAACCACGCGGTCTTGCACCCTTGGCTCAGTTGCACGCCTGCGGGGTGACCTGCTCGGTCTCGACCAACAACATCGGCAACCCGTTCACGCCCTATGGCGACGCTTCGCTGATTCGCCAGGCCAACCTGTTCGCCAACGTCAGTCAGATGGGCACTGTGCCGGAGTTGCTGCAATGCCTGGCATGGGTGTCCGGCGAATCGGCACGCCTGCTACGCCTGACGGATTACGGCCTGCTACCCGGTTGCCGTGCAGATTTCATCGTCTTCGACGCGCCTTCACCGGCAGCGGTGATCGCCGAGATCAACGCGCCGTTAATGGGCTACAAGGCTGGACGTCAAACGTTTAGCAGGCCAGCAGGGGTATTACTCAAGCCATAGCGTGGCTTGCGGCAATATTTCAGTCGCTCAACGCCTGCTTGAGGTTGAACTCTTCAGGCGCTGACTCTTCCAGGGCCAGTTGCCCTTCCAGTTCGTCCAGGTGTTCGATCATGACCCTGACTGCCGTGGCGGTATCACCCGCTTCCAGCGCCGTGATGATTTCCTGGTGTTCATCGGACGCGCAGGACGGTACGTCGTTACGCTGATACAACGCGACGATCAATGAACTACGCACCATCAGGTTGGCGAGGATATCGCTGAGCACGGTATTGCCGCTGAGCTCGCCCAGCATCAAGTGAAACTCACTCAGTTCCCTGACGATGGCGCGGCGGTCGGTGTCGTTGGTGGCCTTGCGTTCGTTGTTCATGTGGCTGGCCACGCGCTGGCGCTGTTTGCGCATGACCGCCGGGGTGATCGCTTCGACAATGGCCCGCTCGATGGCCCGCCGAGCGCTGAATATATCCTTTGCCTCGCGCGCGGTTGGCTGAGCCACCATGGCGCCTCGGTTGGCTTCGATGGTCACGACTTTTTGCATGGCCAGACGCTGCAACGCGACTTGCACATGATTGCGGTTGGCTTGCAGCGTTTCGACAATCTGCGCTTCGATCAATCGCGTACCAGGCGGCAGGCGATGCTGGGCGATGGCCTTGTACAACGCATCGACGATGCGCTGGACCTCAAGCTGTTTGGCGGTGACTGTGGTCAAGCCCATCCTTTCCTCTTTTTCCCAAAGGCTTCATGCCGTCGCGCAAGACTGCGGACGGCGAGCAATGGGCGGCATTATCCGCCAGCCGCCCGGGCGGCGGCAAACCTTGTGACAGGCAGCTCAGCTCGATTGACCGAGGCTGACGCCCTCCCCCCGAGGATCGTGCATGGCGCTGCGTTGATCAGCGGCGTCAATCGCGATGATCCCGGCGTGACCGGTCATGGCGCTAAGTGCCGGAATCACTTCCACTTCGTGGCCCAGTGCGGCAAGGCCGGTGATCGTCGACTCGTGCATATCGAATTCCAGCTTGAGGTTATCGGTGCTGTCGAAAAAGCTGCGGCCGAGCAGAAAGCGTGGGGTCTGCAGGGCAAGGTCAATGGGTTGCTGATAGTCGATCAACTGCGTCGCCAGGACCATTTGCGTCTGTGGCTGGCCATCGCCGCCTTGCGTCCCGAAAAACCAGCGACGGCCGTCGTCCGCCAAGTAGCAGGAAGGGTTCAGTGTATGTGCCGGTCGCTTGCCCGGCGCCCAGCCGTTCACATGGTCCGCATCGCCATTGAACCCGGCGGCACGGTTCTGCCAGAGCACGCCGGTATCGCCCAGAATGCAGCCGGAGCCAAAGTCATGAAACAGGCTCTGGATCAGGCATGCCGTACGCCCTTGCTCATCGGTTGCGGCCATCCAGACGGTGTCGGCGGGACGACCGGGTTCGTTCCAGGGCGCCGCACGCTGGTCATCAATGGCCTCCGCATAGGCTTGAATCTTTGCCGCGCTCAGGCTCGAGGTGAAATCCCGGTCAGACGTCAACGGATCGCACAATTGCGCATTGCGGCGCAGCAGACTTTGTTTGATCGCTTCAACCAGGTAGTGATAGTAGAGCGCACTGCCATTGCCAACGTCGGCCAACGGCTTGTGCTGCAGCGCGGCCATGGCTTGCAAGGTGTAGAGCCCCTGACAGGGCGGCGCGACGTTGTACAGCGTGCCCTGACGATAACGCACGGAAATCGGCGCAGTTTCAAGGGCTCGGGTCTGAGCCAGGTCGGCGGCCGTCAAGCCGCAACCCAAGCGGTCAAATGCTGCGCCGAAGGCTTGCGCAAGCTCGCCGTGATAGAAGTCTTCAACACCGTGCCGCCCGAGATGGCGCAGGGTATTGGCCAGTTCTGGCTGGCGCAGAATGTCGCCCTCGTGCAGCCAGCGACCCTCGGTCTTGCACAGGTGATGGAGATCCGGCAGTTGCTCGATCAGCGGCTGGCGCAGGGTCTGCCAGAACAATTGCGATTGTGAGACGGACGTGCCCTGCCCGGCCATGAATGCCGCGTCCTCCAGCAGATCGGCCCAATCCAGTTTCGAACCCCATTCATGGCGACTGATAGTCGCCGCTGTCTGCCAACTGGCCAGAGCGCCCGCTGTCGTGGCAACCGACGCCGGGCCGCGCAGGCTGATCTTGCCGGCCTCTGGCAAGCGCTGCCCGGCCTGCCCGATCCCTACAATGGTGCGTACCCGACGATCATGGATCATCCACAGCGCATCGCCGCCCAGCCCGGTCATGTGCGGAAAAACCGCTGCAAGCATGGCGCTGGCCGACAACATCGCGTCGATCGCGGTGCCTCCCGCTTCGAGAACCCGCATGCCGGCAGCACTCGCTTCAGCATGAGGTGTACAGATAACCGCCCGGCGTGACGTGGCAATCATGATCAAAGGCCCTCCTGTTTTTGCTAGCCATTACGCAACATATCGTTAGCAACGCAATAAATATGCCGATTCAGCCAGCCAGGAGGTGATGCCGCAGGGAAGCACTGAGTCTTCCATGGTGGAGCTCGTTTCAAATCAAACCCAAGGTCAGGGCCTTGAGCGTCGCAGCCGCGCGGGTGGTGCATTGAAGTTTGCGGAAAACACTTTCCACATGAGTACGGACCGTGCTCGGGCTGATACCGAGTTGGCGTGCCACCTCTTTGTTGCTCCCCCCAGTACTGATGCGCCGCAAAATCTCTGTTTCGCGCTCGGAAAGCAAACCGCCGCAAGGTTTACAGACCGTCATCGAGGTCTCTCCACAGGCGGCGGCGATCACGGCCTGACAAGAACGAGGATCGAAACGCCCCTGCCCCGCCTCTTCCAGTAACAAGCATGCGGCGGCGTCGTGACTAAACGCTGGCCTCCACGGTCGATCGCTGACTAACGCTTGCCACGCCAATGCCGCCGCGAGCAAGCGATGTTCGGTTTGCAACGCGTCGGCGTTGAGACTTCGGAAGTAGCCACTGCCATCAAGTCGTTCATACGCGTGTGCCGCTACCTGTCCAGAAACCGCCAGCGCAGGGATCTGGCCACACGCACGCGACGTCCAGTAAGGCACCAGTCGCACTTGCTCAAGATCGCCCTCCAGTAATGCGCCCGGGGTATTCCAGATGCGATTGGGCACCGCCGCGCGGCCAATGCCATGAATCAGTGCCGCTTGGCCGAGATGATCAACCGCCAGCGCTGGGAGGCCCGAAAGCCTTGCGGCTTCGCGTGCCAGTTCCGAGGAGCGTCGCGAATAACCCGCCAGCCACGGCAGCTTGAGATCGATCACATCACCGACAAGCGTCAACGACACGGGAGCGGCGGCCCCCCGGGAAGCAACTGCTTGAGGCTGGCGCAGTTGATCGAGCCAGTCTTCGGCGTGTTGCAGCAGTTCGGTGGCGAGCGCCGCGGGATAGCGTTGGTCGCGATGGCTGCTGATCCACTGCAATGCGGCCTCCAGGCCATGCATGCGGGACAGGATCTCCAGATCGCCCGCCAGCAATACCTGATAAACCACTTCCGGGACTTGCGGATGACGCAGGCCGGATGGCCGGCCTGCGCCGTCGTATTGCTCGAATACGTTGCGCAGCCCGTGCTCGACTTCGCTCCTCAAGCCCAACGTACTGGCGATGTCGCCGGACACCTCACAATGAATCTGCGCCAGCGGCGTGGATCTGCGCATCGCGCGCAGACCTGCAGCGTTGAGGGTTTGACTGAGCATCGCATTGCGCCCCTCGACGTCATCTCCCAGCAGGCGAGTAAAGCCTTCCGCATTCGCGGTACATCCAGACCAGCGCAGCAAGGCCACCTGCCGCCCGATCTCGGTGTGCTCGCCGGCACCGTTACAGGCGTTTGCGAGCATCTGCACCAGTCGGGCCGTGCGACGTGACTGATCGAAAGGTTGCCCCATGCTCAGATCGCCCACCATGGATAACGCCAGGATCGCATCCTCCACCTCGATACAGTCATTTACCGACACATCGACTCCCCCAGACACCCGTCCGAAAATTGATGGTGGCCTCGGATAAATGACCGATGCCCAATCCGCCGAGTATTCACCAAACTGCGCTCACCCAATACAGGAGATCGCATCATGTTCAAACCAAAGGCCCTCGCCCTCACCCTCGCCATGAGCTGTGCACTGTTCGGTGGCGCCATTCATGCCGCGCCGCAACAACCTTCTGTGGTCATCGTCCACGGTGCATTCGCCGACGGTTCTGACTGGTCCAAAGTCGTACCTTTGCTGCAAGAAAAAGGTATCAAAGTCACCGTGGTGCAAAACCCGCTGACCTCGCTGGCCGACGATGTTGCCGCCACTCAGCGCGTACTGAACAACCAGGAGAACGACGTCGTATTGGTCGGTCACTCTTGGGGCGGGACGGTGATCAGTCAGGCGGGCACCGACAAGAAGGTGCGCAGCCTGGTCTACGTGGCCGCGTTCGCCCCGGATGCCGGTCAAGCGAGCAAAGACCTTGGCAAAGACTACCCTGCTCCATCCGGCGTGAAAGACATCGCCGCTGACAAAAACGGATTTCTCTACATGACTGCCGAAGGCATGGCCAGCGGCTTTGCTCAGGATCTTCCAGCGCAGCAAACCGCAATCATGGCCGCCACGCAAGGGCCGATCCGTGCCTCGGCATTCGATGACAAAACCAGCGCAGCCGCCTGGAAAGGCAAGCCATCGTGGTACGTCGTGGCTCAACAAGACCGCATGATTCAACCCGACCTGCAGCGGGCTTTCGCGAAGAAAATCGGCGCGCAGGTCACCGAGATCCAAGCCAGCCACGTCCCACAACAATCGCGCCCTGACGATGTCGCCAACGTCATCATTCAGGCTGTACAGCAGAGTCAGTGAACTCCGGGCCTTCGGGGCAAGTGGGCTGTCAGTTGCAGCGTACTTGCCCTGATGGCCTTCCCGCTCTATTTCAAACGCCCTGCCCCAGTTAACAAATCGATCAAATAACAAATTTGGCGAGCGCGAAAGCTCAGCCCGAGGAAACGCTCTCATGCCCATGAATGCTGAACTGAACACGCACCATTTCGACTTTATCGTCTGCGGCGCGGGTACCGCCGGTTCCGTTGTTGCGGGGCGGCTGGCCGAAAATCCCGAAGTACGGGTGTTGCTCATCGAGGCTGGCGGCAGCGATGAACACCCACACGTGCTGGAACCGGGCAATTGGCCTTTGAATCTGGGCGGCGAACGCGACTGGAATTTTTCGGCGGCGGCTAACCCCCACCTCAACGACCGGAAAATACCGCTGAACATGGGGCGGGGTTTGGGCGGCGGATCCAGCATCAATGTCATGCTGTGGGCGCGTGGTCATAAAAACGATTGGGAAGACTTCGCAGCAGACAGTGGCAATCCAGCTTGGGGCTACGCTTCTGTGCTGAAGATTTATCAACGCGTAGAAGATTATTGCGGTACACCCGATCCCATTCGCCGCGGCAAGGGTGGAACGGTTCATGTTGCTCCTGCCCGAAACGTCCAGCCGATTGCAAACGCCATGATCAGCGCCGCTGCCGAAATGGGCATACCCACTTTCGATAACCCAAACGGCGTCATGATGGAGGGCCCTGGCGGCGCTGCCCTTAACGATCTCATCGTCAAGAATGGCCAACGTAATTCGATCTACCGCGCTTACGTCGGCCCGCGACGCGACCAGCCTAACCTCACCGTTCTGACGCACACGCTGGTCAGTCGTTTGTTGTTCGAGGGTAAGCGAGTTGTTGGCGTGCAAACCGTAAGCAATGGGCAAACAGAATACTTTTACGCCAGCCACGAAGTCATTCTCTCGCTGGGCGCAGTCAATACCCCAAAAGTTCTGATGCAGTCGGGAATCGGGCCTGAGGACGAGTTGAAGCGCCATGGTATTCCTGTCGTCCAGCATCTACCCGGCGTTGGCGCCAATCATCAAGACCATGTGTCCTTCGCGGTTATTTTCGAATACGCGACTGCGCAACCCATGGGTTACGGGGGATCCGAAGCGACCCTTTACTGGAGCAGCGACAGCGCTTTGCGCCTCCCCGACATGTTCCATTGTCAGGTTGAATTCCCCGTGCCCAGTGCAGAAACGGCGCCCATGGGTGTCCCTGCCCATGGCTGGACGATGTTTGCCGGCCTTGCTCACCCTCAAAGCCGCGGGAGCATCACGCTCAGCGGCCCGAATGTCACCGACGCCCCCATCATTCAACCCAACACGCTGTCTCATCCGACCGACCGACGCAACGCGTTGGAAAACATCCGTTTTGTCCAGGAACTGGGTGCTCAGGCACCCTTCAAGGGGCTGGTCAAAGGTGAAAGTCTGCCTGGCAAACTGAACACTGCATCACTGGAAAACTACGCTCGCAACGCTGCCGTGACTTACTGGCACCAGTGCGGCACGGCAAAGATGGGGCGCGACGCAATGTCCGTGGTAGATGGCGACTTGCGCGTTTACGGAATTCAGAGTCTGCGCATTGCCGATGCTTGCATCATGCCCCACGTCACCAGCGGTAATACGATGGCACCCTGCGTCGTGATCGGAGAGCGGGCCGTGGAGGCTATCCGTTCCACCTATGACATTTAAGTCGCACGCTTGAGCTGATCAGGCACGTGATGACAGCTTGGCGCGGGCCAGCGCCGTGAACGCCTTGAGCGCAGCCGAAGGGTTGCGCCGGTTCGGATAATACAGGCACAAGTCGTCTCGAGGAGGCGTCCAGTCCTCCAGTACCCGCTCAAACTGGCCGGTCTGGATTTCAGTCTCAATGTCCTGCTCCATGAAAAAGCCAAGCCCGACACCTTCCTGCACAACAGCCTTGACCAGACCAGGCTCGTCAAGCGTGAGTTGCCCTCTCACATCCAGTCGGATGACCTCGCCGTCGCGTTCAAAGTGCCATGGATAAATGGCGCCATTGGGCAGACGAATACGCAAGCAGTGATGATTGAGAAGATCCGCTGGAGTGTGAGGCCGCCCGTGTTTCTCGAAGTACGCGGGTGAGCCCACGACGGCGTAACGTTGCGGCCGGCCCAACGAGATCACAATCATGTCGCTGGGTATCAGATTGGCGGACCGGACACCGAGATCGAACCCGTCAGCCACAATATCCACGAGTCGCCCCTCAGTAACGAGATCGATGTGCACCTTTGGGTAACGTCGCAAAAACTCCAGCATAAGTGGCACGAGCGTGGCACGGGCGGCACTCGCGAATGCGTTGATGCGCAGAACGCCCGCAGGCCCGATATTGTGCGAATGCACGGCTTCGAGCGCGGCGCGAACATCTTGCAGCGCCGGTCCGACCTGCTCCATGAACATCTTGCCAGCCTCGGTAAGAGACACGCTGCGCGTCGTGCGATTGAACAACCGCGTTTCCAGATTCGATTCCAGCTTGGCAATGGTGTTGCTCAAGGCAGTCGTTGAAACACTGAGGTCGATGGCCGCTTGTCGAAACGAAGCCCTGCGGGCTACGGCCATTACCGCCTCCAGGTCATGGAGGCCCACACGTGGATCTGACATTTCGATTGTCCTGATTATCGGGATTGGCCATCAATGTTTGTGCCAGTTGAGCAAACTATCCCAGTGACCGCAAGATTCAGGGGTGCAGAACAATCAACTGTCAGAGAGGGACCCACTCATGAATTGTCAGCTTCCAGATGCCGTTACGGCGTACTTCGATATCAGCAATGGCGGTGGCGACACTTCGCTTATGGCGACTTGTTTCAGTGCCAACGCCACAGTGTTTGACGAGAACCGCACACACAAAGGAATCGAGGCAATCGAATCATGGCAGCGCGAAGCCCGGCAGGCGTTTACCTACCAGATCAAGCCAATCGAGGTGACCGAGCGCGCAGGCACATTGACCGTCGCGGCTCGTGTTACCGGCAACTTCCCTGGCAGCCCGGTCAAACTGAACCACGCGTTTACAGTGCTGGATGGTCGGATCCACACGCTTGAGATTACGCCATGAATCTTGATCTGAGCGGCAAGCGGATTCTGGTAACGGGCGGCACAAAAGGTGTCGGCAAAGCGTTGGTCAACCTGCTCCTCGCTGAAGGTGCGAAAGTGCTGACTTCAGCGCGTCAGGCGAACATCGATATGCCGCAAGACCTCTGCGTAGAGGCTGATCTTTCCACTCGGGAGGGTTGTGAAACGCTGGTGGCCGCGACGAAACGAATATTGGGCGGTGTTGAAATCATCATCCACGTCCTGGGTGGCTCATCTGCACCCGGTGGAGGATTTGCTGCGCTTGATGAAGAACAGTGGCAGCGCGAGCTCGATCTGAATCTGTTTCCAGCCGTGCGCCTGGATCGTGCCCTGCTTCCCGATATGCTCGAACGAAACAGCGGCGTCATCATCCACGTCACCTCTATTCAGAGTCGGCTGCCTCTCCCTGAAGCGACGACCGCTTATGCAGCGGCCAAGGCCGCGCTTTCAACCTATAGCAAAAGCCTGTCGAAAGAGGTTTCTCCAAAAGGCGTTCGCGTTATCCGGGTATCGCCGGGCTGGATTGAAACAGAGTCGTCGGTCGCTTTGGCTCAAAGGTTGGCACAGGAGGCAGGTACGGACTACGAGGGCGGCAAGCGGATCATCATGGATGCATTAGGCGGTATTCCACTCGGTCGCCCCTCGACCCCGGCGGAGGTGGCAAACCTCATCGCCTTCCTGGCTTCACCTCGCGCAGCGTCCATCACCGGGAGCGAATTCATTATTGATGGTGGAACCATTCCGACAACTTGAAAGTGAGTACCTGCCTCGCGCTTGTACGTTGCTGGCGCCTGCGCCAGCACGACAACTCGCCCCTACGGTGGCATCTGAAACACGTCGCTGCTGCGCCTGACCAGAACGAATCGGTTACGGAGTTACACCTGATAATACTGGCGATACCAACTCACAAATTGCGCCACACCGGCTTCAACCTCCACCTGCGGAGCAAACCCGATCCAATCGACCAGCGCCGAAACATCGGCCCAGGTATTGATGACATCGCCCGCTTGCATCGGCATAAAGTTGCGCTGAGCCTTTCTGCCCAATGCCGTCTCCAGGCAGTCGACAAAATCCAGCAGCGCTACCGGGCTGCCGCGCCCTATGTTGAAGATCCGGTTGACGCCTTCGCCCTCCTTCTCCGCTACCGGCGGTTTCGGACACAGTCGCACGATGCTTTCAACAATGTCATCGACGTAGGTAAAGTCCCGCGCCATCTGACCATGGTTGTAAATATCGATCGGACGGCCCTGCAGGATCGCTTCGGTGAACTTGAATAGCGCCATGTCCGGTCGGCCCCATGGCCCGTAAACGGTAAAAAAACGCAGCCCGCTGGCCTTCAAGCCGTAGAGGTGGCAGTAACTGTGGGCAAGCAATTCATTGGCGCGTTTGGTGGCGGCGTACAGGGAAACCGGCTGCTCGACCGCGTCGTCGACACTGTATGGCTGCTTGCTGTTGGCACCGTACACCGAACTGCTCGACGCGTAGATCAGATGCGCAGGCTGATAATGTCGACAGGCTTCCAGCACATTCAAAAATCCCACCAGATTCGATTGCGCGTAGGCATCCGGGTTATCCAGTGAGTAGCGAACCCCCGCCTGGGCGGCCAGGTGGACGACCTCGGTGAAACCGTGCTCATCGAACAGCGCCATCAAGGCCGGCTTATCGACAATATCCATCGTGTGGAAACGGAAACCTTGCAGCTTGCTCAACTGTTTGAGGCGCGCCTGTTTGAGCGTCACGCTGTAATAATCGTTGAGGTTGT
This sequence comes from Pseudomonas sp. FP2196, assembly GCF_030687715.1. Lineage (GTDB taxonomy): Bacteria > Pseudomonadota > Gammaproteobacteria > Pseudomonadales > Pseudomonadaceae > Aquipseudomonas. The sequence goes on from NZ_CP117445.1 coordinate 3,099,163, forward strand.
CGATGCCGATTACTGTGTGGCCGTCCAGAGTCAATTGTTTGACCGTGTGATATCCAATAAAGCCCGCAGCACCTGTCACAAGAACGGTCATAGTCCCTGCTCCAATCAACTCAAAAGGTGATTACTTATAGCGTTGATCGGGAAACGCAGTCCAGAATTTATAATAATCCCCAACTATGGGGATTCGCCTGTTGATCTTGCCTATTAGCCTTTTACCTGAAAGACGAAAAAATTCCGAGCCGTCCGTCAGAAATAAATACTCAATAAAAACAACACGATGCAATGGGTCAAATTCACTAATGGATCAATGGCGTGTTTTTTGACAAGGAACGTTTGACAGACCGTGAAGACTGGCCGATAACTACCAAGGTCTCGTTGAACAAGGCGCGAGCGCTAATTTACTCGACAGCTGACATTTTAGAGACCACTACTTAGCTACCTATCATAAACACTGCTTTATGCAGACCGTGCGGTAGCTTTGCCTCTCGAAAAGTTAGACAGCAAATCGTCCCTAGTGCGCTGCACTATATAGCGTCACGCCCTGGCGTTATGCACCCTAATGAAACCTTATGTGATTCATTATTGAAACACCCTTGCGTTACATCATAATAAAAACACACTTCTGCCAACGGTCTCTTCTTAGCCCTCTATAGAGCTACTGCCTGCATAAACTTTCGATCATTACAGAGTTTACCAGCATGCCAGCGACCAGCTCAGATCGACCTAATTGGTACTTATTGCAATGCAAACCACGTCAGGATGAACGTGCCCACCTCAACCTCCTCCAACAGAATTATGTGGTCTACCACCCCCAGCTAGTCAGTGAGCGCGTCATTCGCGGGAAACGACAGCGGGTGTTGGAATCACTCTTCCCCGGATATTTGTTTATCCAACTCAGTAGCAACGACAATTGGGCGCCCTTGCGTTCTACTCGCGGTGTCAGTCGCATTGTCGAATTCAATCATGGTCCAGCGACGGTGGCAGAGCACGTCATCGAGCATTTGCGTGGGCGCTGCCTTGAATCGGAGTCCGGCGCGGATGAAGCGCTCAAACCCGGCGAGCATTTGCAGATCATCAGCGGCCCACTGTCGCCACTGGAAGGCGTATTCGTTGCTGCGCACGGTACCGACCGGGTGATGATCCTTCTGCAGTTTCTCAACCGGGAACAATCTGTCTGCTTGCCACTGAGCGTTCTTGAACGTCAACAACCCAGCTATCAAAACTATAACTAGCTGCCTGCTTTTATATGCCTTTTCCTCAGGAGCTATAACATGGCCTTGATGTCACGTTGCCCTGTTGCACTGATGACGACCTGTCTTTATTCCGGAATGGTCTGGAGTATTGAACCGCAAGCGATAAATGTTTACGGATTCGATTTCACTCCGACTTTTTTGTTTTCAGAAAGTTATGACGACAACTTTCGCGAAGTGGAAAACAATACGCAGTCTTCCATGATTACCAAGTTGGCGCCCTCCTTCGAACTCAAAGCCGAAGATCGCAACAGCGCCACTCGGCTGATCTGGCAGCCCACTCGCTACATCTATCACGATGAGTCGGATGCCTCGAACACGGCTCAACGTGTGCGTGCGGACAGCGTCATGGAGTTCACCGACCGGCATCGGCTGAAACTCGAAGCCGAATATCGGAAGTGGGAGCGCACGGAATCGACGGCGGTCGAAGGCATCAACGACAAGCTCAACAACAAAAAGGTCGGTGGCCTCTACACCTTTGGCGCGAAGAGCGCTGACAATCAACTCGAGTTCGGCGCCAATTACGCCGAACTGCGTTACGACAATGCCGATGGCATCAACGACGACAAAGAACGTAATACCACCGCACTCACCAGCACCTGGTACCACCGCATCGGCAGTAACACTCGTGGCCTGCTGGAATATGACCACACCAACTTTGATTACCAGCAAGCCAACAGTCCGCGCAGCAGTAAATCAGATGCCGTACTGGCCGGTGCCGTATGGGATTTCACGGCACGCACCACGGGCAAAGTCCGCCTGGGTTATGAGCGCAAGAACTTCGACAGCGACGAATCCAATGACCTCAACAACCCCACCTGGCAAGTGGATTTGCAATGGAAGCCGCGAACTTACTCGACGTTTACCTTTGTTGCTCGACAGGCTCTCGCCGAAGGTGACGACGGCGCTGAAGCCGTGAAGTCGACGTTCACCCAAGTGGGTTGGCGTCATGGCTGGACGGAACGCATCACCACGGTGGCACAAGCCGGGGTCGGGCGTTATGTCTACGAAGGTCAAGACCGAACCGACAATCTTCAGGACTACAACCTGGCGGTGGTGTACGCGATGCGCCGATGGCTGGAAATCGAACTCGGTTATCGCTTCCGCGACAACGATTCTGATGCCGACAATGAAAGCTTCAGCCGCAACGTGTTTCAGATCAGCTTCAACGTCAGCCTTTAAGAGGGTCTCGACATGAACACACACACCTTTGTCTTGTTGTTCGCGCTGGTTTTTTTCCCTTCTGCGTATGCAGCAGACCCCAGCACTCAATACAAACTGGCTGCTGGTGATGTCTTGCGCATCATCGTGTTCGGTGAACCGGAGTTGAGTCTGAAAAAGATCCGTCTCAGCGACGCCGGCACCTTTTCCTACCCTTTTCTGGGCGAGATTTCCGCCAAAGGACTCACCCCCGGCCAGGTCGAAAAAATCATTGTGGACGGGCTTAAGCAGGGTTACCTGATCGACCCGAAAGTCAGTCTGAGCCAGATCGAATACCGTTCGTTCTACATCAATGGCGAAGTGAAAAAACCCGGCAGCTATCCATTCGTGCCCGGCCTGACGCTAGAGAAAGCCATCGCATTGGGCGGTGGCTTGACCGAGCGGGCGTCAATCAAACGCGTGACCATCTTGCGCGGTGACGGTGGTTCGACCCTCACCGATGACGTTACGCGAAACACCACGATTGCCCCCGGCGACACCATTTCCATTGCACAAGGCTTTTTCTAATCATGGACAACAGCCCTAGCACCTACGTCGAACGTCCTCTTCAAGCGCATCTGCATCAGCAGTACAGCGAAGACAAGGACACCATTGATCTTTTAAAGCTCTGGAGGGTGATCTGGCGTGCCAAATGGAGCATCGGATGGCTGGTTCTGGTGAGCGGTCTGCTGGCGGCCGTGGTGGTCTCGACCATCACCCCGCAATACATCGGCAGCACGACGTTGTTGTTCAACGATAAGACGCCTCCGCTGATGTCCTTCCAGCAAGTCAAGGATTCAGGCGGAAACGCCACGGACTACTTGCAGACCCAGCAAGCGCTCCTGCAATCGCGCGATCTTGCCGAACGCGCAGTGAAAAAGCTCGGCCTGACGACCCATCCGGTGACCGACCCGCGCCAACAACCGAAGCCCTGGTTCACACCGCGTCAGTGGCTGACCAATCTTGACCTCGAGCAGTGGGTCCCGGGGCTGGGCATGTTGATGCCGCTCAAAGATGTGCTCACCGAAGAAGACGTCTTCAATCAGGTCACGCAGAACCTCATGCTGCACACCAGCGTCAAGTTCGTCGGCAAGAGCCAATTGCTCGAAATCGAGGTCGAGCTGCCCGACCCTGGCCTGGCGGCAGCGGCAGCCAATGCGCTGGCCCAAGGCTTTACCGACAGCCAGCTCGACACCAGCGAGAAGTCGTCGCAAACCACCACGGCGTGGATGAACACAAGGCTGGTCAAGCTGCGTGACAACTTGCGTGCGGCCGAGAAAAAGCTTCAGGGCTACCGCGAAGAGCAAGGCCTGGTCGATGTTGGTGGGGTTGCCACTATCAGCGCCAACGAACTGGAAATGACCGGTAATCGCATGGTTGACGCCCGTCGCAACCGCGCTGAAGCCGAGAGCGAGTACCGCCAGGCGAAGTCTCTGAGCAACGGCGATCTGAGTCGGCTCTCCAGCGTGCCTGCCGTCTTGAGCAACCCTTTGGTGCAAAAATTCCAGGCGGACCGGGCCTTGGCCCAGGCCAAGGTTGATGAACTGGCGGGACGCTATGGTCCAAAACACCCGAGCCTGGTGTCTGCGCAGTCCGAATTGCGCACCGCCACCACCAGCCTGCAATTGCAAGTCCAGCAAGTGGTCGCCGGTATTGAACGGCAATACCAGCTCGCGACGGCCAGTGAAGCCTCGCTGCGCCAATCCTTCAACAGCAATAAGGCGCAAATCCAGGACATCGCCCGAAAAGAGTTCCAGCTGCGCGAGTTCCAGCGTGAAGTCGACAGCTCCCGCGCGCTCTATGAAACGTTCGTCACCCGTTTGAAAGAGACCACGGCCACCGCCGACATGGACTCGACCAAAGTGCGCATCGTCGACCCGGCGATTGTTCCAGTCGAGGCGAGCAAACCCCGTAAAACCCTGATTGTCGGGATCGTCGGGTTGATCGCTGCGGTGATCGGCGTGGCGTTGGCGCTGCTCTTCGAGAGCCTGAGCAATACCTTCAAAACCGACGAGTCGATCGAAAGCGCGCTCAACATTCCACTGCTCAGCGTCGTGCCGTTGGTGATGAAGAAAACCCGCCGGCAACTGGCGCGCTTGTTCGAAGACAACGACAACCCGCGTTTTTCCGAGACCATACGCAATCTGCGCACCTGGCTGATGTTGCAAAGCAGCGAAATGCCCTCGCAGGTGGTACTGGTGACGTCGACCGTTGCCGGTGAAGGTAAAAGTACCATTGCCAACAATCTGGCCAGCTCACTGAGTTCGCTGGAGCGGGTGCTGCTGATCGATGCTGACATGCGTCAGCCAACCCTGGCGCTGAACTTCGACTTCCCCCCGGACAGTCCGGGACTGGCGAACGTCATTGCAGGCACCGCCAGGCTCGAAGACTGCATCGTTTCGGTGGGCAATCTGGACATGCTGCCGGCCGGGAAGGTCCTGCCACCTTCGCTGGATATGTTCGCCGCGCCGCGCCTGCCTTCCCCTGCTTCTTCGCCTAACGCGTTACAGCCGCCGCCGCAGGATTTGCTCAGCTCGCCGCGCATGGCGCGCATGCTTGAGGTACTCAGATCGCGTTACCGCCACATCATTATCGACTCACCCCCTGCGGAGATGATCAGCGACGCGTTGTTGCTGGCCAAGCACTCGGATGCGGTGATCTATGTAGTCAAGGCCGACAGCACGCCCATCAGCCAAGTGCAAAGGGGCCTTGCCATGTTGCAACAGAGCCATGTGCCGGTATTTGGCACCGTGCTCAATCAGGTGGACCTGCGCAAGGCGCGCAAGTACGGCTACCACCACTCTCGGGCGTTCTATAACTACGATTTCGCGCCCAGGTAACGTCGGGCGAACAAGCCTGCCGTTGCACCCCGTTCTGCCATCCCGCAACCGCTTCACCTCTGCCGAACTACGGAACAGCCTTCAGCAGACACCTCGTGTCTGCCTGATTAGCGCTGATGGATGACTGTTGCCTGAGGTTAAGCCGATGACACCGCTCTATACCGCTCATATGACGCAACGCCGAGGTCTTACGTTCTGGGGCCAGTGGCTGTGTGCGCTGTCGCTGGTAACTTCGCTGCTGATGCTGCTCGTGTATTGGCGCGTCGGCAGTCTGACCAGCGAATACCGCATCCTGATCATTCTGACGGTGCTCGGTTCAGTGCCGATTTATAGCGTGATGAGGGTTTACCACAAACGCCATGGTCTGGTGGTCGGCCTCGGCAGATTGCTCGCCGGCTGGTTGATCCTGCTGGCCGTGCTCGCGGCGATTGCCTTCATCACCCAGACCAGTGCGACGTTTTCGCGCCAGGTGATCATTGTCTGGGCGGTGCTGGGTTTCGTAGTGCAGGCCGCGAGTTTTCTGCCCCTTCATTACTTGGCCCGACTGCACTCGCGCAAGGTCTGTAACGAGCGTCGTTCGGTGATCATCGGCACGTGCCCGACGGCCCATGAGTTGGCGAAAAAACTCTCCAGACCGAATCGCGCGCTGGTACTGGGTTTCATCGCCGCCGCCGATAACAGCGGACCGGCCCCGAGCATTCTGCCGCTGCTCGGTCACGTTGACGCGATCCGCGAAATCATCACGCGCCTGGAAGTGCGCCGCGTCTACGTCGTGCTGACCATGGCGCATGCCGCCACCATCGAAGCGCTCTACATCGACCTGCTGGACATGAATGTCGACGTGGTGTGGATCCCGGATTTTGGCAGCATGGTGTTGCTCAACCATTCGATCTCGGAAATCGAGCGGATGCCGGCCATTTACCTCAATGAAAGCCTGATCAGCTCGCATCCGGCCAGCCTGTTTTGCAAAGACCTGTTCGAACGCAGCCTGGCAACCGTGGCGATTATCCTCCTCAGCCCATTGCTGTTGGTGGTGGCGGCAGCGGTCAAGCTGACCTCCGCAGGCCCTGTGCTGTTCAAGCAGAACCGCCACGGTTGCAACGGTGAAGTGATCAAGGTCTGGAAGTTTCGGTCGATGCGCGTCCACGACGACCACGAGGTGCGCCAAGCCACCCGTGACGATGATCGCATCACCCCGATCGGACGCTTGCTGCGCCGCAGCTCCATCGACGAATTGCCCCAACTGTTCAATGTTCTGTCCGGGCAGATGGCCCTGGTCGGCCCGCGACCGCATGCCGTCACCCACAACATTTATTACACCGGCAAAGTCCGCGCCTACATGGCCCGCCATCGCCTCAAGCCGGGCATCACCGGGTTGGCCCAGATCACCGGGCATCGCGGCGAAACCGAGACGGTGGAAAAGATGCAGCTGCGCGTCGCCCAAGACCTCAACTACATCAACCAATGGTCGCTGTGGCTCGACATAAAAATCCTCATCAAGACGCCCTTCACGCTGTTCTCGAAAAACATCTACTGATCCTTGCCCCTCCTCTACAGCCCCCCTGCCCTGCGTTGACAACCGTCACGACGACCTGAGGTTTGACCATGAATGTGAGCGTATTCGGTATTGGTTACGTGGGCCTTGTTCAAGGCGCCGCACTGGCCGAGGTTGGGCATAACGTGCTCTGCGTCGATGTCGACGCTGCCAGGGTCGAGGCGCTGAAGGAAGGCGCGTTGCCCATCTACGAGCCGGGTCTGAAAAACCTTGTGCGGGACAACTATCAAAGTGGCCGACTGCGCTTCGGTATTGATTTGGCCGAGGCCGTTCACCATGGCGATGTGCTGTTGATTGCCGTCGGCACACCGCCAGACGAAGACGGTTCGGCAGACCTCAAATACGTGTTGAGCGTGGCGCAAACCATCGCGTTGAACATGGATCGGCACCACATCATCGTCAACAAATCCACGGTGCCGGTCGGCACTGGGGACCTTGTGCGTGAGCGTGTCGAGCAGGTACTGGCCGACAACAATCGCAGCGACCTGACGTTCGACGTGGTCTCCAATCCGGAATTTCTCAAGGAAGGTTGCGCGGTCGAAGACTGCATGCGGCCCGACCGGATCATCATCGGCACCGACAGCCCGCGTGCCGAAGAGGTCATGCGCGAGTTGTATGAGCCGTTCAATCGCAGCCGCGAAAAAATCATTGTCATGGACGTTCGCAGCGCCGAACTGACCAAGTACGCCGCCAACTGCATGCTGGCGACCAAGATCAGCTTCATGAACGAAATGGCCTGCCTCGCCGAAAAACTCGGTGCCGACATCGAGAATGTCCGCCACGGCATCGGCTCCGACCCACGCATCGGTTATCAATTTATCTACCCAGGCCTGGGCTACGGCGGCTCGTGCTTTCCCAAAGACGTGAAAGCGCTGATACATGCCGCCACCAGCGTCGACATTGACGCTCGGGTGCTCAAGGCCGTCGAGGCGCGCAACCAGGAACAGAAAACCAGCCTGTACAGCAAAGTGTTCAACCACTTCGACGGTCACCTTCGCGGCAAGACCTTTGCCCTCTGGGGGCTGAGTTTCAAACCCAACACCGACGACATGCGCGAAGCCCCCAGCCGCGTATTGATGGAAGCCTTGTGGCAGGCCGGCGCCAACGTTCAGGCATTTGATCCCAAGGCCATGGAAGAAGCCCAGCGCATTTATGGCTCGCGCGATGACCTGACCCTCGCGGGCACCAAGGAGGCGGCGCTGAAAAATGCCGACGCGTTGATCATCGTCACCGAGTGGCAATCGTTTCGGGCACCGGACTTCGACCTGCTCAGTCAGCGGCTCAAACAGCCGTTGATCTTCGACGGACGCAATCTGTTCGATCCACAGCGTTTGAGCAAACGCGGTTTCACCTACGTTTCCGTGGGGCGGCAGACCCCCTCAGTCATCTGAAAGGAGCCGCGCCATGTTCAAGCTGGAATTAGTCGGGCAGTACTCTCCGAAATTACTGGAGGCCAACCAGGCCTTCTCCTTCATCAACTTCGCGTCCATCGGCAGCGTGTTCGGGCAGACCCCAGGCACCATCAACTATTTTTGCGACGGTATGCTGATGTCGACCTTCATGTCTCGCGTGACCGGCAAGACGATCGGCCGGGTCAGCTTTGACTTCACGTCTATCGCCGATCTTGTACTCGGCAGCGCTGAGCGACTGGGCAAACGCGTGTATTTCGTCGGCGCCCGGCAAGCTGAACTGGATCTGTTCATCAGCAAGATCAAGAGCCTCTACCCGCAACTGGCCATCGCCGGTTACCACAACGGCTACTTTGATTCCTCGCAGGCCGAGGCCATACAGGCCCACATTTGCGACAGCGAAGCGGACATCCTGATCGTTGGCCTGGGCGCGGGACTGCAAGAACAGTTCGAACAGGATGCGCTGCGCGCAGGCTTTCGCGGTGTGGCCTTCACCTGCGGCGGGTTCATTCGCCAGGAAGCCCTGGCCACGCGGCAGTACTACCCGGCGATCATCAATCGCCTGCACCTGCGCGCGTTTTATCGAATGTATCGCGAACCTCATACGATCAAACGCTACCTCATCGATTACCCCAGCAACTTTGTGCACCTGCTGACGATGCTCGCTCGGCACAAAGTCGCCATCAGTGTTGGGGAATGACTATGCACATCCTGTTCATTCTCAAAGATTTCAAGACCGGCGGCGGCGTCGAGCGGGTACAGCAACGCTTATCCGAGCAATTTCACAAGGATGGAAAGCGGGTGAGCTTTTTCGTCATGAACGGTGAGACGCCGGACACTGACGGCGATCAACGCCACAACAGCGGCGGTGGCAACGGCATCGTGGGCCTGCTCAAATCGATCGTCCTGTTGCGTCGGCTGATTCGTCGCGAGGGCGTCACTCACCTGATTTCCGCCAAGGAACAGGCCAACGTCTGCACGTGGTTCGCCACTTTGGGCAGTGCCTGCAAAGTCATCTATAGCCGGCACGTGACGCTTGATTGCACTGAGCAGAAAACCAGCCCTTCAAGCCTGCGCCTGCTCTATGCCTTGTACTTGTGTGGCAGCGGAAAAGTGGTCACGGTCTCCACGGCATTGCGCCAGTCTCTGGCCGACTTGCTGCCATGGGGCCAGCAGCGCGTTTGCTATTGCCCCAACGCGGTCATCACCGAGCAACTGTTTCAAGCCTCACACGCGCCGCTGCCCGCAGGGTTACCCGACGACTACTGGCTGGGTCTGGGCCGGTTGACGGAACAGAAAGGTTTTCACCTGCTGCTCGATGCCTACGCCATGGCGCTGCACCGCCAGGCGCTGCCCGATCTGGTGATCGCTGGCGACGGGCCGTTGCGCGGCACACTGATCGCTCAGGCGCAGCGCCTGGGCATCGCCCAACGAGTGCACTTTACCGGTTTCCTCAGCAACCCCTATTCACTGCTCAGGCAAGCACGCCTGTTCATTCTGAGTTCCCTTCACGAAGGCATGCCGACCGTATTGATCGAGGCGTTGGCGCTGGGGACTCCCGTGCTGGCATGCGACTGCGAGACGGGTCCCAGAGAACTGCTGGACAACGGCCAGCTCGGCCAACTGGTCAAGGTCAACGACATCCCGGCATTGGCCAATGGAATGCTGCGAAGCCTGACATCGACGGATCACGTGGCTCCAAGCGAAAAAATGGTCACTGATGCCCTCCGCCAGTACACCAGCCAGCACGCGGCGCAGGCGTATTACCAGGTGTGGAACCTATGAAAAAATTGCTGATTATCCTGCATGACCTCAGCGCGGGCGGGGCTGAAAAAATGATGACGCGCCTGGCCGGAGCATTGGTCGATGCCGGCAATGACGTGACGCTGTTGATGCTCACCGGCGGCGGCATCAATGCCGCGCATCTCGACCCACGCGTCAAAAAGGTGGAACTGCGCAGCCCGCGCAGCTCTCGTGCGGTGCCGGCGCTCGCGCGATTTCTGCGTGCCAATCGCTTTGACGCGCAACTGGCGGCGCTCACGCACGTCAACGTCGTGGCGATCGCCGCTTCCATGCTGTCCGGCACGCTGGCGCGGCTGCACGTCAGCGAGCGCAATGCCTTTTCCCATGACAAACACGTTAACCCCGACTTCATGGTGCGAGCCGCCTATCTGGTGGCCCCCCTGCTCTATCGGCTTATTCCCAACCCGGTGATTTGCGTGTCGCGCGGTGTCGCTCAGGACCTGGTCAATACCACCATCGCGCGCCGCCAGGACGTGACCATTGCCGACAACCCGGTGCTCGACAACAATTTCCGCGAGAAGCCACCAGGCCTGCCAAGCCACCGCTGGCTGCGGGAAAAGTCTGGCGCGGTGATTGTCGCCGTGGGTCGCCTGGCGTCGCAAAAAGGTTTCGACACCTTGATTACAGCGTTCGCCGCGTTGCCGGATACCGACGTGCGCCTGATCATTTTTGGTGAGGGCGCACTCAGACTTCGACTGCTTGAACTCGCACGCACATTGGGCGTCGCCGATCGCGTCGACCTGCCGGGTTACACCAGTGATCCCCTGGCAGAAGTGGCGGCGGCCGATTGCTTTGTGCTGTCGTCGCGCTTCGAGGGCAGTCCCAATGCGTTGGTAGAAGCCTTGTCCACGGGCACGCCGGTAGTGGCGACCCGCTGCCCCCATGGCCCTCAGGATATTTTGAGCGGCGGCCTGGTTGCACCGCTTGTCGCTGTCGACGACCCGCTCGCGCTGGCGCAGGCGATTGCCCTGCAACTCTCCACGCCGCGGGATCTGCAGCGTCACTCGCGCCTTGAGGCGGCTGCCCGATTCATGAATGCGAGCGCGGTGCAGACTTACCTCGACGCGTTGCTCGGGAGCCCAGCATCATGAGCACACTGGCGATCAGATACTCGACCTTGCGCGACGGCTTCACCCTGTTCGGCGTGCTGTTTTACATCCAGGTGATCACGTTTGTCCTTGGACTGGGCGGCGCATTCAGTTTCGGCGACGTCGGTAAAGACCTTGAAGGCAGCGTCGCCAACCAGGTCTGCGGTCTCATCACGCTGTTGGTGCCTTTGTTCTTCTTCATCCGCAACAAGGTCTTCCTCAGCAAAACTTTTTACCGCAGTAACTTCTTTCTGCTGGTGTTCATGGTTTGTGTGATCGCCTCGATTGGCTGGTCCTACGACCCGATGCTGACGTTCAAGCGGGTTATCGCGATGCTCGGCGTGGTCTTTTTTGCCGGTTTCATTGCCTATAACTACCCCCTCGAAAAAATCACCTACATGCTCGGCTGCGCCATCGGCGTGGCGGCGTTGGTCGGCTTGATACTCGCCGTGATCAGGCCTGACGTCGCATTCTTGTCCGGTGGTATTCGCGACGGCGCCTTCAAGGGAATTTTTGCCGAAAAGAACGCCGGTGCACGGCTCAATGCGATCGCCATCCTGCTGTTGCTGCCGATGATCCGCCAGGGCAATCGCTGGGCGCTCTTCTGTGCGTTTTGTTCGCTGATCGCCATCCTTCTCGCCCAGTCGGCGACCGGCGTGGCACTGATAGTGTCTGGCACGGTGAGCTACTGGTACTTCCTCACTCTGATCCGCTTGCGTATCAATCGCTCACAGTGGCTGTTCCTCGGTAGCACGCTGGTCTTCCTGCTGGTTTGCCTGTTGCTGTACAACCACCTGGCGTGGCTGCTGGAGATCGCCGGTCGCGATCCGTCTCTCACTGATCGCACGTTGATCTGGGAGCTGCTCGCGCCGTTTATCGACCAACAGTGGCTCAAGGGGTATGGCTTCGGCGCCTTCTGGGCCAGCCCCGACGCGGATGCTTTCATCACTCGCTGGGGCTACATCGGCAACGCCCACAGCGGCTACATGGAAACGCTGCTCAACGGTGGTTTTATCCAGTTGACTGCGCTGGTGCTGCTGCTGGGCGAAGCGTTGTTCAAACAATACCGCGCTGTGACGGCGAACCAGTCCGCACAGTTTCGTGCCAGCGCTTTGGTGATCATCGGCTTGTTCGCCGTCACCAATTATGTGGCGTACGTGATCCCGAACTACCGCTCCGCCGAGTTCTTGGTGTTCTGCACCCTGGCGCTGTCTTTCCGACATCACTCAGCGATATTCCCCGAGTCATCACCGGCCCCCCTGCGTCAGCGTCTGTCTGGCAGGGCATTACCGCGTGATTCAGCCAAGGCGTAACAGAAGGAGAAACACCCGTGATAAACCAAGCCTCCCCTTCACCGCATACCGTGTGCGTCGTGATCCCGATGTACAACGGCGCCGACAGCATCGAGCAAACGCTGGTATCCCTGGCCGAGCAAACCCGACTCCCCGATCACGTCATCGTTATTGACGATGGTTCCACCGATGAAGGACCAGAACGGGTCAAAGACTTCGCGGCGCCGTTTCGCCTGACGCTGTTGCAGCAAGCCAACGAAGGTCAGGCCAGCGCCCGCAACCATGGGATTCGGCACTCTCAAGAGACGTTTGTGGCGATGCTTGATGCCGATGACCAATGGCGCCCACAAAAGCTGGAGCTGCAACTGGCTCTGTATGACGAACTCCTTCTTCAGGGACGGCCGGTGGGGCTGATCGACTGCTACTGCCAGGTCAACTACAGCGACGGCAGGCGACAACTGGACAACATCCGCAAGAGCGGCATGCATTTTTACGATTTCATCCACGCCAACGTCCTCAATGGCGTATCCGCCGCGCTGGTCAAGCGCGACGTGATGATGCAACTCGGCTGCTTCGATGCCGGCCTGCGTTATTGCGAGGACCGCTTCATGTGGACCCGAATCGCTGAGCACTGGGAGATCCACACGGTGCCGCAGGTGTTGCTGGAGCGCACGATCAACAGCGGCAACATGACCGCGCAACCGAAAAAGCACTACCAGAACAAGATCCGGTTCATCGAGGTCTACCTCGCCCGCTATGGCGCGCAGTTCAGCAAGCAGCAACAGATCGATTTCGTGCTGGGCAACCACACCGACTTTCTCAACACCTTTTCCCGAGGCGGCTGGCATGGCGAGGTGATCGATGTGTACCAGCGAATGCTCAAGCATTCCTGGCAAACGCTGTTCTTCGACCACGGCAAACCAACCCTGCGCTACCTCTATGCCCGCGCCAGATCCTTGCGCAAGCCAACGGTGTCAACCACCGCTCATTGAACCGGTATCCGCCATGGCCAATCGACGCCTCATTTCTCTGGGCTGGATCTTCACCGAAAAATTCGGCCTGATTTTCCTGTCGATGATTACCTTTGTCGTGTATGCCAGGCTGCTGTCGCCTGCCGAACTGGGGGTGGGCACGATCATCATTGCCATCGTCGAGTTGGTCGGTCTCATCTATTCCTCGGTGCTGGAAGATCCCCTGGTACGGCTTGAACGACTGGAAGATAAACACATCTCTACCGCGTTCTGGGCTTCAGTACTGGTCAGCCTGGTGTCCATCGTCGTCATCTCGGGCGCGGTGATGCTGTATACGCCCGACCCGATGCTGCAAGCGATGACGGCGGTGGCCTCGGTGAAAATTCTCTTCACCATGATGGCGCGTGTCTATGTGGCGCAAATGCGCCGCAGCGGCAACTTCAAGACGCTGGCGTCTCGCACGTTACTGGGCAAAGTGTTTGGTGGCGTCGGCGGCATCGCTGTCGCGCTTTGGGGATGGGGGGCCTGGGCGGTCATTGCCCAAGTGCTGATCATGGAGTTCGTGTCGATCATCGTATTAATGCGCTCAGACCCGCGGCGCATTGCCTTTTACATTGACGGTCCGCTCTTGCGGGAGCTGTTGAAGGCCGGCACACCGGTTGCCATCAACGCGCTGAGTACACAAACACTTCAGCGTGGGGTCAACGTGGTGCTGGGGATGACGGCCGGCGCGAACGCAGTCGGCATGTTCAACATGGCAATGCGCATCATCGATCTGCCTCGCACTGCGATTTATAACGGTCTGCTGAGCTATGCGCTGCCGGTGTTCGCCCGGCGCAGCGCAGAGCCATCGCGACTGCTCGGGATCATTGGCGACTCCACCGCCGTCAGCGGCTTTCTGTTGACGCCCCTGTTCATCGGGATAGCGCTCACGGCCAACGACCTCATCCTGTTGATATTCGGCGCCAAGTGGGCCGATGCCATTCCCCTGCTGCAAGTGCTGGCCTGCACGGCGGCAATTGGCAACACCGCCATGTACGCCACCACCGCACTGGTTGCGGTCAATCGCAGCCACCTGACGATCAAGGCTGAAGTGATCACCACCGTGCTGGCGCTGGCGCTGGTCTACGGGTTCGGCAGCGTGTACGGCGGCATGGCCGCGGCCATCGCTTTGCTGGCCAGGATGCTGTTGATCACACCGCTGCAAATCCGTGGGCTCAACGAGGCCATTGGTTACGGCTGGGGTCGGTTCTTCGACTCCAATTACCGCAGCGTGATCGCCTCACTCGTCATGGCCACGACCGTCATGTACGTGTCACCGCTGCAAGGGTTTCAAGGTTACCTGCACCTGATCTGCAACATCGTGGTTGGCGCGCTGAGCTATGCCGTGGCGTATAGCGTCATGCACCCGCGCTGGCCGCAAGAATTCAAATCGGTTTTCACCTCCCGCTGAATTCAGTCCCTTAGACAGGAAGAGCTCACCATGCGCAAAACCACGTTGATTACTGGCGGGGCCGGTTACATCGGCTCGCATACCGCTTTGGCGCTCATCAATGCCGGACACCATGTGCTGGTGCTCGACAACCTGAGTAACAGCTGTCGAGAGTGCATCGCGCGCCTGGAGCAACTGACCCTGAGCCGGGTCGATTTCATCCATGGCGACATCCGTGATTCGGCGGTACTGGACGACATTTTCAGCCGCTATGACATCGATGCCGTGGTGCATTTTGCCAGCCTCAAATCCGTTGCAGAAAGCGTGCGCAAACCGCTGGATTACTACGCCAACAATGTCGCCGGCACGCTTGACCTGTGCCGGGCAATGGCTCGCCATAACGTCTTCCGACTGGTGTTCAGCTCATCGGCCACAGTCT
This sequence comes from Pseudomonas sp. FP2196, assembly GCF_030687715.1. Taxonomy (GTDB): domain Bacteria; phylum Pseudomonadota; class Gammaproteobacteria; order Pseudomonadales; family Pseudomonadaceae; genus Aquipseudomonas. The sequence continues at coordinate 3,114,442 of NZ_CP117445.1, forward strand.
ACGGCGAGCCCACGCGCACACCAATCGCCGAAGATTTCGGCACCGGCAAACCGGTCAATCCCTATGGCCGCACCAAGCTCATGATCGAAGAATTGCTCACCGATCTGTGCCATTCCGATCCACGCTGGAGCATCGCGTTGTTGCGCTACTTCAACCCGATTGGTGCTCACGAGAGCGGGATGATCGGCGAAGACCCCCGAGGCCGTCCCAACAATCTGTTGCCGTGCCTGACGCAGGTCGCGATTGGCCGGATTCCCGAACTCACGGTGTACGGCAACGACTATCCCACCGTGGACGGCACCTGCGTGCGCGATTACATCCACGTGGTCGACCTTGCCATTGGCCACCTCAAAGCGCTTCAAGTGTTGCAGTACAACAACGGCATCAATGTCTGGAACCTCGGCACGGGCATCGGCTACAGCGTGCTGCAAATCATCCAGAGTTTCGAAGACATCACCGGCATTACCATTCCCTACCGTTTTGTACCGCGACGCGAAGGTGACATCGCCAAATGCTGGGCCGACCCCGGCAAGGCCGGACGGGAGCTGGGCTGGACCGCGCAACGCGATCTGCAACAGATGATTGTCGATACCTGGCGCTGGCAGTCGTGTAATCCGCAGGGATATCAGTCGTCATTCGAAATTCCAGCGCTGGTTGCGGTTAAATGACGTTCAGAAAATTGCTGCCGTTGCTGCTGCTGTCGGTTTCGATGGTTTGTAACGCAGCACCGCCGCCCGGAGCACCCACCACCGGGCTGGTGCTGTGGCTGGACGCAGCCGATGCGTCAACAATGACCCTGGATGCGCAGAACCGGATCCAGCGCTGGAATGACAAATCCGGCAAGTCCAATCACGCGACTGTCGACAACGCCGCCTCGCCGCCACAGTGGACGGCAAACGCCCTGAATGGCCATTCCGTGGTGCGTTTCAGTGGCGCGTCGGCGTTTCTGGGCAAAGCTCTGCGCAGCGCCAAAGGCCCGGTGACGGTATTGATCGTGTCTCGCCGATTGTCCGAACAAGCCGAGGTTGATCCTTGGCAACGCGTGTTCAGCTCAGGCCCGCAAACCGCCCAAAACGATAACGTATTGCCGAATTTCGCCATCAGCCTGCCACAGACGACGGCGTATGCGCCGACCGTTTCCGTTCTGGAGCTTTACGATGTGCCGATCGGTCCCTATGCGATCGGGCGCAGTGCCGTTGGTCATTCCGATAACTTTCGCGGCGACATCGCCGAAGTGCTGGTATACGACCGTGCATTCGCCTCACTCGCAGAACGCCAGCGTGCCTTTAAGTACCTGGCGGAAAAATGGTCCGTTGCCATTCCCAAACAGGCCGACACCTGGACCCGAGTCGGGCCACTGGGCGCATTACCGACCCGGACCCGCGCCAATCTGCCGTTGTCCGACCAGGCCAATGCCGGTCAGTGGACGCTCAACACGAAGCTGTCCGACGACTTCAACGGCAGTACCCTCGACCGCACACGCTGGCACGTCAACAACGCCATAGGCAACGAGTCACTCGGACGCAAACCGGCGCTTTACACCCCAAGCAATGCCTACGTCAGCAATGGCAATCTGAACATCGTTTTCCGCAAGGAAATCTTGCCGCAGAAGTACGTCAAACTCGGCTTCAAGGACTACACCTCAGCGATGGTGCGGACAATTGAGCGCGGGTTTTACGGATACTACGAAGCCCGTGCCAAACCCATGAACTCCGCTGGGTCCAGCGCATTCTGGCTCGCGTGGACAGGCATGGTCGACAACGCCACCGAGATCGACATCTTCGAAATCGCCGGCAAGACCAAAGACGCGGCTCTCGACCGCTCGTATCACATGAATGCCCACCTCTGGGCCACGCCGCAAAGCACTGAACATATCGACAATGGCAGCCTCTGGGTCAGTCCGTGGCGCCTGGCGGATGCGTTCCATACCTACGGCTTCGACTGGCAGCCCGACACCCTGCGTTGGTACGTCGATGGCGTGCTGGTCAGGGAGTCGAAGAACCATTACTTCTTCTTCCCCATGGAGGTGAACTTTGACAGTGAGGCCATGTGGAAATGGTTCGGGGTGGTCGACGATGCTGACCTGCCCTCCACCTTTGAAGTCGACTACTTCTACATGTGGCAACGCAGTCCATAGCCGCCTCACGGAGCCTGGATAGTCCATGAGCAGCCCTTGCTGTTATAGCTTTCGCCTTGGGTCGGATTTCACTCGCCAGAGTCGTCAGTTTTCAATCAGCGCTAACAAGTCTGGAGCGCCTAAACATGAACAACCGACGATTGAAGGAATTGGATTTGCTGCGATTCCTTGCTGCGATCGCCGTAGTGTTTTTTCACTATGCTTTTCGCGGCTATGCAAAGGGCGACATGTCGAGCATGCCTTACCCGTTACTGGCGGAGCCCGCCAAGTACGGTTATCTGGGCGTCGAACTTTTTTTCATGATCAGCGGATTTGTCATTCTGATGACCGCCTCGAGCAATAACCTCAAAGTTTTTTTCATCTCCCGCGTCGTTCGCCTCTGCCCGGCTTTCTGGGTGTGCTGCACCCTGACTTTTCTTTTCACTGTGGCGATCGGCCAGCCACGATTTACGGCCACTCTTTATCAATACCTTATCAACATGACATTCCTTGGCGACCTGATGGGTGTCGAGCAAATAGACGGCGTTTACTGGTCGCTGTTTGTGGAAATCAAGTTCTACCTGATGATCTCCATTCTATTGGGCTTCAAGAAAATAGAGAAAATCGAACCCTGTCTCGTGCTCTGGCTACTGGTCTCTGCTACAGCAGAATTACTCGTATTTGAAAAACTGCGTTCGATCTTGATCACCGACTACGCGGCGTACTTCATCGCAGGTGCCACGTTCTACCTCATATGGGCGAAAGGCTTCACAACTGCCCGGATTCTCCTAGTGCTGGGGGCATTGGCATTGGCCTGTTTCACCGCCATAACATGGGCTGAATCGATCGAAAGCAAGTATTCGACCGAGTACGATCCTCTGATTATCTGCGGTGTGATTTTCCTGTTTTTCATGACGTTTCTTTTGATTGTGACCAACAAAACAGCGGCAATAGGCAGGTTGAACTGGACCGCATTAGGGGCACTGACTTACCCGCTTTACCTATTACATCAAATGATCGGGTTCATGATTTTCAACATTGCTTATCCGGCTGTGAATCCGCATCTGCTGCTGTGGGGAACCCTCATCCTGATGATTGGTGCGTCGTGGCTCATCCACAAAAAAGTAGAAACGCCGATTGCCAGATGCATGAAAAGATTCCTTTCCTACTCCTTTAATCGAGTCAGAGCCGATAAGCCCGCCAGCGAAGAACCTGCGCGACTGACCGAACCTTTACCCCGAAAACACCGTCCGAGCTAAGGCATCAATGCTTATCGCTCGCCACGAGGTTTCCGTTTGAAAGCTGCCATCGTCAAAAAATACCGTCTGATCATCAAGACCATGGGCTATGTCGGTTGGGCCTTGTTCTGGCTGCTGCTCTGGGACATTGCCGTCACCGTGGACTTCATGCTGTTCCTGAACGCCAAGATGAACCTGCCGCTGATGCCCCTGACGTTGCTGGGTTCGGCGCTGGTGGTGCTGATCAGTTTTCGTAACAGCAGCGCCTACAACCGCTGGTGGGAAGCGCGGACGCTGTGGGGCACGATGATCAATAACTCGCGCAGTTTTGCCCGCCAGGTCCTGACGTTGCTGGATGACCCCGGCAGCGAAGTCAATCCGGTCAAGTCGACGCTGTTGCGCCGCCATGTGGCGTATGTGAACTGCCTCGCGGCGCATCTTCAGAGTCAGCCTTGTCCAGAGGAAGTGCGGGCGTTCATTCCCGCTGATGAATTCGCCCGCAGTGGCACCACCAACAACTTTGCCAACGACATCCTCACCGGTTCGGCCGCCCTGCTCGCACGGGAATACAAGGCCGGGCGCCTGGACAGCATTCGTCTGGCACGGCTGGAATCGACGCTGGTGGAACTCTCCAATAGCCAGGGCGGCATGGAGCGTATCGCCAATACTCCGCTGCCCTACCCCTATGTGTATTTCCCGCGGCTGTTTATTTCGCTGTTCTGCCTGATCGTGCCCGTCGGTCTGGTGGAATCCCTGGGCTGGTTCACCCCGCTGGCGTCCACCGTGGTGGGCTTTATGCTGCTGGCCATCGAGCGCATCGGCACCGACCTGCAAAGTCCGTTTCGCCACAGCGAACACCAGATTCAAATGGAAGCCCTCTGCGAAACCATCGAGAAAAACCTGCAATCGATGCAGCGTGATTCTTTGGGTGATGTGCGCAGGTTTGAAGAGCACGCTTGAAGTGGGGATTGACCAGCAGACTTATTTGCACCGTCCAGACTTGGAATTGCCGGGCACGCCCGCATAACAATGGCTACACCCAAAATTTCCGAGAGGAAGCACTGATCATGACCAGCCAAACCGAAACTGCCATCCTCGCCGGCGGCTGCTTCTGGGGCATGCAGGACCTGCTGCGGCGCTATCCCGGCGTGCTGCAAACACGCGTCGGCTACACCGGCGGCGAGGTGCCGAACGCCACTTATCGCAACCATGGCAACCACGCCGAAGCCATCGAGATCGTCTTCGACCCGGCGGTGATCAGCTATCGGCAGATCCTTGAGTTCTTCTTCCAGATCCATGACCCGAGCACGCCAAACCGTCAGGGTAACGACCTCGGCCCCAGCTATCGCTCGGCGATCTATTACCTGAACGAACAGCAACGCGACATCGCCGAAGACACCGCTGCCGATGTCGACGCTTCAAAGCTGTGGCCAGGCCGAGTCGTCACCGAAATCGAACCGGCGGGACCGTTCTGGGAAGCGGAACCTGAGCACCAGGATTATCTGGAACGTATTCCGAATGGCTACACCTGCCACTTCATTCGCCCGAACTGGAAGTTGCCCAAGCGCGGCTGAGTGCAGGGTCGCTGCCTCGACAGGCGCATGAACTGAAACACGTCCGGCTTGCCGCGCTGTCGGACGTGTTGCGGCCAGTACGTGGGGAGTGGCCCGTTACTTAAGCAGTTGCATTTGCTGACGATACTCGTCGGTCACCTGCCGTGCCTGACTGGCACTGGTCACAACCCGTGGGGTGATCAACACGATCAACTCGGTTCGGTCGCGGGACTTGGAGGTATTGCCGAACAGCCATTTCAGCCCCGGGATGCGCGACAAACCCGGCACGCTGGAGGTCGATTCGGCGTTGTCTTGCTTGATCAGACCGCCCAGCAGCACCGTCTGCCCGCTTTGTACGGCGATTTGCGTGGACACCGAGCGAGTCGAAATGCGCGGATTGGGTTGCGTTGTGGTCACGTTGCTCGTATCGGCGTCACTGACCTGTTGCTGGATGTCCATGTACACCAGACCGCCCGGATTGATCCGCGGTACCACATCGAGGATCACCCCCGTCTGCACATACTCCACGCTGCTCAACGTGGTGTCGGAGTTGCTCGTGTTAACGGTCGTCTGGCTGATGGGAATGTTGTCACCCACCTGGATCTGCGCTTGCTGATTGTTCATTACCACCAACGACGGCGCCGATAACACCTGAGTGCGACCGTTGGTTTCAAGTGCATGCAGCGCCACTTGCAGGTTGTTGCTGACGAAGGAATAGAACAGCGAATCGGCCGCGCCCAGCCCTGCCCCACCCGCACCAAGCGCGCCTTGATTGCCGCTGGTGTTGGCGACCGTCGTGCTCGATGAATTGCCGGCCAGTTTGCCCAAGTACCACTGCACACCAAGATCCAGTTCGCCGGTCAGTTTGACCTCGAGGATTCGCGTCTCGATCTGCACTTGCAGCGGCAGATTGTCCAGACGCTTGATGGCCGATTCGATCTCTTTCCACTGCGCCGGACGGGTGCGTACCAATAATTGGTTGGTGCTTTTCTGCGCGGTGATGCGCACGCTTTGTTCCAGACTTTGCGCGGCAGATTGGCCGCCGGACTCGGCGGCTTCGCCGGTTTCGCTGTCGGTCAGTTCACCGCCGGATGCATCCTCCTCGGTTTCTTCTTCCTCAGCGGTCGATTGCGCGCGATTGTTTCCTGCGCCCAAACCTGCAGACGCTTGTGATGTGCCACTGGAAAGCCCATTGCCGCTGCCATTGAGTGAGGACAGCGAGGTGGTGCGCAAACCTGGGGCGACTTTAGCGGCCGCGTCCTCCTTGATGGCGCCGTTGCCATAGATCTGACGCAGGTATTTGGCCAGATCCGAGGCTTTCATATTGCGCACGTCGTAGACGTACATCTGTGGCTCGTTGCCGCCGCCCTCGTCGATGGTCGCGATCCAGTCGCCGACTTCCTGCAAATACGCCGGCTGCGATGAGATGGCGACGATGGAGTTGGTGCGCTCGTTGGGCATGAACTTGACCATGCTCGCCAACGGAATGCCGCTGTCAGGCCCGAACAGCTTCTGCAGTTGCGGCATCAACTCGGCAACCGATGCCCGTTGCAAGCCGTAAACGCCGATCGACATGCCCTTGAGCCAGTCGACGTCGAAAGTATCGATGGTGTCCTGATAGTTGGCCAGTTCATCCGGGGTGCCGGCCAGGCTCAGCACGTTGCGCGCCGGATCCACCAGCAGAAATGCGTTTTCCCGGGCGAAGGGTTTGAGCAGTTTCTGCATCTCCGTGGCGGAGATGTAGCGCAGCGGAAACAGTCGCGCCGTCAGACCGGTCGAAGGCCGGGCGACCGGCATTTCCGGAACCAGTTTGCCGGCCACGGCCTGGTTCGACGGCAGAATCACGTAGCGGCTGCCTTGGCGGATCATCGCGTTGTCAGTCCAGGACAACAGAGTTTCCAGAATTGAGAGGGCTTGCTGCTTGTTCACCGGTTGGGAGGTAGAGAAACTCACATTGCCTTTGACGCCTTGGGCGATGCTGTAGTTTTCGTGCAGCAAATCGCCCATGACGCTGTTGATCACCGCTTCGATCGGCTGATCGGTGAAGTTGAAGACGATGTCCCCACTTGGCTCAGCGCCCGCCTTTGCGCTGGCGGCAGGCGCCGCTGGACGCACGAAACTCTGGTTGCCGCGGATGATCTGCCGACGCGCCGGTGCGACAGCTGCGGGCGCTGATGAGGCGGGCGTATTGTCGGGCGCATCTACCACAGGCGCGCGTTGCGAACCGGTACCGTTGAGTGCTTCCTGCATCAGGGCCGGGTCATTTTGTGTTGACGGCGGTGTGGACGCACAACCCGCCAGAGCCACGGCGGTGGCAAGACAGATCAACGGGCTGCGCAAACGAAGGATTTCAGGAAAGCAATTGTTCATGGTCTCGGTACATTTGGAAGAGTGATGACGGGAGCCGTCGATGGCGGCGGAAGGCGTAGCACGGGCAGGCTTAATTGACGGGTCTGGCCCCGGTACATGAAAGTGGCTTGCAGCGGGCTGAGTTCGGTGAGAACCCAGCCGTTATCCAGTGCTTTGCCGAGCGCGACTTTGAGCGTGCGTTGGTTGGCCAGGCGCAACAGCGCCCACTGCGCCTGGCCATCAATGACCACGCCGGTGAGCACGACGCCTTGCAGCGCCGCAGTTTCGCCTTTGCCGGTGACGAGGTCGGGTTTGCGCTCAGGACTGAAAATCGATTGTTGCCAGCTCAGGCCAAGCTCCTGCGCAGTCAGCGTTGGCAGTGGCTGGGGCTCGGCTTTGGCCGGGCGTTCACGAGGCGCATCGACGGGCAGCCAGTGTTCAGCACGCCCCGCACCCAGTATCAGTGAAACAAACACGGCGCCCAGCGCAGCGGCGACGGCCATCAGGATCAGATTTCCACGTTCAACCCTCATGCTTCAGGCTCCTTGCCGGCGGCCGGTTGCAGATAACCGCGCAACAGCAGATTCACCTGCAAGCGACCGGCACCTCCGCTGGCTGGCGCGGAGGTCTGGCGACGGATGCTCAAGTGGTCGACGAACAGAAACGGCTGAGCGTATTCCAGATCGTGTAACAGACCGGTCAGCGGCTCCATGGCGCACTCGAGGGTGAGGCTGACTTTGACCTGGCGATAGGGCTCGGCACTGTTTTGTTCTGGCGTGATCGGCATGCGCTGCGTGACCTGGCACCCGGGCCCTTGATCGGCGTGTGTCTTGACCAGATCAAGACTGCGCTGCATCAGGTCGGCGGCCACGCCGCTGGGGTCGGTACCGGGCAGCAGACTGCTGCGGCTGGCCGGATCACGCCGTGCCTCTTGCAACTGTTGTTGCAGGGCCGCGCGCTGCTGCAATGCGCCGGCATAACGCTGCTGCTGTTCGCGCAGGCTGTCGGCCTGGCTTTCGATCTCTGTCAGTGGGCCGAGAAACCAGCTCTGCACCAATACCCACCAAGCCGCCCACACGGCCAGAGCCAGCACGATCAGCGCCGCGCCGCGACGTTCACGCGCCGTCAATTCACGACGCATCGGTGTGCTCCTTGCGCAACTGCGCGCGCAATGAAAAGCGCTCCTTGCCGGTCTGTTCGTCGGGCTGAATGATCCCCTGGAACTGCGCATCGCTCAGGGTTCGGCAGTCTTTGGCGCGACCGATCAAGGCACTGGCCTTGGCGCTCTGGCCGCTGATCGAGACGCCGCCGTCTTCGCTGATATCCAGTTGCTCGACCCAGGTATCGGCACCCAGACATCCGGTGAGATCCAGCAGTACGCTGGAGACCGTGGGCTGTGCGGTCTTGCGTTGCGCCAGATAGCGGGCGGCGCCTTGGGTGTTGATCAGTTCACGACGCAGGTTTTGCAGCGCCTGCACTTGCTCGCGTTGTTGATCGACAGCGTCTTGCATGGCCTCGACCCGAGCGGAGCGAACGTCCAGCCACATCAGCATGCAGGCCAATAACAAACCGACGCAGGTCACCGCCAAATAGCGCGGCAAGTAGCTGCGAGTGGCGCCCTGGCGTTTGTATTCATCAGGCAACAGGTCGACGCCGAGGGGTTCGCCGTCGGCGCTCCGACAGTCTATGGCGTGCAAGTGCAGGCCGCGCTCCTCGCACTGGTCGAGGACGGTTTGCAGACGCTCGAGCAAAATCGCCACCAACAGCACCTTCGCCATGCTTTTCCCGCGGCTTTGCACGCGCGTGACAAAGTGCATGTGCTCGCGCGGGAACGGCGTGTACTTGTCCAGTTCGAAACCAACCACGCTGCGCAACTCGCGTGTCGCGCTGAGCGGCAGATCCAGCGGTTGCGCCAGAACCATCGTGTCAGGCAAAAGCAGCACCACCCGCTCGTCCTCGGCCCCCGGCAGCACATCCGCCAGCGGCCAACTCAACAGGCGCTCGCGGCTGCGCGGCAGCCAACCGTTCTGTACGCGGGCCGGCAATACGCTGCGCAGTTCCTGCAACCACGCCTGCCACAAACGCTGGGCGAGACTACCGCGCCACTGGCTTTGCCAGCGGGCATGGAGCTGCGCCAATCGCCCAACCAGAGGCTGTGAAATCAATTGCTTCATTCGTGCCAGCGCAAGACCCGGTAAGGTCGTGCCCCCTCCTTCGATGGATTCAATAACAACGTGACGCGAAGCGTCGTGGTGTAACCGCCGGGCAAGGTCGCCCGGCTTTTCAGGGTAATGATCGATCCGGCTGCCATAACGCTCGGGCGTGCCCGTGGCAGGTTCAGCGTCCGTTGTAGCCAGGGCGCCGCGAAGCGCGGATCCGGTGCGGGCAAACCGCTCCACAACGTCACGTAGGGTGCCGCCCGCTGATACAGCGCTTGGCTCATACCGGGTATCTCGCGCAATTCCTCGACCATTCGCAGCGGCGTCTGATCATCGCCGCGACGCTGCTCCACGGCCTGCGCCAGTTGCCTGGCTTCGCCGGGGGCCGCGCCGCAAGCCTGTAACAGCCGGGCGATCAGCTCGGCGGGGGCAGCATTAAGATCGACCTGGCCCTGCTCGCTGCGCAGGCTGACCGCCACTTCGGCATCATCGAAACGCATTGCGTGCACTTGCCTGTCGGCCTGCCAGTGGCGTTGCGGATCGCGGTCGAGTTGGGCCAACACGGCCATGCCAATGCCCGCCTCGGCGGCCAGTTGTCCCTGTAAATGCTGGCGTTGCCAAAGCGCCTGGCGGTTCTGCAAATGCACCCACCCGACCAGACCGGCGAGCAAAGTGCCGAGCAACGCCAACACCCACAGCACCAGCAGGAGCGCGACACCGCGCTGACGGTTCATGGCGCGCTGTTCTCGCCGGACAAATCCAGGCGCAGGCGAATGATTTGCAGCGGCCAGACAATCGCCCCGCCCAGTTGCACGTCGATGCGCACCGCGCGCGGCAAACGTCCGGGCCAGGGCCAATGATCCAGCCACTCGCTGGATTTCCCCTCGGGTGACAGGCCCCGGTAACTCACTCGCACAGCTTTTACCTGCTGCAACAGCACTTGCGGTTCTCTCGCCGGCTGCAAGGTTTCGCCCTGCAAACGCTGGACACTTACCTGTAAACGTCCGTCCACCAGGTTCACTTCATGCCGATACAAACCACCGCCCAGGGTCGCGGGCAACGGCGCATAGAAACTCAGGCTCTGGCCGTCACCCTGAAAGATTGGCGAGCCGGCTTGCCCAGGTTTGCCCGCCGCCAGCGGCAGCGCCTGACCGATGGCGCTGCGCAGAAAATTCTGCGTCGAGCGCACTTCGTCCAGACGACTGCCATAACGCTCAGCCTTGGCCATGGCCCGATTGGCGCCGGCTATCGCCGCGCCGATCAACGTCAGCAACACGCCCAGCAGGCTGATCACCACCAGCACTTCCAGCAGGGTGAAGCCACGCTGGTTGCGCCTCATCGCGCCGCTCCCGTGCCTGCACTTCGTACCTGCAACGTGCTGTAGCGGGCGTGCCTTTGGCCATCGTTGACTTGCACATCCAGCCGATAGGCATTGGCCGATCCGTTATCGCCGGGCGCAAGACTCACCTCCATCTGCCAGCGCACCCCGCTCCACTCGCCGCTGCTGCGCCCGACTTGCAAGGCGCGATCACTGGCGTCGTCGATCAGCGAACGCGCGACCAGACTCAAACGGTCGCTGCGCTGGACTTGCTGCAAGGCCCGAGCACCATTACCAAACGCGACGACCAACACGCTGCTGCACACCGCCAGCACGGCCAGCGCGGCGAGCATTTCCAGCAGGGTGAACCCGCGCTGGCGGTTCAATTGAGTGCGCGCAGCTGAACGCTGCCCGTCAGCCAGTTGATGTCGATCCGCCAACGCTTGTCGTTGCGCGACACCATCAGGTGCCCGCCGCTGGCACTGCCATCGGGATAGAACTCGTACGCCGCGCCGAGTCCTTCGGCGGTCACCAGTTGCAGATGCATGTCCTGCGGCAACGTGTGGGGCTTATGGTCGGGGCCGTGAAAGCGCGCCTTGCGCAGATCGAAACGCGCCTGTGCCGGTTGGCCGGTGACAATGGCTTGCACTCGCGCCGCGCGCAGCGACTGCACCAATTGCGTCAACGCCTGACGTTCTTTGGCAGATTGCAGGCCCTTGCCCACACCGAAGCTGATCAAACCGATACTGGTGCCGATCAGTACGATCACCACCAGCAGTTCGATCAAGGTGAAGCCGCGCGAGCGCTGCAAGGCGTGCACGGTTATTCCCAGTTGCCGAGGTCGGCTTTGTAGCCGTCACCGCCGGGCTGGCCGTCCTGTCCATAGAAAATCAGGTCGAAACTGCCGTGCTCGCCCGGGTACCGATAGCCGAACGCATGGCCGAACGGATCCTTGAGATCCGAAGGCTTGGCGTAAGGCCCAGCCCAACCGACCGCATTGGCCGGTTTGGTCAGCAATTGCTGCAAGTTGCCCGGCGGGCTGCCGACGTCGAGGCCGAAGCTTTCGACCTTCATGCTCAGACTGGACAGTTGCGCCTTGCCGGCGCCGTACTTGCCCTTGTCGACGTTACCGCCGACCTGGCGCACCACGATGGTAGCGACGATGCCGAGCAAGACGATCACGGCGAGCATTTCCAACAGGGTGAAACCGCCTTGGCGACGACGGGCGGCAGCGTTTGAACGGGACATGTTTTCTTCCTCAAATGTTACTGGTAAGGCTCATCAGCGGCAGCATGATGGCGAGCATGATCACCGCGACCAGCACGGCCATGACCACGGTCAGACTGGGCACCAGGGCAGCCAGTAAACGGTCGATGCCGCGTTTGGCCTCGACATCGAACACCTCGGCGACCTTGAGCAACATCGCGTCGAGGTTGCCGGCCTGTTCACCGACTTCGATCATTTGCAGGGCGAGTTCCGGCAGCAGCGGTTGCTCGCCGAACGCCTGCGCTAGCGTGCCGCCACCCTTGACCCGCTGCGTGGCTTGCTCGACATGGGCGCGCAACGCGTGGTTGCCGCACACCTCGCGGACAATGATCATCGCTTGCAACAGTGCCACCCCGTTGCTCAGCAACGTCCCCAGCGTGCGCGCCAGCCGCGCCGCCTCGACGCGCTGCAACAGAGGGCCGATGACTTTGATAAACAACACGCGATGGTCATGGCGTTGGCGGCGCTGCGGATCGCGGCGCGCAACGGCGATGCCCCATACCGTAATCACTATGGCGGCCAGTACTGACAGGCCATAGGCACTGAGAAACTCACCCAAGACGAGAATGGTCTGGGTGATCAGAGGAATCGGCACGCCGAGGTCACGAAAGATCGGCACGAACTGCGGCACCACATAGGCCAGCAGCAACGCCAGTGAGCCCAGCACACCCACGACAAGAAAGGCCGGATAGATCAGCGCATTGATGACTTCCCCGCGCAGGGTCTGACTGCGTTCCAGATAGTCGGCAAGCTGGTGCAAGGTGTTCTCCAGCGAACCGCCCGCCTCACCTGCGCGCACCATGCTGATGTACAAGCTGGAAAACTGACCGTGCTCCTCTTCCAGCGCCTGGCTCAACGGCTTGCCGGCCTTGACCTGTTCGCGCACTCGCTCAAGCAATGATCGGCGACGCGGTTCAGTGGCCTGTTTGAGCAAAATGCCCAAGGAGCGTTCCAGCGGTTGGCCGGCGCCCAGCAGCGTTGCCAGTTGCTGGGTGAAACTGACCAACGCGGCGCCATTCATGGCGCCACGTCGCAAAGAACCCGTCAGGCCGGCGCCGGCGCAGGCTTCGAGGCTGAGTAACAACAAACCGCGTTTTTGCAGTGCAGCGATGGCGCAGGCTTCATCGGCGGCTTTCAGACTGCCCTGTCGAGAGACGCCGTCAGCATCCAGCGCGCGGTACTTGAAATGGCTCATGGTCAGTCGCCGCGCGTGACGCGCAGCACCTCGTCAAGTGAGGTGATGCCGGCCACCGCCTGACGCAAGCCTTCTTCATACAAAGTGCGCAGGCCGCCGCGCCGGGCGGCCTGCTCAAGGGTCTCGGCATCGGCCTGACGCATCAGCAACGAGCGCAGTTCTTCGTTCATCACCAGCAGTTCGGTGATGGCGCTGCGACCGTGATAACCGCCACCGGCCGAAGCGGTATCCGGGCGGTAAAGCAAAATCGGCCGCTGCTCGGTGAACCGCTGCAGACCGTGCTCAGCGATCATTTCTGGCGGTGCTTCGAAAGCAATCCGCGTCTGCGGATCGAGGCGTCGCACCAGGCGTTGGGCAAGAATGCCTTTAACGGTGGACGCAATCAGGTAGCTCTCGACACCCATGTCCAGCAGCCGTGTGATACTCGCCGCCGCGCTGTTGGTATGCAGGGTCGAGAGCACAAGGTGGCCGGTCAACGAACTCTGGATGGCGATACGACAAGTCTCCAGATCGCGCATTTCACCGATCATGATCACGTCCGGATCCTGGCGCACGATGGAGCGCAGCGCGTTAGCGAAGTCCAGGCCAATCGCCGGTTTGACCTGAATCTGGTTGATGCCTTCAAGCTGATATTCGACCGGGTCTTCGACGGTAATGATCTTGCGCTCGGCCGTATTGAGCCGGGACAGCGCGGTGTACAGGGTTGTGGTTTTGCCGGAACCGGTGGGGCCGGTCACCAGCAAAATGCCGTGTGGACTTTCGAGCACGTCGAGGAAGCTTTTCAGCCGATCACCGTCCATGCCGAGGCTGGGGAAATCGAAGCTCACCGTGCGCCGATCCAACAGGCGCATCACCACCGACTCGCCGAAACTGGTGGGCACCGTCGAGACACGCAAATCGAGCTCTTTGCCCTGAATGCGCAGCATGATGCGACCGTCCTGGGGCAAACGCCGCTCGGCGATGTCGAGCCGCGCCATGATCTTCAGACGCGAAATGATCGCGGCGGATGAACTCGACGGTGGCGCCTCGGCTTCATGCAAGACTCCGTCGATGCGGTAGCGCACCTTGAGCTGGCTTTCGAAGGGTTCGATATGAATATCCGACGCCCGCTGCTCCACAGCACATTGCAGAATCAGGTTGACCAGGCGAATCACTGGCGCCTCGGAGGCCAGATCCTTGAGGTGCTCGATGTCGTCTTCGGCGCCGCTGTTTTCGTCCAGCGATTCGATCAGCGCATCCATGGCGCTGCGGCCCTGGCCGTAAAGGCGTTCGATCAGCGTGTTGACATCGGCGGCCGTGGCCACGCGCAACGTAACGGTTTTTCCTGCGCAATAGCCCATCGCATCCAGAGCGTATTGCGTGAGCGGAGGACAGGCCATGACGGTCACGGTTGCGGTATCACTCGCCACCGCGACAACACCGTGATGACGCAGAAACCGTTCGCTGCCGATCATCAACGGCTCGATGTCCCAAGAGGTTTCGTCGAGTTGCAGGCGCGGTACGCCCAGCAACGTCGCGTAAGCCTCGACCGCCTGATCATCACGCACACTGCCCAGACGCAGCAGATTGCGCAGCACCTCCTCATCGCTATCACTTTCTGCCAGGCACAGTTTGCGTGCGCGATTGACGTCCGAGGCCTTGACCTCGGCGTTGTCGACTAACCACTGGCATATTGCAGATTGCGAAGGAAGTTGCATCAAGCTGATTAATATCTCTTGGGCGCAAGTAACTAACGACAAAAAACAACGAAGCGCCGACAGACGTTTCGTCGTTAAACCGTTAATTGACTGATCTATAACGCGCACATTGTCAAAGTGGGTGCTGACATATTTAACGAGCATTCACCGGGTGTTGTTCCACCCCATGAAGATCAAATGAAAAAGGCGGAAAAGTGACTGCCCGGAAAGCTTACCAGAGCGCTAAACCTAATTGCAACTAGGTTTAGCGCTTGATTTTATTTTGCTCTAGATCACATAAAAACGCTGTTTTCAGGCGAATCTGCATCAGATATCGGCATTTTATTAACGTATTTCTATCGAATAACGCCATCAATAGCAAAAACCTATCAATTTGCCAGCATCCTAAATAACACCCGAACGTCGCTTTTCATTGCATCAACTTCCATTCCTGAAAAATAATTTTGCGAGCATTGAACTTTCATGTGCATGCTTCGGACTTATGTGCGACTACAACATTGCAAGTTGCAATCGTGCAATAACGACTCTTCCACAAACCGAGAATTGATCGATGCTTCGAATCATGTCGCCCGTTATGGGCGCAATACTTTTGTGCGCGCAAAGTTTACCCGCCATGGCGGCGGATTCTTCTTCCTCGTCAGCGGATGGCGGCAATGCTGAACATCAGCTCCGTGAACAGATCGAGGCCAAACGCGATCAGCTCACCGGCGCCGCCAACCTGGCACCCGCCACGCAAACCGGCGTTGCCACGATGCTTGATGCTCCCCTGGAAACCAGTGACGCCCCGGCGCAGGTGCAACAACCATGATCCCGAACAACACCAACAGGACTTTCGCCTTGTCAGCCTTTAAACAGACCCTTGGCCTGAGCGTACTGACCTTCAGCATTGTTCAAGCCAACCTGGCGCTCGCCGCCGTCACGCCTGCTACCGGTAACGAAGTCGAAGCCCGCGTCAGTTCGATCCTGGACAACATGAACCTGTCCGAAAAGATCAACTTCACTCGCGTCAACGACGGTCACATGATCCCTTCCCTGCTCAAGTGGGGCATCAAGGGCACCACCGCGTACGACTCGGCGATGGGCGTGCACGTCAACAACGCCACCTTCGGCGCGCAGTACCCGTCGCAGTCGGCACTCGCAGCGACCTGGAGCATCAACCGCGCCAAGGAGTTCGGCCTGGCGATCGGCTATGAAACCAGGATCTCCGGCGGCCAGCAGATGTTATCCCCGGGCGTGAACCTCTACCGCACACCGTTCAATGGTCGCTCGGCGGAATACGTCAGCGGCGAAGATCCATTCCTCGGCGCAGTACTCGCTCCAGCCATCGTCAACGCGATCCAGGCTCAAGGCATCCAGGCCAGCGGCAAGCACTACCTGGCCAACGAACAGGAAGCCAACCGCCAGGCGGTGAACATCGTCGCCGACGAACGTACCCTGCGCGAGATGTACTTGCCGGGCTTCGAATCGATGGTCAAGAACTCGAACGTCGCCTC
Source organism: Pseudomonas sp. FP2196 (assembly GCF_030687715.1). Taxonomy (GTDB): domain Bacteria; phylum Pseudomonadota; class Gammaproteobacteria; order Pseudomonadales; family Pseudomonadaceae; genus Aquipseudomonas. Next base: position 3,130,826 of record NZ_CP117445.1, read on the forward strand.
GATCATGTGTGCTTTCAACAAGATCAACGGCGACTACGCCTGCGAAAACCATCACCTGATCACTGAGGTGCTCAAGGGTGAATGGGGCTATCAGGGCACCGTGATCAGCGATTTCAACGCCATTCATAATGCGTTCAAAGGCGCTTGGGCAGGCACCGACATCGACATGCCGTCTGGCCTGCAATTCACCGAAGCCAACCTGATGCCGTACGTGTGGAGCGGCCAACTGACCCAGAACGTCATCGACGACAAGGTCAAGCGCAACCTGCGTGCCGTGGTCAGCTACGACTTCCAGGAAAACCTCAACACCGCCAAGACTCTCGACCATCCCGAGTACGGTGCACGCGCAGCGCTGAACACCGCGCGTGAGGCGATCGTCCTGCTGCGCAACGAGAAAACCAGCGCCGGCACCCCACTGCTGCCACTGGCCAAAACCGCCAAAGTCGCCGTCATTGGTGACTGGGCAAACCAGGCGCCGGCATCGCCGTTCGGTACCGCCAACGCGCCGCCGAACAGCTACGTGACAGAGTTGAGCGGCTTGCAGCAACTGGCCTCCAGCAGTTCGGATGTCACGTATCTGTCCGAGATGAGCCTGAATCCGAAGAGCTCGGTGTGGTATCAGCCGTCGACCGGCAGCAGCGACGTCAGCAACTCCGGCGTCAAGGCAGAGTACTTCGCCAACACCAGTTTCTCCGGGACCCCGGCGCAAACCCGCGTTGAGCCAGGCGTCAACTTCAACTGGACCACCAGCACCAACGAAACCAGCAGCGGCACCACCACGGTTTCTGGTTTCAGCCCGACGGCGGGCAACTTCTCGGCGCGGTTCACCGCGAAGATCAAGCCAGTGGTTTCCGGTCCTCAGGTCTTCAAGATTCGCGCGGATGGCCCGTACAAGCTGTGGGTCAACGATGAACTCGTGGTACAGAGCGACGGTGTGCCGTACTCCTCCGACGTGGTCAATGCGCTGACTACATCCGGCAAGACCGCCAAACTGGTCGCCGGCAAGCAATACACCGTCAAGCTCGAGTACCAACGCGTGCAGGGCAACTTCACTCCGGCAATGGGCGGTCTGGCCGGTGTGCAAATGAGCTGGGCGGCGCTTCGTCCACCGGCGGATTTGTCTAAATACGATGCCGTCGTGGTGGCAGCAGGCACCAACTATGAAAACGAAGGCGAAGGTTCCGACCGCGATTATGAACTGCCAGATCAACAGGCTGAACTGATCAAGCAAGTCGCCAAGGCCAACCCCAACACCATCGTCGTGATGCACGGCGGCGGCGTGGCGGATATGCAGCCATGGGCGAAGAAAGTAGGCGCCACACTGCAAGCCTGGTTCCCGGGTCAGCAAGGTGGTCAGGCCTTGGCCGAGATCATCTACGGCAAGGTCAACCCGTCGGGCAAACTGCCGGTGACCATCGACAAGAAGATCGAGGACAACCCGAGCTACGCCTCCTACCCGGATCCAGCGGCTTATCGCGGCGATAACGCCCTGACCGAGATGACCTACAGCGAAGGCCTGTACCTGGGCTATCGCGGCTACGACAAAAAACACACCAAGCCGCTCTATCCGTTCGGTTATGGCCTGTCCTACACCACGTTTGGCTACAGCGATCTGAAGTTGTCGAGCAATGTGATGACGCCTGGCGCCACGGTTGACGTCAAGTTCACCGTGACCAACAAAGGCGACAAGGCCGGTTTCGAAGTGGCGCAGTTGTATGTGCAACCGGTAAACCCGGCGGTCGACCGTCCGGAGAAGGAACTGAAGGGTTTTACCAAGGTGTATCTGCAACCTGGCGAGAGCAAGACCGTCAGCATCCCGCTCGATTCGCGCTCGTTGGCTTATTACGTGGATAACACCGCCAGCTGGAACGTCGATGCCGGCAAGTTCAAGATCCGCGTCGGCACCGACTCAGAGGATCTGGCCCTGAGCCAGACGCTGATCACGCTGTACCCGGAGCAACTGACCACCCGCGACAGCAACCCGCTGCCAGTGCCACTGCGCAACGCCGTGCAAGTGACGGCTTCGCAAACGTACTGACCGTTACATGAGGCTCAGGGATGAGCCTTTTCCTCAGTTTTCAAATCAGCCGCCAGACGGCGCAGATAGACGTCAAAAACGCTCAGCACGTCGACTTCGGCCCGCCCTCTCAGCCATTGGATTTGCAGCCCGTCCATCATCGAGAAAATCTCCTGGGCGAGCGCTTTCACGTCCACATCCTGGCGAATCTCCCCCATTTCCTGAAGTGACCCGAGATGCGCCTGGGCATGCCCATGCACCCTGTCGAACTTGTCCTTGTACCAGGGAAACGCCGGGTGCTTTTCTGACAGGCTTTCGGTGTTGATCATCACTGAAGCTTGGCACTCGCCAGCGTCCTCGACGCTGAAACTCATGCTCAAGCGCAGAAACTGCAAAAACCCTTCCAGCGTCGGCGCGGTGGCCAGATCACCGAACCGGGCTATCACCCTTTCATCGCGACGATCAAGCAGCGCCCGCAGCAGCGCTACCTTGTTGGGAAAATGATGGAGCAAGCCGACCGTGGTGATGCCGGCGATATCGGCGACATCACGCATCGAAGCGCCCAGATAACCATCCCGGGCAAAGACTTCGGTGGCTGCATCGAGCAGCGCCATGCGGCGCATTTCGCCCTTCGGCGCGCGTCGACGCTTGGGGCTCTGCGCATCCGCCGATTCGTTTTGAGTGTCCATGACTGCCATAAAATTCCGTTGAAAATGTGCCCGCCGTCACTGCCTGTTCCGGCTGCGGCGAATGTGTTGGTTCAATGCAAATGCAGCGCCTGTGTCCGCAGGGCAAAGAATCGCCGCGATACAAACGACGCCGTCACGATCGCGGCGATGGCCACCAGAGTATTACCGGCCCACATGCCGATCAACGCGCCGCTGCCACCGAAACCATGGACGCCGACGTACACGAACGGCAGGGTTCCCAGGGTGCCGCGAATCCAGCCGAACAGCGGCACCCACCACGCGCGATTCATCGTCAGGAACATCGACTGGGCGACAAAATCCAGACCGAAGACAATCCACAACCCGGCGCCGATCTGACAGAACGCCATGAACAGCGCTCGGCCCGCGTCGACCAGATGGAAATAATCGGCGATCCAAGGCCCCGCCAACGCCAGGCAAGCCCACAGCGCCACACCATAAAGGACGACACAGCGGCGGGTAAAGACCACAATCGCATTGACCCGGTCATCACGCCCCGCCCCCAGGTTCTGCGCGACTACTGGCACCAACGCCCCCGGCAGGGCGAAGAACACACAGTAGCCCAACTGCAAAATACGATCGACCACCGCCATGCCGGCCAGTGCCGATGTACCCACGCCCGCCATCACCACCATCAAATAGGTGATGCCCACGGGCATGGCCAGATTGCCCAGCATCGCTGGGAGCGCTACACGCGCCGTTCGCCCCGTGTGCAGCGCCAGTAACCTGAGATTGATCAGCGCCGACAAACCGATGTGGCGCTTGACCAGCACCAGACCGAGGATCAACGACACGCTCGCCGCCAGCAGGCAGGAAACACCGGCGCCTTCCAGGCCCATGTCCAGGCCGAAAATAAACAGCGGATCGGCCACCGCCAATGTCCCCGCCCCTGCCAGCAATACGCTGAGCGCCAGCCTGACGTGCCCTTGCGCACGGAGCATTTGCACGCACATCTGTGTGGCGGCGATCAGAATGCTTGAGGGCACCACTGCCCACAGATATAGCCGTGCATTCTGGTAAACCGCCAGATCCCCACCGAGCCAACGAGCCAGCGGCTGCGCGAAAAGCAGCTCCAGCAAGACAATCGTGGTCGATAGCACCAGCGCCATGATCAGCATGTGGCTGGTGAGTCGCGCCAGCGACCTGGAAGCATGTCGACCGATACGCTCGGAAAGCAACGCGCCGGCACCGATCACCAGTCCAGAGGAAAAAGCACTGTTGATGAACATCAACGTCTTGCCCAACCCCACGGCGGCCAGCAGGTTTTGATCGTCGAGCATCGACACGTACATCAGCGTCAGGATGTCGACCAGGAAAACCGCGAGCAAACCCAGTGCGCTGGTGCTTGCCATGCTCAATACATGTCTGCCGACGGGTCCCTCCGTGAACCTGGCATGGTAAGTGGTCATGTTGATGTTCGAATGTTCCAGGCGGGACGGCGTGGCGCAGATGATACGAGGGGCAGTCGGCGTATGCCAGAAGATGTCCTGCCGTGCGATGAAGCGCACGGCAGGTGGTCAGTCAGCAGGCGGGATCAGTGCGGCGGGAATACTACGCCAACCCGCTTGGCGTAGCCTTTCCAGGCGTCCTTCAACCGCTCAAGCGTCTGCGGTTGAGTCGCCGCAAGGTCGGTGGTTTCCCCTCGATCCTGCGCCACATCGAACAACTGCCATTGCAGCGGCTGCGGGTTATCGCCAAAGCCTGCTTGAGGTCGCATGCCCAGCAGCTTGAGGTTGCCCTCGCGGTAGTAGGCATTGCCAAACAGTTCACCGGCGAGGCTGCCGTCAGTGTGCGGGCTGCCCTTGCCGGCGAGCATCGACAGCAGCGATTTGCCGGTGATCGGATGTTTGTCGGCCTCTGTCGGTGGGGCGATTCCGGCCAGCGCGAGAAAAGTCGGCGCCAGATCATCGACCCGGGCAATACCACGCTCTACCCCCTGACGCCGCAGTGATTTGGGCATCTGCAGGATCGCCGGCACGCTGATGCCACCTTCGGCAGTGGTGCCCTTGAACAAGTGAAACGGCGCGGCGCTGACCTCGGCCCAGCGCAGGCCGTAGTCGATCTGCGACCCCGCTCGACCGAGGTTGGCGTAGCGGTTATCGGTGCGCGGACCCGGCGGATAGAACTGCGCATGATTTTCAGCGGCGGCGCCGTTGTCCGACATGAACACGATCAGCGTGTTGTCGTATTGGCCACTCGCGCGCAGGTAATCGATCAAACGGCCGATGTTGTGATCGAGGTTGTCGACCATGGCCGCGTAGATTTCCATCTTGCGCGCTTCATTGCGTTGCTGCTCAGGACTCATTTGCTGCCAGCCCGGCAGTTTTGGATTGGCGGCCAGTGGTTGTGCTGGCTGGGCGTCCCGCGGCATGACGCCAAGGTTTTTCATTCGCTCGATACGCGCCAGGCGCACGCTGTCATAGCCTTGATCAAAACGGCCGTGGTATTTGTCCAGATACGCTTTTGGCGCCTGTAAAGGCCAGTGCGGCGCGGTGTAAGCGGCGTAGGCAAAAAACGGTTTACCGTCCTTTTTACTGTTTTGCAGATAATCGATCAGCTTGTCGGTGTAGAAGTCGCTGGAGTAAAAATCGTCCGGCAACTCCACGGCTTTACCGTTTTCACGGTAGTGCACTTGCTCGATCTTCGATGGCTCAACCGTCGACGGCTTGAAGTGTGCAGCGCCACCTTCCAGCAGCGTGAACGATTGCTGGAACCCACGTTGATCCGGGCCCTGATCCGCCTCCAGGCCCAGGTGCCATTTGCCGACCATCAACGTGTTGTAACCGCCCGCCGCGAGCAACTGGGCAATCGAATAGGAACGCTGATTCAGATAGCCCTCGTAACCCGGTTTGCCGCGCTGAAATGGCTGCAGCGCTTCGGCCATGGTGCCTAGCCCGGCAAGGTGATTGTCGGTGCCGGACATCAGCATCGAACGTGTGATCGAACAGGTCGGCGCGGCGTACATGCTGGTGAACTGCAAGCCCTCGCGAGCGAGGGAATCCAGGCTGGGCGTGTTGATTTCGCCGCCAAAACTGCCAAGGTCGGAGTAACCCAGGTCGTCCGCGACGATCAGCAGGATGTTCGGTGGCGTCGACTGCGCAGTAGCAGCCATCGCCAGGCTGCTGCCCAGCGTCAGCGCACCCATCAACAACGTCAAAGGCATTCGTGGAAAAGGCATGTTTTCTCTCTTGTTATGTTCGATGGACAACCCCCGGGCAGCTGCTGGCGTTTATTCCTCGAAGATCGCCACCGCGCGAACGAACCCGGCCGACGCGTGCTTGATTTTGTAGGGGAAACACGACACCACGAAGCCATTGGCCGGCAGGGCTTCAAGATTGGCCAGTTTTTCCATCTGTCCGTAGCCGATATCACGCCCGGCCTTGTGCCCTTCCCAGATGATCGACGCATCCCCGTCGGCGGCGAAACGCTCGCGGGTGTACTTGAACGGCGCGTCCCAACTCCAGGCGTCGGTGCCGACGACCCGCACACCGCGCTCCAGCAAATACATCGTGGCCTCACGTCCGATGCCAACGCCAGCATCAAGATAGCCGGGCTGACCGAACAATGCGCCGGCACGGGTATTGATCAACACGATATCCAATGGCTGCAAAACATGATCGATACGCAAAAGCTCCGCTTCAATTTCTTCGGCAGTCACCACATGCCCGTCAGGCATGTGCCGGAAATCCAGTTTGACCCCCGGTTGCAAGCACCAGTCCAGCGGTAATTCGTCGATGCCAAACGCCGGTTGGCCGCCATCGGTGGTCGATGCGTAATGCCACGGCGCGTCCATGTGCGTACCGCTGTGGGTGGTGATTTGCAGACGCTCGGCCGCCCATGATTCGTTGCCCGGCATTTGTTCCAGTTGCAGCCCGGGAAACATCGCGGCCATTTCTGGCCAGCCCTGCTGGTGATCCATGTAGTCAATTTTCGGCAACAGCGGTGGCGGATCGGTGTAAGGGTTATTGTCGAGGGTGACCGAGAGGTCGACCAGGCGACGCTTAGGCTTGGCTGGCTGCATGAAGGGAGTCTCCAGTAATCGATAAATGCCGAGGGGCGGCGGGGTTCAACGAATTGCGGATCAGCGCGGTGGCGTTGCCGTCATGGCTGAAACCGGCGGCACGCGCCTGTGGGGTTTTCAGCGGTGGCAGACGCCCGAACAGCGCTTCCAGTTGGCTATCGGGGACGTGAGTGATCAGGCTGCGGCGTTCCTGCCCGTAACTCGCCGCGAGGGCATCGACCACCTGGGCAATCGACAGATGCAGCACCGGCAATTGCCACACCCTTTGTGATTGAAGTTCGTATTGATCCAGTTCAGCGGCGTGAATCAGGTTGTTCACGCAGCAGCGCGCCGACATCCACCAGGCTGTTGCCTCGGTGGAAACCGGGCAACGATAGGGCTCGCCCTCGGCAAAGGCGCGCAGCAAGTCACTCATGAAGGCCGAGCGCAAACCGTTGGGTTCACGCGGGCGGGCAACGATGCCGGGCAGGCGCAGTGCGCGGCCGTCCACTTCGCCGCGTCGGGCAAGGTCGACAATGACGCTTTCGACCATCGCCTTATGCGTGCCGTAGGACAGTTCCGGATGCAGCGATGCCTGCTCATTCATGCGCATCGGCAATCCGCCGCCATAGACCGCGACACTGCTGGCGTAGACCAGCACCGGAGGCAGGGGTTTGTTACGCAGCTGATCGAGCAGTTCCAGGCTCGCTAACAGGTTGACCTGATAACCCAGCGCGTACTGCTCCTCTGCCGCGCCACCGGCGATGCTCGCCAGGTGAAAAACCACATCGACGCCATCGGCCAGCACTCGCCGCATCAGCGCCGCGTCGGTAATGTTGCCGCGATGGCGGCGCAAACGCGGATCATCCGCCAGGCCTTGCAAGTCAGTGTCCAGCACCAGCAACGAAGCAATGATCCGGCCGCGCAAGCTTCCCCTCGCCAGCAGACAGCGCACCAACTCGCGGCCGACAAAGCCATTGGCTCCGGTTATCAACACACGCATATGCCGCTCCTCAGCCTTGAGCCTTGACGACGCGCTGGTCAATCGCACCAAACAGCGACTGGCCGTCGGCTCCGAGGACGTCCATCTGCACGCGATCACCGAAGCGCATGAAAGCCGTGCGCGGTGCGCCATGCTCGATCATCTCAATGGCGCGCCGCTCGGCAATACAGGCTGAACCGACGCTGCGCTCGGCGTTGGAGACCGTGCCGGAGCCGATCAGCGTGCCGGCACCCAAGCGGCGCGTCAGCGCGGCATGGGCGATCAACTGGCCAAAGCCGAAGGTCATCTGCCCACCGTGTGGATGACCGAACCACTCGCCATTCCAGTTCACCTGCAACGGCAGGTGTACACGCCCGTCGCGCCAGGCATCGCCCAGTTCGTCCGGGGTGATTGCCAGCGGGGCAAAACTCGATGAGGGTTTGGCCTGCAGAAAACCGAAGCCGGTTTTCATTTCCCGAGGGGCCAGCGCACGCAGACTGACGTCGTTGATCTGCAGGATCAGCTTGATGTGCCCAATAGCCTGTTCTGCGCTGCAACCCAGCGGCACATCGTCCACCAGCACGACGAACTCACCTTCGAAGTCGATGCCCTGGCTTTCACTGGGCAGCGCAATGTCGTCGTGCGCGCCGAGGAAATCGTCCCCGGCCCCTTGATACATCAGCGGCGTGTGTTCGGCGCCTTCGATAGGGTCAAGGTTGAAAGCCTTTTGCATCAGCGCGCCATGGCTGAGGAACGCCGAGCCGTCGCACCATTGGTAAGCACGTGGTAGCGGCGCCATGGCCTGAGTCGGGTCAAAGGCAAACGCTCCCTGTGCTTCGCCCGCATTCAACAGTACGGCCAGCGCCTGCAGGCGCGGTTCGACGCCGGGCCAGTTTTCGATGGCTTGTTGCAAGGTGGCCGCCACCGAACCGGCATCCAGCGCCCATTGATGATCCTGCGAGACGATGACCAGTTGTCCATCGCGATGACCGTTTTTCAGCGTGGCGAGTTTCATGATGATGCTCCTTGCACAGAATTCAGTTCAGCGGCGAAGCGTCCGTCGAGCAGGATAAAGACCATGCGTGCCATGGCCTCGGTGCGGTTGCTCCAGGCATGGTTGGTGCCGCGTTGCACCACCACGTCACCGCGCTTGAGATGCACTTCTTCTTCGTCCAGCACCAGCCACACCTCCCCTTCGGTCACGATGCCGTAGTCGAGGGTTTCGGTGCGGTGCATTAACTTGTGTTTGCCGGCACCCTGCCCCGTTCCGGCATGCAACTCGCCGATTTCGGCAAATACCGCGGCGGCGTTTTCATCGCTGACCTGGTTCTGAACGCTGTCCGGCGGGATGTCGACCACGCGAATCACACTGCCTTGCGGCCCCGGACTGAGTCGCAGGGGCTGAGCGCTTGGATCACTCGCGTTGTCGAGCAATACGGGGCTGGCGACGGTGTTCCACAGTTCGTAAAACACCGTGCCGGGCACCGCCAGCAGCGGGAACACGTTGGGCGTCGGGCCGCTGCTGGCAACGACGGCGTGGCCTTGGGCATTGTGGCCAGTGACCACCCTTTTGAACGCGGGAAGTGTCTGCATTTAAAGTTCTCGTTCAGGGGTCATCGGCGTACGCGGCAACAGTCCGCCAAGCTTGGGGACGGCGAGGCAAAACAGCGCTACCAGCAATTGCAGGCCGCCCACCAGTGCCAGGGCGTGCGGCAGCGCCGAGCTGACGCCATGGGTGATGCCGAGCACGACCAAGGGGCTGATGAATTCGCCGGCAAAAATCGCCGCGGTGAAACACCCCGCCGCGCGCCCGCGCTGATGAAAGTCGACTTGCGCCATGATCCAGGTGATCAGCGTCGGCAACATCAGGCCGATGCCCAGGCCGTTGATCGTCACCGCGACCACCACTTGCAGGTGGCTGCCGGCATTGGCCATCAACAAGCCGCCAACGCCCGCCAATGCATAAGCGAGCAACAACATGTGCTGTGCACGCATGCCGCTGAACAGGCGAAAGCTCAACGCACCGGCCAGCACTCCCAGTTGGTTGGCGCCCATGGTCATGCCGATTTCTTGCGGCGCATCGACGTGCAGCAAATTGAGCAGATACCCCGCCTGTACCGGCACGATGAACAGGCTCAGACCTGCCAACAGCGCCAACGCATACATGGGCGTCAGCGCACGCCACGGGAACTTGTCGCTAAATGCGTTATGCAGAGGCTGCTGGGTGGGGATTTGCGATTGCGGCTCCCAAAGCTTCCAGGCCATCAGTGGCAGGAAGACCAGGCCGACTGCGTACAACGCAAACGGCGTGCGCCAGTCGTCCTGCCCGAGAAAACCACCCAGTGCGATAAACACTGCAGCGGACAGTGACGTGGCGACCATCTGCAAGGCAAACAAGCGTTCGCGTCGGGCGCCGCTGTAGTAATCGCCCATCAGCGTGGTGCAGCAGGTCATGATGCCCGCCTCGGCCAGGCCGATGCCGGCGCGGCTGAGAACGATGGCCGGCAACGATTCCAGCCACAGCGGCAGCACACCGCAGAGCACGTAAAGGCCCATGCTGGCGAGCAACAACGGTTTGCGCCCGAGACGGTCGGCAATCACGCCGGCAAAAGGCGCCAGCAAGGCAATCACCAGCGCCGGCAACGTCAGCACGATGGGCACCAGCACGGCGCTGTTTTGTACGTCGGCAAAATGCGCCTGCATGCGCGGCAGCACCGGTGCCAGCAGCACAGCACCGAGTACCGGCAGGCAACTGCCCAGCAGGAGTAATAGCGATTGCACCAACCCTGCTTGTCTACCTGCGCTTATAGAGGAAGTTTCAACGCGCATGGCAACGCTCCTGAGTGCGCAGATGATTGGAATTTGTCGCCGCCGCAGTGGCCGGTTTCGCCACGTTCAGCACAGCAGGCGGTGTCACAGCGTCGGCCGTCGAACGACGTACAGGCAGGAGGAAATGCGCCAGCGCCGGCAGCAACACCAGCGCGCCGACCATGTTCCAGACGAACATGAACGCCAGCAGCACACCCATGTCAGCCTGGAATTTGATTGGCGAGAACATCCACGTCGCGACGCCGATTGCCAGGGTAATGCCGGTCAGCATCACCACTTTGCCGGTGGACACCAGCGCCAGGTAATAGGCTTCGGACAGGCTCGTGCCGCGACGCAGGTGGCCGAGCAAAATGCTCATCACGTACAAGGCATAGTCGACGCCGATGCCCACACCGAGGGCGATGACCGGCAGCGTGGCAACCTTCACACCGATGTTCAGCCAGACCATCAACACTTCGCAGAGAATCGAGGTGAGCATCAGCGGAATAACCGCGCAGAGCGTCGCGCGCCAGGAACGGAAGGTGATCAGGCACAGCACGATCACCGCGCCGTACACCCAGAACAGCATTTCGCGGTTGGCTTGTTTGACCACGATATTGGTCGCCGCCTCGATACCGGCGTTCCCTGCCGCCAGCAGGAACTGCACCTCATCGGTGTTATTGGCGGCGGCAAACGTTTCCACGTGCTCGACCAGGCGCGTCAGGGTTTCCGCCTTGTGGTCGGTGAGGTAGGCATACAGCGTCAGCAGGCTGCAATCTTCGTTGTACAACCCGCGCGGGGCGCTGGCGGTGATCATGTTGAGCATCGCCTGGTTGTTCTGCAGCTCGTACCACTTGGCGCTGCCTTCACTGAGCCCGACCAGCATGCGGCGGTTGAGCAAGGCCAGCGAGTTGGTCGAGTCCACGCCCGGCAGCGCACGCAGCTGCCAGTCCAGCGCATCGACTTTGGCGAGAATGTCGTAACGCGCACAACTGCCGGCCGGGGTTTTCACCATGACCGCAAAAAGATCGCTGCTGGCGCCGTAATGCCGGGTGAGAAAAGCATCGTCCTGGTTGTAGCGCGAGTCTGCGCGCAGCTCTGGCGCGCCTGCATCGAGGTCGCCAATCTTCAGTTGCAGGCTCACCACAAAACCGACGGCCGCCAAAGCGATACTGATGGCGATGCACAGACTGGCCCAGCGGCGCTGGGTGAACAGGTCGAGAAAGCGCCAGAAGGCATGACGGCGCAGACCGGCCTGCTCGGTTTGTTCGCTCTTGAGGCTCAACTGCGCGGCGCGCGGCGTGACACCGATATACGACAGCAATACCGGCAGCAGAATCAGGTTGGTAAAGATCAGCACCGCCACCCCGATACTGGCGATGACCGCCAGATCCTGAATGACCTGGATCTTGATCAGCATCAGCACGGCAAACCCCACCGCATCGCACAGCAGCGCCGTCAGCCCGGCCAGAAACAGGCGGCGGAAGGTGAACCGCGCGGCCACCACCCGATGCATGCCGCGACCGATGTCCTGCATGATGCCGTTCATTTTCTGCGCGCCGTGGCTCATGCCGATGGCAAACACCAGAAACGGTACCAGCACCGAATACGGATCCAGCTGATAGTTGAGCAACGGCAACAAGCCGAGCTGCCAGACCACCGCCACCAGCGAGCAGAACACCACCAGCAAGGTGCTGCGCAGGCAACGGGTGTACCAGAACAACACGGCCGTGGTGATCAGGATGGCGACGGCGAAAAACAACAGAATCTGCTTCAACCCGTCGATCAGGTCACCGACTTTCTTCGCGAAACCGGTGATATGAATCTCGATGCCGTCTTTTTGATAGGTGCTGCGCAGCGTCTCCAGCTGCTCCGAAAGCGTCGAATAGTTGATTGGCTGCCCGTCGGCGGTGTTGGCCAGCAACGGTACATAAATGATGCTGGACGTCTGGTCGAGCGCAACCAACTGGCCCAGTTCATTGGAGCGTTGCACGTTGCGCCGTAGTGCTTCGAGATTGGCTTGGGTGCCGCTGTAGTCATCGGGAATGACCGGGCCACCGTCCAACCCCTCTTCGGTCACCGCCACCCAGCGTGTGGCCGGCGTCCATAGAGATTTCATGTAGGCGCGATCGACGCCCGGTAGCAGATAGAGCTTGTCGCTCAGGGCTTGCAAGGTTTTCAGATACTCGGCGTCGTAGATATCGCCTTTGGTGTTCGCCACCACAATGCGCAAGGCATTGCCCAAGCCGCTGAGCTGCTTCTGATGCTCAAGGTAATTGGCGATGTAGGGCTGACCGGTCGGGATCATTTTTTCGAAACTGGCGTTCAACTCGATACGCGTCGCCTGATAACCGAGCACCAGGGTTGTCAGTACGCACACCAGCAGCACCCATAAGCGATGGTTGAACAAAGTGCGCTCGACCACCGAGCCGGAGCGCGGATCGAAATTCGCCAGGCTCGCGCTGGCATTATCAAATGGCTGCATAACCTCACTCCGAAGCGATAGCGGTTGGCGGCGAAACGCGCGTCAAACCGGTGAAACCCGCCAACACCAGACTGCCGTCCGCGGCCTGAACGACGCTGGCGACCGGCATGCCGAGCGGCTTGCCATAGGGCTTGAGCGTTGCACCCGGCTGGTCACCGGTGCGAAACAACGCGCCCCCCTGATTGACCAGCAGCAGTTGCCCGTCATCGGTGCGAATCGCATCGCTGAAAGAAATCGGCATCGGCACCGGTGCCGGCTGGAAACTCTCCCCCAGATCGCGGGAGACAAACGCATTGCCCTTCAAGCCGGCGACCAGCAACGTGCCGTTGTCGGTTGCTTGCAGGGCGAAGAAACTGCCTGCATACGGACTTTGCAGTGCCGAGAACGATTTTCCGGCATCGTCCGACCGCGCCAGATAACCCTGCTCGCCGGCGATGAACCAGTGCTCGCCCTGCCGCGCGATGGCGTAGAGATGCGCGCCCGACGGGTTGTCGATCTGCCCGATCATTGACTGCCAGGTAAGGCCACCGTCGTCGGTCTTGAACGCCAGGCCATAAGCGCCGACCACCAGGCCATGGCGCGCATCGACAAATTTGAGCGCGAGCAACGGTTTGTCCGGCCCGTCATTGACCAGGCGCTCGGCGTTCAACACCCGCGCATCAGCGGCATCCTGATCCGCCGCGCCGGGCAGTTGCTGGCGTGCTTCGTTCAGCTCAAGTTGCGCCGCTCGATTGCCGTCCAGTTGCACCGTCCAATGCTCGCCGCCGTCATGCGACATCAGCACGACCCCGGCATGACCGACCGCCCAGCCGGTGTCGGCATCGGCGAACTGCACCGCTGTGAGGCTGACCGACACCGGCACCTGGGCCTGACGCCATTGCAGGCCGTTATCGTCGGAAAGCAGCACGATGCCCCGCTCGCCCACCGCCACCAATCGCGCACCGGCGCGGGCCAGATCCAGCAGCACCGCACGTTGTGCCTGTGGCGCCTGCATCGCCGGCGTACCCAGTGCGTTGTTCACCTCAGCCGCGTGCGCCAGACCCAACGGCAGCACCAGAGGCACCACCAGCCAGATCAGCCGGCCCATCACCTGACAGATTTTGTTCATACCGACCTCGAAACCCCCTGTGAAACCGGATCACGGCCTACGCGCCGTGATCCCGTTCTCGACTCAACGAACTCCGGCACCCGCCATCGCTGCCGGGGAAAACTCCGAAGTCTTGTAGCGATCGACTACGCCGTATTGCTCAGGCAGGCCGGTGTAGACGTTCTGGATAAACCAGGCGCCGGAGGTCAGGTCGTAGAAGCCCGAAGACAGTTGCGCCTGGGCCGGCAGATCCGGCAGCACTGCCGGCAGCGACCACAGGGTCTTGGCCAGTTGGCCGTTGGCGTCCCAGCGATCGCCGAGCATGGCTTGCCAGGTGTCTTCGTCGAGGTAGTAGCGGCCCTTCGGCAATTGGTGACGCTTGCCCGGTGCCAGTTCGGCGTCCACCACCCAGACCCGGTGCAATTCCCAACGCACGTAATCAGGATTCATGTGATGGGCGAGAAACAGATCCTCGGGTTTACCGGCGGTCTGTACTTTGTTGGTGTTGTACGGGATGTACATTTCCTGCTTGCCTACCAGCTTCCAGTTGAAGCGATCCATGCGGCCCTGGAACACGCTCAGTTCATCGAACGACATCACCCCGGCGGTTGCCGGCGTTGGTGTATCGCAACAGGCATTCGGCAGCTTGCGCACGCGGCGTTGTCCGGTCAGGTAGACGTGCGCTTGGGACAGATCACCGTTGATGTTGGTACGGCCCATGATTTGCTCGCCGGCGCGCAGTGGCGGGCCGATATTGAGCAGACGGAACAGCCAGTAATCCCCGGCAAAAGATTCCGGCGACCCGTCCTGGTAGTAATACGGCATCTCCTGAATGGCCTTGCCGTCGGTGGTCATCACTTGCTTGCCATCGGCGGTCATCAGGTAATGACGAAAATGCATCGACACTGAGGTCCCACGCCAGTTGAGCAGGTGGTTCCACATGGCTTCGGCGCCGTTTTTCGGGATCGGGAACGGGATGCCCCCGTAGGCGCCTTCCGGCACAGGGCCGGCGCTGCTGTCGACCAGCTTGGCGCGCGTGGCGTTTTTCAGGGTGTTGTCATAGACCCACTGTGGCGCCGCAGCGCTGCGGCGTGTCGGGTACACGTCGACGCGATAGGTGTCGGGGAAACGCTTGAACATTTCCTTGGTGCCGTCGGTGAGTTTGCCGGCGTATTGCGCGAGGTTTTTCGAGGTGATGCTGAACAGCGGCTTGTCTGCTGCGAATGGATCGCTACGTTTGCCGCCCTCCTTGAACGCTGGATCGACCTTGGTGTAACCACCGTCCCAGGCTGGAATCGAACCATCGGCATTGCCTGCGCGCTCGGCGCCGAAAGGTGTCAGCGACTTGTTCAGTTTGGCCGCTTCGTCAGCCGTGGCCGCCGCCGCACCCTGACTCAATACCGCCAGGCTACCCAGCAGCGCGAAGCACAAGGCTTTGAGTGTGAACGCGGCTTTTTTATTGTTATGGGTCATGCGCAAGTCCTCTTAAAACGTGGTCTTGACGGAGAAAGCCAGGTAATCCCGGTCTTTCAGCGATTGCTGGAAATTGAATTGGCTGGTCGCGTTGAGGTTGGTGTTCTCAGGGCCGTAGTAATGCGTGTACGTCAGGCCGGCGGTCACGCGATCGAGGTAGGTCGCGGTGATGCCGATATTCATGTCGCCGCCGTTATCCGCGCCGAACGAGCTGACCACTGCCGATTTGCCGAGCGGGAAATAGCTCAGGCCGACCGGGATGCTGATATCTACGCCGGGGAAGAACTGGCGATAGGTCGGGGTGTAAACCATCTTGAAGCCGAGGCCGTCATCGGTGGCGCCCGGGTCAAGTGCGGCACGGTTCTTCGTGACGTTCAGCAGACGGTTCCAGGCAACCTCACCGACGAACCCGGACTCCTTGGCAATGAAGTTCGGCCCGAACGAAGCGATCACGTTGAGGTTGATGTGCGCCGTGCGCCCGACGGCGTAGAGCGCATCATCGTCGTTGTCAGCCGTAACTCCCGGGAGCACGGTGACGCCGTTGGACACCAGCGGCATGTTCCAGCGCATCGAGGCTTCACCGGCGAAGCTGTAGGCATCGACCGTGGTGGAGAAACTGGCGCCCAGCGCGCGGATGTCTTCGGGGTAAACCCAGTAGTAATCGCCGATCTGGCCGGTGCTGAAGTTCGGTGCCCCGGCGGAAGGTCGGAGGTACAGCTTGGGCGTCTTGTCGTGGTACTGAATCGCATACAGGCCGTACTCCACGGTCTCGGCGCTGTATTTGAGTTGCAGGCCACCCTGCCCCGAATCTCTGGCGTCTTTGTCTTTGCCGTGGAAAAACGCCGCCGGACTGCTGGCGTTGCCACCGAGGAACGCCGGAAACGGCGCGCCGACGATCAGGCGTTCATTGCCTTCACCAATGGTGTCGCTGGTGGAGAAGTAACTGCCCGCGCCGGGCAAACGGGTTTCTTCCCATTCCAGTTGGTAGAACGCACCGAGGGAAACATCGTCGGTCAGTTGAAAGGTGCCCGACAGTTGATTGACCGGGCGGGTGATTTCCTTGAACTGGGTGTTAGGCACGGACTGCGCCTTGACCACGTCGACCGGTGCCATACCGCCGGCAATGCCGTTGGCCCCGAAGAACAGGCTTTCGCCCCAGATCAATCCGTGACGCCCGGCGCGCACGGAAGTGGCGCGTTCGGCGATCTCGCCGTTCCAGTAGACAAACGCGTCGAGCAACTCGCCATCGCCACCGTGCAGGTGCCGGGTGTCGTCGGTGAACTCGTCGTAGCCGACCGAGCGTGCGTTGGCCCGGGTCGCGTCATTGTTGTCGTTGTCGTGCTGGTATTCGGTGTCGTACCACGCCGCACCACTGAGCCGCGCGCCAACGCTTTTGAAGGACATGTCCAGTTCGGAGAGGATGTCCATACGGTTGGAGATCAAGCCTTTCTGAAAGGCACGATCACCGTCGTCCTGGTTCAGCGCGACTTGGCCACGGGTCAGTTTGTGGCTGGGATTCTCGGTTCGCCACGCGGCGCTGTATTTCACCGTGTTGTCCCAGCGCAGGTTGAAATCAGGATTGCCGGTATCCACCTGAAAAGCCTGAGCGGCCTGGCTGCATAGCACCAATGCCGCCGCCAGACTCAGACCGCAGGGTGCAGGCAGGCGAACCGGGCGGCGCGCGAGCGCCGCAGTCGTTGAGCTAACCATCGCGTTAACCTCTTGTTTTTATAGTGGTAACTGCTGTGGGGGTGCTGCTATGTGAAATCAGATTGGCTCGGCTGTGCGCGCAAGCATCTGCTTGACCAGGCCGATGCGGTCGAAGTCGCGGTCGTGCTGCATTTCTTTTTCGCCGGCCAGCACCGAGCTTTCGCTGATGAATTTGCAGCGCGTAAAACGTCGATCCATGAAGCGTTCGAGTTGCTGCTCGACGCTGCCGTCAGCCGTGAGTTCTTCACTGAGTACCACGGCATCTTCAATCGCCATGCCGGCGCCTTGGCCGAGGTGCGGCGTGGTGGCGTGGGCGGCGTCGCCGATCAACAGGACGCGACCGCGATGCCAGGGTTCATCGACGAAAATCACTTCCATCGGCTTGTAGACGACCTGGCTGCTGTCCGTGATTTGTTCGCGCAACTCGCCGATCAAACCGGTAAAGCCCTGCAGGCGCTGGCGCATCTGCTCGGCCAGGGTGGCGGGATCCATCCACGGATTGTTCGGTTCATGGGAGGTCAGGAACATGTACATCAGGTCACCGGCCAACGGCACCAACCCGGCATTGCCTTCGGCGCTCTGATAATTGGCAAGGTGATCGATCTGCGCGGCGCGTGGGAAGTTGTAGCGCCAGACCGACTGGCCGGTGAAGCGTGGTTGGTAAGTGTCGCCAAACAGCAACTCACGTACCCGCGAGAACAATCCATCGGCGCCCACCACCAGGTCATAGGTACCGTTGCTGCCATCGGTGAAGACCACCTCGACGGCGTCGCCCAGGTCATTCAGCGATTCCACGCTGAGGCCGAGACGAACATTGGCGCCCAGTTCAATAGCCGTGGAACTGAGCACGTTGTGCAAGGCCAGCCGCGAGATGCCGACGTTCGCCGGATATTCCGGGCCCGCCAGGCGCTGACCGGGAATACGCGCCAGTTGCTGGCCGCCGGGGCCATAAATGGCGACATCTTCAAAGGCATACGCTGCGTCAAGATACCCGTCGAGCACGCCCAGCTTGGCCATTTCGCGCACCACATTGCTCTGCTGGATAATGCCGACGCCATACACCGTCCACTGCGACTTGAGTTCGATCAAGTCGACTGCAATGCCTTTGCGGCGCAGCGCGATGGCTGCACACAATCCACCAATACCACCGCCCACGATCAGAACTTTGTTCACTGCACTCATGGCAATCTCGCTTCTTATTCTTGTGATTCGATACAGCGCTCAGCGCTGCGTCGTTGGGTTCAGCTTCCGGGCAAACCAGGGATTTGACTAATCGCGAGTAGGGATGCGATGTATCGCCAGGCGCGATACCTCGTTTTGTCCACGCACCTCTTCCGCGATGGGCGTTTTCAAGACCACGCAACCCTCCTGCACAATCCACTCGAGCGCCTCCAGCTTCTGGCCCAGACACGGGCCATAGACGCATTCGCCGGTAGCGGGAAGAAACTGCGCGCCGTGGGCATAACAGACAATCAGCTGGCCGTCGGCGGACAGAAAGCGGTCTTTGCGATACTCCAGGCGCACGTCCAGATGCGGGCAGCTATTGCGATAAACCCGCAGATGACCGTGGTGAATCAACGCAAAAACACTGTCTTTGCCACGTTGCAGCGGATCGAATCCACGTGCCTGCCCTTCCACCAGTTCGTCCAGCCGACACAGGTAAAACCCGTGATCAGCCATGGTTCAGCCGTGCTTCGGTGGTGGGCCGCCAGGCGCCCATTTTTCTTTCGAATTGAACAGGAACAGCTGCGAGTTATCCGCCGACAGCGGTGCGCGACGTGCTTCCCAGGCGTCGTCGTGCTTGTCCATGTCGGCGTCATATTCGATATGGCAACCCAGCGGGCTGTTGAAGTACCAGAACCAGTTGGAGCCAAAGAGATGGCGGCCCGGACCCCAGAAACTGGTCCAGCCCTTCTGCTCGAAGCGCGTGCCCGCCAACAGCACTTCGGTACCGCTGCCCATGTGGAACGTGAAGTGCTCGCAGCCTTTCATGTGCGGCGGTGTCTGGATCATGAACAGACAGTGATGGTCATCAGAGCCTGCCGGACGCATGAATGGCCCGGCGCCGATAAAGGTGTCAGTGGTTCTGAAACCCAGGCGTTCCGCGTAGAAGGCCTCGGCTTTTGCAGCATCCGGAACGAAATACACCACGTGCGACAAGGTGCGCGGCAATGCGCTCATCTCCGGGCTGATGCCGGGCTGGTTGAGCGGACGCTGCGGGGCATTGCCAGCCGCGTTGGTCAGGTCATCCGGGGCGCTGTAGGGCTTGCGCACGGTGACCTGGAAAGCAATCGCGAACCCCATGTCGTCGACGCTGTGCAGCACGCCATCGGCATCGCGGGTCACCGGCCGATCGCGGGCCAGTTCGTCTTCGATCGCATCAAGATCCGCTGCGCCGGCAACGCCGTAGACGGTTACACGGATCGACGGCGCCGGGCCGATGGCGGCCGGCAGGCTCGCGTCGTCCGCACGGCGAATGATGACGGCGGTGCCGTCCAGTGCTTCAAAACGGCCGCCATTGCTGTCCACGGCAACTGGCGCAAGGCCGTAGTCGCGCAGGCAATCGGTACAGGCTTGGATGTCATCGACGCCGAAGATCAGGGCATCAAGGCCAATGATGTTCATGGCTACCACTCCATTGAAATTATGATTTTGGAGACTCTTGCCAACGGCTGTTCAGGCGATCAGCCATGCTTGGAGTCCGGTGGTGGTGTCGGCAAGAGCGCCGACTGCGGCGAAGATTGACGTGCGATCTGGCAGTTGACTAATCGTGTGTCAGGATGCGACCTATCGACGAATGCGATACCTGAAAGCTCGCAGGAGTGGCTGGAGCAGACACGAAAAAGGAAGGTTGACGCCGCGATGTATTCGTCCGAATGTATCGCGAAAATAAATATAAAAACGGACGTGACCCATGCGTTTCAATCATCTGGATCTCAATCTGCTGGTGGCCCTCGATGTGTTGCTCGAAGAGCAGAACATCACCCGTGCCGCCGAGCGTCTGCACATGACGCAATCAGCCACCAGTGGCGTACTGGGCCGCCTGCGTACCTATTTCGAAGACGAATTGCTCGTCCAGGTCGGCCGCAAGATGCAGCCCACACCCTATGCGCTGGAACTCAGCGAACCGGTGCGCGAAGTGCTGCTCACGATCCAATCCTCGATTACTGCCAAGCCAGTGTTTTCGCCGGCGGCCAGCAAGCGACATTTCCGGCTGGTGACGTCGGATTACCTGATCAGCGTTCTGTTTGCTCAGGTCATCCAGAAAATTCATCAGGAAGCCCCGAACATCACCTTCGAAATGCTCGGCCCCAGTGACAATTCCGGCGAATTACTGGTGCGCGGTGAAGTCGACCTGATGATCGTGCCCGAGCGCTACATCATCGAGGGCCACCCCTCCCAGCTGCTGTTTGAAGAAGATCACGTGTGTGTCGTATGGCAAGGCAACACGCAGGTCGGCGACAGCCTGACACTTGAGCAGTACATGGAAATGGGCCACGTGTCGGTCGGGTTCGGGCGTACCCGGCACATGAGCATTGAAGAGTGGTTCATGAACCAGTACGGCTTCAATCGCCGGCTGGAGGTCATCACCAGCGACTTCAACACCCTGCCCCAGTTGATCGTCGGTACCCAGCGCATCGCCACCATGCACCAACGTCTGGCGCGCCTGTACGCCGATTATCTGCCGCTGCGCATCCTGCCGCCGCCGGTCAAAATCCCGGTCATGCGTGAGTTCATGCTCTGGCACCGCAGTGTTGATGGCGACGCCATGCACCGCTGGTTGCGCGAGCGCATCAGCGAATTCATCCAGCATCTGGAACAGGATGCTATCGCGTGTCGCGATACCTCCCATCCCAAGTCACGATTGGCCAAATAGTCGGGTCGTCCTTAACGTGCCTTGCATTCGCCAAGGCAACCACAAGGACAATAAAAATCATGTTCCGCTATTTCCCAACCAACTATGTGTGGAATCTTTCCGTCGACCTGGCCATCGAGATGGGCGCCCGCATGGGTGAAATCGAGGAGATGTGTGCCCCCCTGCAAGAAGCTGCCAAACAGCCTGATGCCGCCGGTACTCAAGCGTTTCGCGAAACCTGGGCGAAAATGGCCGATAAGCTGTGCGGCTTGGCCGAGGAAGATGAAGGCAGCGGCCGGTTGCTATCCGCCGGCGAAAAATACAGTCGTGCCGCCACTTACTACCTGACGTGCGAACGCTTGCAGGCCCACGGCGCAGCGGGTCGTACTGAGCTGTATCAGCGTTTTTTGCAGACCTTCAAACGCGGTATTGAGTTATCGCGGGAGAACTGTGAACGGGTTGAAATCCCTTACGAAGGCAAACACATTTCCGGCCTGCTGGTGCGTGCCGAGGGTGTGAACGGCCCTGCGCCGCTGCTGGTTCAGGTCAACGGCCTGGATTCGACCAAAGAAATGAAATACCGCGTGGGTCTGCCTGCCTGGCTGGCAAAGCGCGGTGTGTCATCGCTGATCATCGACCAGCCGGGCACCGGCGAAGCGCTGCGCCTGCACAACCTCATCGCCCGTTATGACAGCGAGCACTGGGCCAGTCGCGTGGTCGACTGGCTGGAAACCCGCAGCGATGTCGACGCCAAACGCATTGGCCTCGAAGGCGTTTCACTCGGCGGCTATTATTGCCCGCGCGCGGTGGCCTTCGAGCCGCGTTTTGCCTGCGGCGTTGTCTGGGGTGCTAACCACGACTGGCGCGATGTGCAAAAACGTCGCCTGGAAAAAGAAGGCAGTTTCCCGGTGCCGCATTACTGGTCGCACGTCTGCTGGGTGTGGGGCGCGAAAGACATCGATGACTTCATGGCCATCGCAGAAAACGTGCACCTGGACGGTGTGCTGGATCGCATCAAGGTGCCGTTCCTGGTCACCCACGGTGAAAAGGATTCGCAGATCCCGTTGAAATGGGCGCAGCGCACCTACGAACAACTGGTCAACAGCCCGAAACGGGAACTGAAAATTTTCACTGAGCGTGAAGGCGGTGTGCAGCATTCCAGCTTCGATAACAGCATCAATGCCGGGCAGTTCATCGCCGACTGGATCGCCGAAACCCTGGGTGGCCACACCGCTTGATCCACTGAAAAACCCCCAATAAAAAACGCCGGAGGATCTTTTGATTCTCCGGCGTTTTGCGTTAAGGGATTCAACGCTGGCGCACCTATTGATGCCATCAATACTCAGCCATCGATGCAATCTGTTGGTAGCGCCCTCGCCTGCTCTTTAGCCTCGCTCTGCATAACAATCACAAAGCGATGACGCCATGACTGCCCTGCATTTGAAATGCCAGACCCTGTTCGACGGCACCGGGCTTGAGACCCGCCAACAACAGACACTGATCGTCGAAAACGGCTTGCTCACCTACGTTGGTCCGACCGCGCTGGCACCTGTTCTCCGTCCGGGTGATACACAGTTGGACGCCGGCGATAATTTCGTGATGCCGGGGTTGGTGGATGTGCATACCCACCTGGCCTTCGGCAACGCGCAAAGCGAAGAGGACATCGATCTGTGGACCAGCGACGAGTTTCGCGCACTGCGCGGGATGTTTTTCGCGCAGCACGTGCTGGCCGCCGGTGTCACCAGCATGGTCTGCCCTGGCGACAGCGGCCAACTCAGCATCGCCGTGCGCAATGCCGTCACCGCCGGTTTGTTCGAAGGTCCGCGCATCGCGGCCAGCAGCCGGGTCATCACCAATCGACAGAGTCTGAACGACTGGTTCCCGAGTCGGGTGGGCGCCCCGGAATACTTCACGGCGCAGTTGGTGACCAGCCGCAGTGACGCCCTCGCAGAAATTCGCAAGCAGGCCAAGGACGGTGTCGACCTGATCAAGATCGCCATGGACGGCACTCACCGCCGCCCGAATGGTGAAATCATCGCGGCCTTCACCGCCGACGAAACTTTTGAAATGGTCGAAGAAGCGCACCGTCTGGGCTGCAAAGTGGCGACGCATGCGTACGGCCGCGAAGCGGTGATGTACGCGGCGCGCGCAGGTGTTGATCTGGTTTTCCATGCCTTTTACATGGACGACGCATGCATCGAAGCGTTGCTGGAGGCCGGCAGCATCCTTGCCCCGACCATGACTTTTCCGCAGAACACCGTGGACTTTTGCCAGCCCCACGACCCCGCGATCAGCACGGGTTATGCCGGTTATTGCGCACGCACACTGGAAGTCGGTTCGGCGGTACTCAAGCGCGCCAAGGCTGCGGGAGTACCTTTTGCCTGCGGCAGTGACAGCGGCTTTGCGGTAACGCCTTACGGCGAGTGGCACGCGCGAGAGCTGGAGCTGCTGGTGAGCCGACTTGGCTTCACACCGGCCGAAGCCCTATACGCCGCGACCGCAGTCGGCGCGCGCTGCATGCCGCGCGGTGAAACCCTCGGTTCGCTGGAAGTGGGCAAACAGGCCGACTTCCTCTTGCTCGACGGTTCACCGCTGGATGACATCCGCATCCTCCAGGATCGTGCGCGTCTCAAAGCTGTATACAAGGCCGGTCAACCGGTACGCATGGATCGCAGCCCCTACAACCCCAAGCAAGTGTCCGATTTCAACTCGCTGAAATGGACTGATCTTTACACCCGCGACCGCGTTGCCCAACTGGGCAAGTGGGCTGTATGAGGACAAATGCCATGCAACGACTCGACTTGCTGACCGCCACGAACATGGCCAGCGACGCCATCCGCTTCGCCCGGGAAACCGGGTTAAAGCCGCTGGGCGTCGCCGTACTGGATGCTGCCGGCCATCCACTGGCGGTACTGCGTGATGAACAGGCCACCTTCCTTCGCCCTCAGATCGCCACGGGCAAGGCACGCGGCTGCCTGGGAATGGGGTTCGGCGGACGAGAGCTGGCGCGACGCGCGCAGGCCATGCCGGCATTTTTCGATGCCATCAACAGCTTGACCGGCGGCGAGGTGATTCCCGTGGCAGGTGGTGTATTGATCCGTAATGCCGAAGGACTGATCCTCGGAGCCATCGGCATCAGCGGCGATACCTCGGACCATGACGAACGCTGTGCATTGCAGGCTATCGCCGAGGCAGGATTGGTAGCCGACAGCGGTGATCAGGCACCGGGCTGATTGAGCGACGCGGCCTGTTCCACCAGCAGGCCGCGAAACCACTGCATGGCCGGGTCATGTTCTTGATAGGGATGCCATTGCAGCACTTGAACCGCCTCGGGAAAAACCAGCGGTGCCGGATGAATACGCAACGGATAACGTTCAGCGAAACGCTGCGCCTGTCGTTGAAATACGGTGGCGATACGCGCGGTGCCGACAATGAACTCCGGTATCAGGACGAAGCTTTCAACGGCCACCGACACTCGCCGCTCAACGCCCAGTTCATGCAGGTGCGCGGCATCCATCGCCAGGTTTCGCCCGTCGGCAAACTCGCGTACCACGTGCTCCGCGGCGCAATAGTCGGCAAGGCTCAGACGTTCGGCAAACTGTGGTTGTTGCGCACAGACGATGCAACAGAGCCGATCGCTCATCAGCGGCACGTGTGGGTAGGCAGGGTTCAAACGACGCTGAGGCACGATGACACAATCACTGCGCCGATAATCGAGCGACTCGCTGACGACATCGCCATCACGCGGAACAGGCATGTCTCGAAGGCTTAGGCGGACTCCGGGGGCGATACGCGCCAAGGCACGGCTGACGACCGGAAACAGCACGCCTGCGACGTAATCGGAGGCCACCAGAGTAATGTGTCGATCGCAGTTGGCTGGCTCAAAATCCAACGGTGCGTCAGCGATTTCCCGCGTCAATGCCAAGGCTGCACGCACTTTCGGTAGCAGCTCCAACCCCAAGGCCGTGGGTTCCAGACGCCTCCCGACTTGAACCAACAACGGATCGTTGAAATGCTCACGCAAACGCCCAAGGGCTGAACTGGTCGCCGACTGGCCTAGGCACAAGCGCTCGGCCGCCCTGCTGACACTGCATTCGCTCAGCAAAGCATCCAGGGCAACCAGCAGGTTAAGGTCAAGGCGTCGATAGCGCATGCGGTTTCCGCGCAAGGTTGATGGCTACCGTTTGGCAGGCTCAAAAGTACCTGATGACCTTAATGAGTTGAGTCCGGGGGTACCAATCGCATGCTTCACTGGGAGGTATCGTCAATCACGATACCCGGCGTGTGCGTTATGTACCCGAAAGCACGCGGACTGAATCGGCCGCCCGATGTGCGACACACACCGGGGAACCGAACGTTCTTCAGGGGCGAGTGCCGACCTCGGCTTCTTGCGCTGTCCACGGTTTGACTTGTTCGCTGAGGCTCAGACCCAAGCCGGGACGGGTTGGGACCAGCATGCGGCCGTCGCGGGTTTCCAGGCGCTCGTTGAAAAGCGGTTCAAGCCATTCGAAGTGTTCGACCCACGGCTCGGTCGGGTACGCCGCTGCCAGGTGAACGTGCAGCTCCATGGCAAAATGCGGGGCCAACATCAGTCCCGCGTGTTCGGCCATTGAGGCGACCTTCAGGTATGGGGTGATACCGCCTACTCGTGGCGCATCAGGCATCAGGAAGTCAGCGCCGCGCAGCTTGATAAACTCGGCGTGCTCAGCAACGCTGGTGAGCATTTCGCCTGTAGCAATCGGCGTATCGAATTGTTGCGCCAGCGCGGCGTGGCCTTCAGCGTCATAGCAGTCCAGCGGTTCCTCGATCCAGATCAGGTTGTACTGTTCGAATTGCCGACACATGCGCTGGGCGGTCGGCCGATCCCATTGCTGGTTGGCATCAACCATCAGGGGGAAGTTGTCGCCCAGGTGCTTACGCACCGTGCTGACACGTTCAATGTCGATGGCACAATCCGGCTGTCCGACTTTCAGCTTGATGCCACCAATGCCCTTTTCACGGGACAGGTCGGTGTTCTTCATCAATTGATCAAGCGGCGTGTGCAGGAAACCACCCGAGGTGTTGTAGCAGCGCACCGAGTCACGTTGAGCACCGAGCAGGCGGGCCAGCGACAAGTTGGCGCGCTTGGCTTTCAAATCCCACAGAGCGACGTCGAAGGCACCTATCGCCTGAGTGGACATACCGCTGCGGCCAACCGATGCGCCGGCCCAGCACAGCTTGGTCCACAGTTTGGAAATGTCACTGGGGTTCTCGCCAATCAGTGCCGGCGCAATCTCCTTGGCGTGAGCGAACTGCCCCGGCCCGCCTGCTCGCTTGGAATAGCTGAAACCAAGGCCTTTGTGCCCATCGATGGTTTCGATTTCCGCAAACAGAATAGCAATCTCGGTCATCGGCTTTTGCCGTCCCGTCAGCACCTTCGCATCACTGATCGGATTGGCCAGAGGCAGGATGACCGAGGAGACCCGAACCCAGGCGATGCGATCATTGTCGGAGGATTGGATAGATTCTTGTTGTGCGAGCATGGCGCTCTCCTTAACAGTGCTGAGGCTTGAAGGTGTTCAGGGACGAGGGTGTGACAATTTGCTGTTCACCGGAGCGCCTTGCGCAGGCTCGGCCGGTAGTTCTTCAAAGTCATCGAGTTGCAGGCGCTTGAGTGGCCCGACAATAAACAGGTAAGAAAACGCGCCCAGCAAACCCATACCGGCGACGTACATCAGCGCAACATCGAAAGATCCCAACTGGTTGATCATTACGCCGATGGCGATAGGCGTCACAATGCTGGCCAGGTTGCCGCAGAAATTGAACATCGCGCCGCTGACGCCCATGGCCCGTGCTGGGGACACGTCGCCGACGATGCACCAGCCAAGGTTGCCCACGCCTTTGGCGAAGAAGGCGATGGACATCACCAGAATCACCAAGGTGATGGACTGGGTGTAGTTGGCGACCATGATGCTGCTGGAAAGCAGCAGGCCACAGATGATGGGGGTCTTGCGTGCCGCGGTGAGGCTAAAGCCTTTGCGTAACATCCAGTCCGACCAGACGCCACCGATCATGCCGCCCAGACACCCGGCGATGGGGGGAATGGCCGCGACCAGCCCGACCTTCAGCATGGTCATGCCCTTTGCTTCGATCAGGTAAGTCGGGAACCAGGTCAGGAAAAACCAGGTGATCGACGTCAGGCAAAACTGCCCAAGGTAGATGCCCGCCATCATGCGATTGCCACCGATGGCCTTCATGCGCTTCCAACTGAATGGCGTTTTAACGTCACCGATGGTTGGCAGCCCTCCTCCGGCTTCGATGTAGTCGAGTTCAGCCTGGTTGGCGCGCTTGTCCTTGCGCGGTTCCTGGACCATTCGGAACCACAGAAAACCAATCAGGATACCGGCGCCACCGGTCACCCAAAACACGTGCTGCCAACCCCAGGTGCTGACCAGCCAGACCATCAAGGGCGTGAAGGCAGCCAGTGCAAAATACTGAGCGGACTGGAACACCGCCGTGGCCAAACCACGTTCGTGGCGCGGGAACCACATCACGGTCAAGCGGTTATTGGCGGGGAACGCAGGTGCTTCAGCAACGCCCATCATGAAGCGCAAGACAAACAGCGCGAGAAAGGCCGAACTGAACAGGTCAACGTAACCTTGCAGGAAAGTAAAAACCGACCAGATGATCAGACTCAGACCGAGAACGAGGCGAGAGCCAAATCGGTCGAGGATGATGCCGCCCGGCAGTTGCATGGATGTGTATGCCCAGCCGAATGCCGAGAAAGCGATACCCATGGTCATGGCATCGAAACCAAGATCTGTGCGCATGCTGGGGGCTGCGATGGAAAGCGTCGCACGGTCAACGTAATTGAACACGGTGACGATGAAGATCATCACGAGGATGAGATAGCGGACGTTGGTCTTCGCTACCGATTGCGTAGGGTTTATCACTATTATTTTCCTTATTGTGAGTAAAGCAGTGAATCCGTATGGCCCTCTTACAGCTCCTGATAGCGAAGTGATTGAGCAATGATTGCGCAATCATGCGCGAAGTAAAAAAAAGCCCGTCGGGACGGCCTTTGAGCGGATACTACACTGATTGCGCAATCATTCAACAGTGCATCTGTCGGAAAATGAGATTTTTCAGGTCAGGTACTGGCGCGATCGATGAGGGTAAAACCTGTGTCAATTCGCACAGGATGTCGGCCGCCATTCGGGGATTCAAAGCGCTCAAGCAATGCCTGAGCCACTTGCAGGCCAATTTTCTTGCCATCGACACTGACAGTCGACAGTGATGGGTAAACTTGCGCTGCGCTGCTCAAATCGCCGAACCCCATGACCGCGAGATCGGCGGGTACGTTCATCGCACGACTGGCCGCTTCTGCCAAAACACCCTGAGCCACTGTATCCGAACTGCACACCACAATGTCGGGGCGCTCGGGCTGCTCCAATAACCGTCGAAGCCCTTCCCTGCCGACTTCGAGCGTGGCGGGTGGAGCCAAAATTTCCATGGGCACCTCTTCGATGCCCTGGCGCTTCAACTCGGCAATCAGCGCGTTGCAACGGCGCAGCCCGCGAGGGTCACTGATCGTCACCACCGAGAAGCGCTTATAACCCTTTTTCAACAAATGCCGTGCGGTCTCCTCCCCCACTTTTTCATGAGAGAAACCGACCAGCATATCAAGGGGCGCCTCACTTAAGTCCCAGGCTTCAACGACGGGGATGCCCGCCTGAGCGAGGCGTAGCCGACTTGATTCGGTGTGGAGTGTGCCGGTCAGGACAATTCCATCCGGACGTCGACCGAGGACCGCTTCGAGCAGATTTTCTTCCTGCTCAGCCGAGTAGCCTGTAAGACCCAGCAGCGTCTGGTAACCGGCTTGGGTCAGGCGATCTATCAACGATTGCACCGTGTCGGCAAAAATCGAGTTAGCAATCGTCGGAAGGAATATTGCTACCAAACGGCTTTTATTGCTCGCCAAGCCTCCGGCCAGCATGTTTGAAACATAGCCAGTCTTGCGCACAGCTTCGCGAACTTTTTCTCGAGTCTCTTCAGTCACCAACTCCGGTCGGTGCAATGCTCTGGAAACGGTCATCGGCGAAACGCCTGCAACCTTCGCCACATCAATCAGGGTCAGGCTGGAACCCTTTTTGGCTGCTGTCATTGATGTGTCGGTGGAGGACGTTGAAGATTTCTTTGCCATGAGGTTTCCGAATTTGAAGCTCAGTATCTGGAGATACGTGCGAAGCCTTTTGTTTGCGGGTCGAATCTACCAAAGACCAGCGTAACATTCACGGTACTTGGCGTGATTCTTTGGGCGACGTGCGCAGGATTGAAGAGAACGCTTAGCCTCTGGCACCGCCTGCCTTCGCTCGAATGCATGCATGACGTAACAAAGAAGGGGAACCATCAGGTTGCCTGATGGTTCCCGACCAGCTCAGAACGCCGGCACGACGTCGCCGTGATAGCGCTCAAGAATGAACTGCTTCACTTGTGGCGAGTTCAGCAAAGCACCCAGCTTCTGCACTGCGGGCGTATTGGCTTTGTCGCGGCGCACGTACAGGTAATTGGCATACGGCGACTCGGAGCTTTCGATAAACAGCGCATCCTTGTGCGGCTCAAGCTTGGCTTCCAGCGCGTAGTTGGCGTTGATCAGCGCCAGATCAACCTGATTCAAGACGCGCGGCAGCATGGCCGCTTCCAGCTCCTGGAACTTCAGGTGTTTGGGATTGCTGACGATGTCCAGACGCGTGGCCATGATGTTGTCGGGATCCTTGAGGGTGATCAGACCTTGTTTGGCAATCAGCAACAGCGCACGACCGGAGTTGGTCGGGTCGTTAGGAATGGCAATGGTCGCGCCATCCTTTAGCTCACTGATGGACTTGATCTTCTTCGAATAGGCGCCGAACGGTTCGATGTGTACGGCAACGATCGGCACTTGATCGCTGCTCGGGCGGTCTTTTTTGTAGGCCTCGTAATAAGGCTTGCTCTGGAAGTAATTGGCGTCCAGCAAGCCTTCATCCGTCTGCCGGTCTGGCTGGATGTAGTCAGAGAAGACTTTGACCTCCAGCGTGACCCCTTCCTTGGCCAGCTCAGGCTTCAGGAATTCGAGGATTTCGGCGTGGGGCACCGGCACCACCGCAATTTTCAGGGTTTCGGCAGACGCAGAACCCATAGCTGCAACCAACAGTGCTGCGCAGAGCGCGAGGCGTTTCACGATAGATTTCCTTCAAAGCGTTTCAGGGAGAAAGAGGACAGATCAAGGTCGGTCGAACCGTGCATGCACCACTGTGCAAACGCCTCGCCCAGTGCGGCGGAATGTTTGAAGCCGTGACCTGAGCACGCCGACACCACCAGGGTGTGTTGCAGTGACGGATGCTCGTCGATGATGAAATGGCGATCCGGCGTCACGGTATAGGCGCACACCGCAGACTTGACCACTTTGGAAGTCACGCCGGCGATACGGCCGTGTACCTGATGCGCATACATATCCTGCTCTTCAGCAGTCGAGACCGTGCGATCGATCGTTTGCGGTAACGCGGCGGTGTGGTACTGGGCGGTGGCGATCTTCATGCAGCCTTCGCCGGATAATGCGGGGAAGCCATAGTTGATTTTGTCGTCGCCACGGCCGTGGGTGAGGATGAATGTCGGCGAGTGATCGACAAGCCCGGCGTGCTCTTCCAGTTCGAACCAGAACAGCTTTTGCCGGTAGACACTCAGCAGATTTTCAAACGGTTTGCCAAGCAATTCGCCACTCCAGTTGCCTGCATTGATTACCAGTTTTTTGGCCTGCACAGTGCGCTGGTCGGTGATAATCGTGACGCCCTGCTCGCTCGAACTGATTCCCGTAACCGTCTCGCCTTTGTACAAAGTCGCGCCGTGTTGTTCGGCCAGTTTGAGCTGCACGTCGATGCAGCGCTCGGGTCGCACAAACCCTCCGCCGGGTTCGAAATAACCGATGGTCGAGTCATGCACGTTGGCGAATTGAGGGAAGCGCTGGCGGATCTGTTCGGCCGACAAGACTTCGTGCTCGATGCCGTAGGTCTGTGCCAAACCGATGGTGCGCAGGGTAAAGTCGGTTTTGTCGTTGGGGTCGAACTCGGGGCTTGAGGTCAGTACCAGCAGACCTGATTGCTCGAACAGAGACTCCCCCGTCAACACCTCAAGCTCGCGCCAGATCCGGTGTGAATTGCGCACGATCGGCACATATTGCGCGCCTTCACCGACCGAAAGTCGGGTAATGCGCGTATCGCCATGGCTGGAGCCAAGGTTGTGCGGCGGGTAATGGCGGTCAATACCGACGACATCCACACCGGCCTTCGTCAATTGATACACGGTGGCGGCGCCCATGGCGCCCAGGCCCAATACCACTACATCACACCGCTCCGACATCATTAGCCACCTATCAAAAAAGCGCCAGTTGAGCGGTAAACCGATCGCGAATCAAAGATTAAAAGAGCATATGCATATGCCTGATTGTGTCGCCGAGCCGCTCCGTCAGCTGCCGTACGTCGGCAAATTGAAGGTTTGCCAGAGCCATTTATCAACTGTCAAAACTGACGATTCCTCTGGCATAAACAACGCTTTCACCGACCTATGGACAATTGCATCGACCCTTTGCGAACGCCCGGCTCCCCTTCTTGGCGCGTGCTTGAGCAGCGAACTATGCTTCACTCAGAAATAGTGATTTAACTAGGTAGTTACCTATCTATATACTGCGCGCCTCATTTCAACGGGACATTCAACGTGAAGCAGAGTCAACGCCTCTCGGGCATATCAAAATTCATTCTGGTCGGGCTGGGCGTGATCATCGCCCTGCTCGGCTTGGCGCTTGCTGCTGGCGGCGTGAAATTGGTCAGCCTGGGAGGCTCCTGGTACTTCCTGGTGGGTGGTCTGGTGATGACAGTCTCCGGCCTGCTGATTGCTCGCTTCAAACCGGCCGGTGCGTGGTTGTTCGCGGCGTTCCTGGTGGGAACAGCGATCTGGGCAGTGAGCGACGCAGGGCTGGTGTTCTGGCCTGTGTTCTCGCGCCTGTTCATGTTCAGCGCAGTGGGTCTGGCCGTCACGCTGGTTTACCCGTTGTTGAAACGTGCCAACGGTGGCGTTCCGGGGCGCGGTGCTTATGCCGTTGCTGCGGTACTGGCGGTCGGCCTGGCCGTTGCCGCCGGCAACATGTTCGTCGCTCATCCGACTGTTGCGGCTACGGGCACTGGCCCGGGCCTTACGCCGGTCGAGCCGGAAAAAGCCCAGAAAGACTGGGCTCACTACGGCAATACTGAAGGCGGCAGCCGTTTCGCCGCGCTGGATCAGATCAACCGCAACAACGTCGACAAGTTGAAAGTGGCGTGGACCTATCACACCGGTGATGTCGCCGTCAGCGACGGCAACGGTGCCGAAGACCAGCTCACCCCGCTGCAGGTCGGCAACAAGGTGTTCATCTGCACCCCGCACAACAACCTGATTGCGCTGGATGCCGACACCGGCAAGGAGCTCTGGAAAAACGCGATCAACGCGCAGTCGAAAGTCTGGCAGCGCTGCCGTGGCATGGCCTACTTCGACGCCACTGCCGCAGTCGCCAAGCCGAGCAGCTCGCCAGTCGCAGAGGCCCAAGCCGCGCCTGTCGCCAACTGCCAGCGCCGCTTGCTGACCAACACGATTGATGCGCGCCTGATCGCCGTCGATGCCGACACCGGCGAGTTCTGCCAGGGCTTTGGCAACAACGGCCAGGTGGATCTAAAGGCTGGTCTGGGTGATGTTCCGGACAGCTACTATCAACTCTCCTCCGCGCCGCTGATGGCAGGCACGACTGTCGTGGTTGGCGGCCGGGTTGCCGACAACGTGCAAGCCGACATGCCGGGTGGCGTGATTCGTGGTTTTGATGTGATGACCGGCGCCATGCTTTGGGCGTTCGACCCGGGTAATCCGCAGGATAAAAAAGCTCCGGCAGACGGCAGCACCTATGTGCGCAGCACGCCGAACAGCTGGGCGCCAATGTCTTACGACGCGGCGACCAATACCGTATTCCTGCCGATGGGCAGTTCCTCCACCGATATCTATGGTGTCGAGCGCAGCAAACTGGATCACACCTACGGCGCTTCGATCCTGGCGCTGGACGCCAACAGCGGCGAAGAAAAGTGGGTATTCCAGACCGTTCACAACGATCTCTGGGACTTCGACCTGCCGATGCAGCCGAGCCTGATCGACTTCACCAAGGACGGCAAAACCGTTCCGGCGCTGGTGATCGGCACCAAGGCCGGGCAAATCTACGTCCTGGATCGCGCCACAGGCAAACCGCTGACCGACGTGAAAGAAGTGCCGGTCAAAGCGGCGAACATTCCTAACGAGCCTTATTCGCCAACCCAGCCAAAATCGGTGGGCATGCCGCAGATCGGTGCCCAGCACATGACCGAATCGGACATGTGGGGCGCGACTCCGTACGACCAATTGCTGTGCCGTATCGACTTCAAGTCGATGCGTTATGACGGCTTGTACACCGCGCCGGGCACCGACAAATCCCTGAGCTTCCCGGGTTCGCTGGGCGGCATGAACTGGGGCAGCATCTCGACAGATCCGGTGCATGGCTTCATCTTCGTCAACGACATGCGTCTGGGTCTGTGGATTCAGATGATCCCGTCGCAGAACAAGGGTCAGGCCGCTGGCGGTGGCGAAGCACTGAACACGGGCATGGGCGCTGTGCCGCTCAAAGGTACGCCTTACGCGGTGAACAAGAACCGCTTCCTGTCGGTCGCCGGCATTCCTTGCCAGGCGCCGCCGTTCGGCACGCTGACCGCCATCGACATGAAGACGCAAAAAGTCGCCTGGCAGGTTCCGGTCGGCACCGTTGAAGACACCGGTCCGCTGGGTATCCGCATGCACCTGCCGATCAAGGTTGGTCTGCCAACCCTCGGCGGCACCCTGTCGACCCAAGGCGGCTTGATCTTTATCGCCGGCACCCAGGACTTTTACCTGCGCGCCTTCAACAGCGGCAACGGTGAGGAAGTCTGGAAATCCCGTCTGCCGGTCGGCAGCCAGGGCGGCCCGATGACCTACGTTTCGCCGAAGACCGGCAAGCAATACATCGTCATCACCGCCGGTGGCGCTCGTCAGTCGACCGATCGCGGCGACTACGTGATGGCTTACGCCTTGCCGTAAACCCGCCGTGCCCGTGGCGAACATGGGCACTTTCTTTAGAGCGCGGCACCTTAGGGTGCCGCGCTACTTTGCGATATCGCTAAAATTTTCAGCAGGAAGATTCACATGTTTTTGCCTGTTCGCTTTTCTCATGCCGGCTTGCTGTTGAGCCTGACCTGCAGCGCCGCCCTGCCCGCTTTCGCCGATACCGATTCGAACCTGATGACCCGCAACACCCTGACCGGTGATTGGGGTGGCCTGCGCCACCAGATGGACGAAGACGGCGTCAAGTTCACCGGCGACTACACCGGCGAAATGGCCTATAACGCCGACGGTGGCCTGCACCGTTCGGCGCGTTATTCGCAGAACATCAAGCTCGGCGTGCAGTTCGACCTGAGCAAGCTTTATGGCGTCGACAACGCTGGCAAGGTGCAACTGAGCATCAACGATCGCCGCGGCAACAGCGCTTCCGAGGATCTGGTCGGCAACCGTCTGCCGATTCAGGAAAACTACGGCGGTCTCTACACGCGCCTGACTGAACTCAGCTACGAGCGCACGCTGTTCACGCCGGCGCTGAACGTCAAGCTCGGTTATATGGCCATGGGCAACGACCTCGGTGGCCTGGACAGTGGCATCCTCTGCAACTTCATGAACGCCGGTTTCTGCGGGCATCCGCTGAACATGTCCGGCGGCAGCGGCTGGACCAACTATCCCAACGCGCATCTCGGTGTGCGGGTGAAGTACGACCTGTCGTCGTCCTGGCAATTGCGCGTAGCCGCGTTCAACGTCGACCCGGAAAGTAACGGCAACTCCAGCCGTGCCTGGCACCTGGGTCCGAAACACACCACCGGTACCGTCGTGCCGATCGAACTGGTGTACAAGCACGCAGGCGAGTTGCCTGGTGAATACAAGGTCGGCTACTACTACGACAGCTCTGATGTGAAACGCATTGGCAGCGATAAAGAAGTATCCGGTCGTGGCGGCCATTACCTGCTGATCGATCAGGCGGTGTGGAGCTCGCAATCGTCCGAAGGCCGCAGCTTGCACGCCTTCGGCCAATACTCGGCGGCGAGCGAAGCGGCTTCACCGTTCAGCAAGTGGTACGGCACTGGCGTAGTTTTGTACAAGCCTTTCGAAGGTCGCCCGCGTGACACCGTTGCACTGGGTTATGGCCGAGCGGTGCCCAACCCGCGCAGCCGCGATGTGCTGCAAGACACCGCGTTGACCAATGGCACGGCGTTCCCGAATCTGGACAGCGCCGAGCAGTTGATCGAGCTGGGCTACGGTTATCAAGCCACGCCTTGGCTGACGCTGCGGCCAAACGTGCAGTACATCATCGAGCCGGGCGCGTTCTCCGGACAGGACATCGACAATGCACTGGTGTTCGGTTTGCAGGTAAAAGCGTCGCTCTGAGCACTCTCCTTATCAATTCCCTCTTCCTGCGGGAGAGGGTTATAGCGGGCAATAAAAAACCGGCGTGAATGCCGGTTTTTTATTGCCGTTTGCGTGCCAGCCTGAATAGCCAACGAGCCCTGTCACCACCCGCCCCTCACAAACTGATTACGTCCCAACGCCTTGGCGTTGTACAGAGCCTGATCTGCCACCTCAATCAACCTCAGCAAATTGTCCAGCCGGACACCGTCCGCGGTAGCAATCCCGATGCTCACACTCAGCCGACCAAACGGGCTGGTGTTGTGCGCAATGTTCGCTTGCTGCAAACGGTCGAGGATGAGTTGCGCTACCACCGCGGCACCGTCACCGTCGGTGTCAGGCATGATGATGCCGATCTCCTCTCCGCCATAACGTGCCACCAAATCTGAAGGTCGCCTTACGCAGCCCTCGAAGATTTTGCCGACCGTCTGCAAGCACGCGTCTCCTGCCACATGCCCGAGCGAATCGTTAAAGCGCTTGAAGTAGTCGATATCAATCATCAGTAACGCCAGCGTCGTGCCGTTGCGCTGCGCTCGTCGCGCCTCCATGGCAAGGCTCTCATCAAAGCAACGCCGATTGGCCAGACCTGTCAGGGCATCCCGCATCGCCAGCAACTCAAGTTGCCGGTTCGATGAGAGCAACTGCTGCTGAGCCCCGCGCAATTGATCTTCTGCCACGGTTCGTCGACGGATATCCAGAATCAGAAACCAACCGATGAGACCGGTCAGCCCCAGCAACCCCGTCACCACCACTGCCGATAGCAGTGCCTCCATTCGCCATGCGGTGAGGGCTTCGCGCTTGCCCAGTGCCACAGTCGTTATCAGCGGCAGGCGGTCACTCTTGCGGAAGGCATAGAGCCGCTCCACGCCGTCCAGGCTGGAGGTAAACGATGCGGTGCCGACAGATCGATCAACCAGATACTTGGCGTAGATGGGCGACTTGGAAAAGTTGCGCCCCATGTCCTGCTCGCGGAATGGATAGCGAACCAGCAACGTTCCGTCGGTATAGGACAATCCGATTGCACCCTCCTGCCCCACGTCGATCTTTCCAAACAATCGCAGGAAGTTTTCGACCCCCAAGGTGACCGCTACCACGCCGGCGAACTCACCGTCAGGACCATTGAAACGCCGGCTGACGGTGATCACCCATTCCCGGTTGGAACGGCTCTGGATCGGAGGACCGATAAACGCCTCTCGGGATGGATCGTCGCGGTGGTGAATAAAATAGGCACGATCACTGCTGTTCGCACCCGATGGGATAGGCCGGTTGGAGGACATCAACCAACGCCCCTGATTATCGTAGATCGTGATGCCACTGAGCTGCGGCATCAGCGGCTCCTGGCGGTAGACCAACGCACTCAGTCGCTGAATCTGTGCAGGGCCGCTGCCTTCTGTTTCCAGACGCTCGACGAGCCCGAGCAAAAGCAGCGAGCTCTGACGGACTATGCCTTCGGAGTAAGTCGCCAGCGCTTGGGTAAGGTTCAAGCCATGGACATCCACCTCCTCCAATGCTCGCTCTCGAGAGGCCAATACCTTCCAGACCGTCAATGACGCCAGGGAGCAACCGATGACCAG
The DNA here is from genome assembly GCF_030687715.1 of Pseudomonas sp. FP2196. Taxonomy (GTDB): domain Bacteria; phylum Pseudomonadota; class Gammaproteobacteria; order Pseudomonadales; family Pseudomonadaceae; genus Aquipseudomonas. The sequence continues at coordinate 3,168,066 of NZ_CP117445.1, forward strand.
CAACAACAGCACAACCAGGTGGGAATCACGCTTCACGTTACTACCTTTTGGAAAGTCCGGTTTTCCGTTCCAACAACATTGGGTCAAGGTAATAGCGGGCGCCATTCATCCTCTTCGTGAAGCTAGGATACAAGCAGCGCTGAATCGATGCAGTAACTGGAGGGTACATTTTGTTGAGAAATCAATTCTCACCTTACGTCCTGCTTCTAGGTGCGAATCAAGCGCGCTGGCGGCTTCGTCAATTAGAGGGTCAGCTATATTGGATCGGTTGCCGCCCTTCTTGAACTCAGGGCGCGGTCGATACCACTGAGATCTCTGCCAAAGGAGTCAACCCATGTCAAAGCTATATCCCAGTATCGATCCCGAGGGGCTGATCGAGTATTCAGTGGTCTACACCGACCGCTCGCTCAACCACATGTCGCAGTCATTTCAAGGCGTGATGAAGAACATCTCCACGACCCTGAAACAGGTCTACAACGCGCAGGCAGTGGCGGTGATACCGGGCAGCGGTACATTCGGCATGGAGGCGGTGGCGCGACAGTTTGCGACCGACCAGCAATGCCTGGTGATACGCAACGGCTGGTTCAGTTATCGCTGGAGCCAGATCCTTGAGATGGGCAACATCCCGGCGGCCACCACGGTGCTGAAAGCCCGGCCGGTCGACAGCGCTCGCCAGGCTGCCTACGCCCCACCCCCGCTGAACGAAGTGCTGGCAGCCATTGCGGCGCAAAAGCCTAAGATGGTCTTCGCCCCTCATGTTGAAACCTCATCAGGGATTATCCTGCCTGACGAGTACCTGCGGGCCGTCGGTGATGCCGTGCATGCGGTGGGCGGACTGTTCGTGCTGGACTGCATCGCCTCAGGCACGCTTTGGGTGGACATGCACAAGTGCGCCGTCGATCTACTGATCAGCGCACCGCAGAAAGGCTGGAGCGCCTCCCCTTGCTGCGCCTTGGTGATGTTCAGTGCATTGGCACTCAAGCGCATCGAAGAAACGCAAAGCAGCAGCTTCGCCTGCGACTTGAAAAAATGGCTGCAGATCATGCAGGCCTACGAACAGGGCGGCCATGCTTACCACGCGACCATGCCCAGCGATGCCCTCGCACGATTCAACGAAGTGATGAAAGAGACCCAAGCCTACGGGTTCGACAAGGTTCGCGAAGCACAACAGGTTCTGGGCGATCGGGTGCGCGCCATGTTGACCGGCAAAGGCATCAAAAGCGTAGCGGCTAAAGGCTTTCAGGCCCCTGGCGTCGTGGTGAGCTACACCGATGACGCCGACATCAAAAACGGCAAGAAATTTGCCAGCCACGGCCTGCAGATCGCCGCCGGAGTACCCCTGCAATGCGACGAGCCAGCCGACTTCCAGACTTTCCGCATCGGTCTGTTCGGACTGGAAAAGCTGCATAATATCGAGCGCACGGTCAGCACCCTTGAGCAGGCTCTGGACGAGGTAATGGCTAAATAAGCGCTCAGCTTGTCTGGTCACCAAGGCTGAGGATGAGGAGTGGCAAAAATCGGCCAGAAGCTGCCGTTCGCAACCGGCAAATGGTGGACACGATTCCTATGTTTTCGTAATGTGCCTAAAGGTCATTACGCGTTTTTATTATCGCCAATGTCACGCTTCTAGCGCTGACTTTCAACCCGACCAAGGAGTTACATAAGAGCATGAAACATTATCTGTCATCAATATTGTCTAATGATACTTTAATGTCTCTAATAAAATGAACCTGACCAACCTGTCAATATCTGAGTTACTCAAGCTACAATCTGCCGCGATAGATGAGCTTAAAAATCGTGGCGTGCTTAGAACAAAAAATAATCCTGTCGGGGATTACGCCGAATGGTTGGTCTCGTCCGCCTTTGAACTAACTCTTGCAAATAATTCAGCAGCAGGCCACGACGCCGAATCCACAGATGGGAGAAGAATTCAAATCAAATCACGCCGAATAACCGCACATAACCGTTCAAAGCAGTTAGGCGTCATTCGAAATCTCGATAAAAATGACTTTGATGAACTCATAGCTGTTATTTTCAATGAGTCGTATGAAGTCATTGAAGCGTATTCAATTCAACACTCTGCGATTTCAAAGTATAGCGTGCACAGATCACATGTTAACGGCCACATTTTGCACCTGCGTGGAGCTTTGCTGTTAGATAACAGAGTTCTGAATATTAGTGACAAGTTGAAGTCTTCTAACAATACGCTCAACTCGCTCATTTCACTCCCAGGGGGCGGCGAAGCAGATCCCTTAGCTTAATCGTTAGGCATCAGAGTCTTAAAAATGGAATTCACCGACCCACGACTGATTTGGGGACAGATTTATTTTGCGCTTCCCCCCCAACAATGCCGGACGATCACCAGCCCCTCGACCTCTTCCGGAACCCGAAAGTAGCGGGTGATCACATCAAACTCTGCATCAGTCGCCGCGAAGTCATGCTCGCCCCGCACATTGCGAGCATGCAGTCTGGCTCGGCAAGTGTCGTCATCGACATCCAGATAATGCAGGCAGTGCGGCGATTGAACTGCGTCCGCCAGCCCTCGCAGCCATTCACGATCCGCAACAGTGTTCGCCGGGAAGTCCAGAGCCACATCAATCCCTGCCCCCAGCAGATCGACAACCAAAGGCCCCAAAACATCGCGAATGCGTTTTGCACAGCGCACGTAATCCGCCACTGACTGCACTTCGCCGGGGTAAAGCCTGGAAACCCAGTGATCCTCACTCAAAAGAATCGCGCTGTGCTCGGTTGCCAGTGACTTCGCGAGTGTTGATTTGCCGGAGGCAATTTTGCCGCACATCAGGTGCAAGGTTGGTTTGGACATGCAGATTTTCCTTATCTCTGAACATGTTTAGTAGCAGGCAGGTGCTGGCACTATCGGCAATTAGAGGGCGCACGGATTGAACTCACCGTACGCCCTTCCCTTTCAGACAGGATCCATCGCCTCGACCACGCCCTTGTCCTCACCCAGAAAACCGCCGCTCTGATGCTGCCAAAGCCGCGCATACACGCCGTTCCGCTCAAGTAATTCGCTGTGCGTGCCCTGCTCGATGATGCGTCCTTCGTCCATGACAATGAGTCGGTCCATTGCCGCAATCGTCGACAACCGATGAGCGATCGCAATCACGGTCTTGCCCTGCATCATTTCATCGAGGCTTTCCTGGATCGCCACTTCAACTTCCGAGTCGAGCGCGCTGGTGGCCTCGTCCAGCAACAGAATCGGCGCGTTCTTGAGCATCACCCGGGCAATCGCAACACGTTGACGCTGGCCGCCTGACAACTTGATGCCACGCTCACCCACTAGCGTGTCGTAACCGCTATGACCTTGGCGGTCGCTGAGTTGGCTGATGAACTCATCGGCCTGGGCGCTGGCCGCAGCGCTGCGCACTTGCGCGTCGGTGGCATCGGGACGACCGTAGGCGATGTTGTCGCGAATCGAACGATGCAGCAGCGAGGTGTCCTGCGTGACCATGCCGATGGCGCTGCGCAGGCTGTCTTGCGTTACGTGCGCGATGTTTTGGCCATCGATGCGAATCTCGCCGCTGTCGACGTCATAGAAGCGCAGCAGCAAGTTGATCAGGGTGGATTTACCGGCACCGGAGCGGCCGACAAGACCGATTTTTTCACCCGGGCGGATGTTCAGGTTCAGGCCGTCGAGCACCTGACGTTCGCCGTTGTAGTTGAAGCCCACCTTATCGAAGGTCACCGCGCCGCCCTTGGTCACCAGTACGCCGGCATCCGGCGCGTCCTGAACCTTGGCGCCTTGAGTCAACGTCGCCATGCCATCCTGGACGGTGCCGATGCTTTCGAACAAAGAGGTCATCTGCCACATGATCCAGTTCGACATTCCGTTGATCCGCAACGCCATGGCGGTGATCGCCGCCACGGCACCGGCACCGACATCACCCTGGTGCCATAGCCATAGGGCGTAACCGCCGGCCGACATGATCAGCCCTACCACCAAGGCCTGGTTGACGATCTCGAACAGGCTGACCAGACGCATCTGGCGAAAGCCGGTCAGCTTGAAATCCTCCATCGCTGCACGGGCGAAGTGCGCTTCACGATTGGAGTGGGAGAACAGCTTCACGGTGGTGATGTTGGTGTAGGCATCCGAAATACGCCCGGTCATCATCGACCGCGCGTTCGCTTGCTCCTGCCCGACTTTGCCCAAGCGCGGCACGAAGTACCACATGGCCAGCGCGAACAGCACGGCCCAGCCAATGAACGGCAGCATCAGTTTCAAAGCGAAGCCGCCGGCCAGCGCGATGATCGCGATGAAATACACGCCGATCCCCGGGATGATCTCGATCATGGTGAACAGCACGTCGCGCACTGCCAGCGCGGTTTGCATCACTTTGGTCGTGACCCGTCCGGAAAACTCATCGGAGAAAAACGAAAGGCTTTGCCGCAGCATCAGGCGATGGAAGTCCCAACGCAGCCGCAACGGCAGGTTAATCGCCAGGATCTGGTGCTGCACCATCGTGCGCAACGCCACCAGAGCGACACTGGTCACCATGACGATGCCCATGCCCCACAACACGCGACTTTCCTGCGCAGCGGCTTCACCGCCGGCCTGCCAGGTCGAGAGCAGATCCACGACCTGGCCGAGGAAGGAAAACAGCCAGGCTTCGTAAATCGACACGCCGGCACTGAGCAGCGCCAGGACAAGGATGTAACCCCGAGCGCCGCGTGTGCAGGCCCAAAGAAAACGCGCCAGGCCGTTGGGTGGCGGTGGTACCTCGTCAGGAGGAAAAGGGTCGAGTCTTCGTTCAAACGCACGAAGCATAGTGATCTCCAAAACTTTCAAGTTGAGGGGATTCTGCCATTGAATGATTGCGAGGAGGTCTTTGTGAAAAAGTGTGCGCTCATTAAGGGCCGCTGTCGGCCAGTGAGGCCGACAGCTATTACGCGCCTTAGCACAATTCAAGCGCTTGAGAATGAACATACGTTCATCGCGACACGATTCCAAGCGTCTACCCTGTGGGTTCCGACATAGTGACTACAGGAGTACCCCACCATGTTCTCGCACGAAAGTATCCCGCTGATTACCCTCTTCATCATTATGCTGCTGGGCGTGCTGGCAGCCTCTCTACACCCGGTACATGCTTTCTTTAGCTGGACTCGGAAACGCAGCGAGCGCTCGTCCACCGAGCCGGCAAAGCAGGATTAAGAGATTTACCAACGCGGATTTTGTCGTTGAAAGGGTAGCGTGCCGACGCGACTCACAAATACCACCGATACTCCCGCGCACTGATCTCCTGCATGAACGCCAAATGATCCTGGCGTTTGTTCTCGCAATACACGTCGACAAACTCGGCGCCCAGTCCTTCGCGTAGTTGCGGCTGATGCTGCATCACCCTCACCGCTTCAAACATCTCTGTCGGGAAACCAATCCCGCTGTCGCGATCGACATTGAGCGGCGGGATCGGTTCTTTGCCGGATTCAAGTCCATGCTCAAGCCCCACCAGAATCGCCGCCAACACCAGATACGGATTGGCATCCGCGCCTGCCAGTCGGTACTCGATGCGCAGGTTTTTCTCATCCGACTCGGGAATGCGCAAACACGCATCACGATCCTCAAAGCCCCAGCTTGCTTTGGTGGCGGTGTTCACCGTACCGCCCAATCGGCGCATGGCGTTCTGGTTCGGGGCGAAGATCGGCATGCTGTGCGGTAACAGCTCCAGACAACCCGCCACCGCATGGCGCAACGGTTGCTGCTGATTCGCCGCGAGCAGGTTATTGCCTGCAGCATCGTAAAGGCTGACATGCACATGCATGCCGCTGCCCGGGTGCTGCAAGTACGGCTTGGCCATGAAACTGGCGCGATAGCCGTGTTTGAGCGCGACGCCACGGGTGCTGCGGCAGAACAATGCGGCCCAGTCGGCGGCGCGCAAGCCGTCGTCGAGGTGGCCAAAGTTGATTTCGAACTGGCCGGGGCCGAGTTCGGCGGTGATGACGGTGGCGTCGATGCCTTGGGCACGCGTGGCCTCGACCATTTCATCAAGCACCGGCGCGAAGCGTGACAAGCGTTCGATGTGCATGTTGGGTTGATCATCGGCATCGTCGGTCAGGTTGTCGCGAGGGAATTGCGGCAGGCCATCGCGCAGTTTTTTGTCGAACAGGTAGAACTCCAGTTCAAACGCCACGACGGGATGAATGCCTTTGCGCGCCAGTCGACTCAGCACCTGTGCGAGAACTTCGCGGGGTTCGAATTCGATCGGGTTTTCGGTGCCGTCGGAAGTGATCAGCATCTGCCCGAGCGGTTGGGCTTCCCAGGTCACCGGTTTCAGGGTGCCCGGCACGAGTCGGCGCACGGCGTCCGGGTCGCCGTCGTTAAAGCAGTAGTCGCCAATCTTGAACAAGCCGCCCTGCACGCCCAGCAACACGCAGTTCTGCGGCAGTTTCAGTGCGCTGCCGGCGGCGACTTTTTCCAGCATGTCCACGGGATAGCGTTTGCCGTAAAAATGCCCCGGGATGTCCAGGGAAATCAGGTCGACATAACGCACCTCGGGGTAGTGTTGGCGAAACGCTCGTACTTCGGCGAGCAGGTCAGCGCAGACAGCGTCCATCGTGTTCATCCTTTGTTGTTATCAGGTGTAGACCCACAGCACGCGGGTGAGCTGGTCGGTGAGGTTGCCGTAGCGGCAACGGGTGTGGCTGTCGAACTGGAAGCTGTCGCCAGCCTTCAAAGTGGCGGGCTCTTCGTTATCGCCGAGCCACAACGTCAGTTCGCCTTCAAGGACGTAACCGCCCTGCTCCGAGCTGTCGCTCAAGTGCCGGTCGCCGCTGCTGGCGCCGGGTTCAAGGTGACTTTCGAGCATGGAAAAGGAAGCGCGCATCTGCGGCGACACCAGAATGTCGGTGATGCCGTTGGCGTAATACAGCGTGCGGCGTTCGTCAGGGCGGGTGACCCACGGCAACTCTTTGGCTTTAGGCAGGCTGTAGAAATAAGTGGTGGGCACGCCGAAGGTTTCGCTGATCGCCGTCAGGTCGGCCACTGTCGGCCGCGACAAGCCGCGCTCGACTTGCGAGAGAAAACCCACCGAGCGACCGATCTTGTCGGCCAGTTCCTTCAGGGTCCACTTCTTGTGCTTGCGCAGGTCGTGGATCAGGATCGCCAGCGCGGCGATTTCTTCTTGCTTGTTCATGACAGGGATTCCAAATCAGATGCTGTCGCGCAATCGATACCAGGCCTTGCCAATGGCTTCCAGCGGCGCCGCGAGGTATTTGCCGCCGGGGAAACTGCCATTACTCAAGCCCTGATACAACGCCAATTCATCCGTGTTGCCGAGGATTGCGTCTGACACCGCACGGGCGGCGGCCAGTGTCGGCAGCACGCCATGCCCCGAATAACCCTGAAGCCAATAACGATTGCCCTCGCCGCCAACATCCGGCGTGCGGTTCAGGGTCAGATCGATGTGCCCGCCCCAGGCGAACTCCACCTCGACACCTTTTAGCTGCGGGAACACTCGCTCGAGAAACGGCCGGGTCGCCGCCGCGATGTCTTTGGGCATACCGCCCAGATAGGTGCAGCCACCACCGAACAGCAAACGGTTGTCTGGCGTACGGCGGAAGTAATCGAGGACGAACTGGTTGTCGGTCACGCAAACATTGCTGGGCAACAGTGCGGTGGCTTGCTCCGGCGCAAGTGGCGCGGTTGCGACTTGATAGGTGCCCACCGGCAAGATGCAACTGGAGAGTTTCGGGTCGAGTTCATCGAGATAGGCATTGCAAGCCAGGACCAGCACATCGGCTTTGATCGAGCCATGCGCGGTGTTGACCCGAAAACCTGCGCCCTCTTCCTTATAACTCAGCGCTTTGCTTTGCTCAAAGATGCACCCACCGGCGCGCTCAATGGCCGCCGCCAGACCCAGTGCGAGTTTCAGCGGATTGAGGTGCGCGCCTTCCGGGTCATAAAGCCCTGCCTGATAGCGCTCGCTGGCCACCCATTGCGGCAGCGCTTCGCGTGGGATGAATTGCAATGCATCGTGGCCCCATTTTTGGCTGGCCTCGTGTTGCCATTCGGTCAGCAGACTGACGCGACGCGGCATCACCGACGTCCACAGATGCCCGGGGCGATAGTCGCAGTCGAAGCCATGGCACCCGGGCAATTCGCGAAGTGCCTGAGCTGCCCAGCGCATGCCTTCCCACAGCCGTTTGGCTCGTTCATGACCCAGCGCGGCTTCCAGCGGCGGCATGTCGCACGACCAGCCCAGAATCGCCTGCCCGCCATTACGCCCCGAAGCTGCCCACGCCACTCGGCTGGCTTCCAGCAACGTGACCCGCTTGCCGGCCAGCGCCAGGCGCAACGCGGTGTGTAGGCCGCTGAAGCCGGCGCCGATAATGACCACGTCGGTGTCGTGCTGACCTTTCAGCCCGGAGCGATCAATCAGAATTTCGGCGCAGCTGTGAGCATAGTAACTGTCGACATGGCGCTGGGATTGCTGAAACATTCGCCGCCTCATGAAATTATTTACTTATAATTTCATGAAAATCTACAGCGTTAATTTCATGCCGACAACCCCGCCTAACGGATAAAGGGTAGTTCCACCCTTGCCACCAGCCCTGTTCCCTCGCGATTACTCAGCGTCAACTCGCCGCCCTGCTCGCGCACGATGGCCCGCGCCGCCGACAGTCCGAGGCCGACCCCGCCGGTGTCGCGGTTGCGTGAGGCTTCGAGGCGGAAAAACGGATCGAACACTTGCTCCAGCGCCTCCTCAGGAATGCCCGGCCCCTCATCGTTGACTTCGATGCGTATCGAGTAATCAGTGCGGCTCAAGGTGACGCGCGGGTTGTGGGCATACTTCACCGCGTTTTCCAGCAAGTTGACGATCACCCGCTTGATACCCAGCGGGCGCCCTTTGTACACAAGATGCGCGGGGCCGTTGAAGTCGACGCCGATGTGTTGGTCACGGTAGTCGTCAACGATGGTTTGCAGCAGCTCGGACAGGTCGAACGCAGTAGTTTGCTCGCGGTGAGTGTCTTCGCGGAAAAACGCCAGCGCGGCGTTGATCATCGATTGCATCTCTTCGATGTCGCGGATGAGTTTGCCCTGATGATCGAGGTCTTCCATGAACTCACTGCGCAGACGCATCCGTGTCAGCGGTGCGCGCAAATCGTGGGAAATGGATGCGAGCATGTGGGTGCGTTCGCCGATGTAGTGCTGGATCTGCGCCTGCATGGTGTTGAAGGCGATGATCGCCTGACGAATCTCGTCCGGGCCTTCAATCTTGATCGGCGGTGCGCGCAGGTCGCCGCCAAAGCGTCGGGCGGCGCTGGCGAAACGCTGCAGAGGTTTGGCCAGTTGGCGTGTGGCAAGCCAGGCCACCAGCACCGTGGCGATCAGACCCAGAGCGATGATGATCGCGATGCGTGTGCCGATGTCCAGTCCCCAGGAGCGCTCTCGCGAAGAGAACAACAACCAACTGGCATCCGGCAGTTGAATCAACGCCGCATACCGGCCCTGCTGACTGCCGCTCGGCCAGTCAGCGGGGTTGAACACCCGAATCTGTCGATCATCACCCAACAACTGATGCAACACCGATGTTTTGTCTGCCGTGAGCGGCGTACCACCCGGGGGCAAGCCGAGATCGTCGCGTTGCGCACTCCACATCACCTCCTGCGTCAGGCCATTTGCCGCTCGCGCCAGTTGCGTGCGCAACGGTGCCGGTGCGGCCTCGATTACCTTCACGGTAGCGGCAATCTGCTCCAGCAACCCGGTGCGTTCAATGGGCGGTCGCGCCCAGGTTCCCGCGACCTCCACGAACAGGAAATTGAGCGCCAGCGAAGCCAGCATGGCCGCGACAATGGTCAGCGCGATTCGCCGACTCAGCGGGTCGCGCCGCAGGAATCGACGGATCATGAATGCGTGACCTTGGCGCTGAACATATAGCCGCCGTTGCGCACGGTGCGGATCAGGTCCGGGCGCTTGCAGTCCGGCTCGATCTTGCGCCGCAATCGGCTGACCTGCACGTCGATGCTGCGGTCGAAAGCGTCGTGACCCTGGCCGTGGGTCAAGTCGATCAGTTGCTCACGGGTGAGGATGCGCTGCGGATGGTCAAGAAACACCACCAGCAAATCGAACTCGCCGCCGGACAGCGGTATCATCACGTTTTCCGGGGAGCGCAATTCGCGGCAGGTGATGTCCAGATGCCAACCGGCGAAAGCGATCACTGGCCGTGACGGTTCCAAGGGGTTCTTCTGTTCACCGGCGCGCCGCTGCAAGGCGCGCACGCGGGCCAGTAATTCCTGAGGGGCGAACGGTTTGGTCAGGTAGTCATCCGCGCCGAGTTCCAGACCGACAATGCGATCACTCAACTCGGCCATCGCCGTCAGCATGATGATCGGAATGCCCATTTGCGCCCGGACTTTCTGGCACAGGCTCAGCCCACCTTCACCGGGCATCATCACGTCAAGAATGATCGTGTCCGGGCGCTGCCGCGCGATGGCCGCCCACATCGCCTCGCCATCGGCGGCCACGTCGACTTCGTAGGCGTGCTGGACGAAGAACTTCTTCAGCAGGGAGAGAATTTCCACGTCGTCGTCGACGAACAGCAGTCTGCTCACGGTCACAGGCTCCGGCCAAAAAAGAGCGCATCTAAAACCATTCTGGCGCTCAGGTCATTTATTTCAATCGAGCAACATTCCTGCACCTTGGACATCAACCGGACATCGTCCGGCAAAATCCCTGAGGCACCCTGCACGCCTTCCAACTCAGGGGACTTTTCATGAAGGTTTTGCATAGCCGTTACATTGCCGACGGCCATAACGCCAAGTATCCGTTGATCCTCAGCCAACGCACCACGGCACCCACGGAGGATACGCCGATCCTGTTTCAGGAGTTCTGCCTGGGGCTGGCCAGCGATCAGAGCCGCATCGTCCTGCGCCGCTATTTCGAACAGTACAGCCCGGCTAGCGCGCAATGGGTCGAGTACGCCCATTCGATTCCGACCGCCGACCTCATCCACTGGATCATGAGCCACGGCCAATTGCACATCGAGTGTTCGCAAGACACCCCGCCAAAGCACAAGGAATCGCATTGATGAGAAGCCATTGCCTGATGTCGATTTTGTGCACGGCGTCCCTGAGTCTGTCGGCTTGCAGCAGCCAAAAGGTCGAACATACCGGGTTTCTGCACGACTACAGCGTATTGAAGGAGCACAAGTCGCCTTCGGGTCAGGACGTATTGGGTTGGGTCAGTCCGGCATTGGCCAGAGGTCGTTACACCCAGGCCTATTTGGCGCCGAGTCAGTTCTATCCCAGCGTAGAGCCGACTGACCGGATTCCACTGAGTACGCTGTCCGGGGTGACCGAGTATTACGACGCAGCCCTCAGGCATGAACTGGGCAAAGTGCTGCAACTGGTGTCCACGCCCGGCCCGAATACGCTGATCGTCAGGCCGGCTATCACCCGGGTCAGTGCCAGCACCCAAGGCTTGCGATTTTATGAATGGCTGCCGGTCACACTGGTCGCGGCTGGCGTGAGCACCGCCACCGGCATCCGCGATCAGGACAGTGAAATCGCTACGGAAGTGTCGTTTGAGGACGGCTCTACCGGCGAAGTGGTGGCCGAAGTCGTGCGCAAGGGCACCGGCGTGCCGCTGGAAAACGACAAACAGGTGCTGAGCGCCGATGACGTCAAAGTGGTACTCGATGGCTGGGCCAGTGATCTGGGTAAATCGTATGCGGTGATTAGGCGGTAGATCATCTGACGAATCAGGCTTTTTTTCAGAAGACAGATCAAAAGATCGCAGCCTTCGGCAGCTCCTACACCGGCCTATGTAGAGGTTGCCGAAGGCTTCGATCTTTTGATCTAAACAGACGCGTTTAAAAGACACCTCCCGAAACGCGCCCAAGGCTACACGACCTTGCGTAATTACCTACAGCTACGCCAGAATCCGCCGGCTTGTGCGCCTTGGGGGTGGGTTCTATTGTGGGTCGGTCGCTGACATATCAGCGATCGGGTCTCGCAGCCCGTTGATTTCTAGACGCACAACACCCGTCCTTTTTATGGCGGCTGTACGTGGGAGACCTTTGGGTCTGCCGGTTCTAGAGTCCCGGTCTGCGACCCGCGTATAGCTGCCACCTCCTTTTCGTATCGCAGCGAAATGTGGCAGCTCCGTCGACTCTAGGAGCTTCACCATGATCAAACCAACACCCAACCCGCCCGAAACCGACCCCACCTCCCCCTACGAATCCCTCGATTCAAGAAAGCTCAACGAAGCCGCCGACCGCGCCCTTGATCACTACCTCTGCCCGCCCGGGTCCACGCCGCCGCTACGTAAAACCCGCAGGATGTACGCCGTGACCGCGGACTTCAAAAACGAGGAGCTACTGGCCGATGCCTGCGAAACGCTCGCGTCAGCAAGAACCATCGCCAATGACTTCGCCCATCTCATACCCGCGTCGCAGCGCCGGACGCTGCAGGGCATTGCGCAACTGATCATGCTGGGGGAACTGGCGGTAAATCGGGTGCTGGATAATTTGCAACTACCGGACTGACATCAGACCACTATGACAACTTTAGGAGCTGCCGAAGGCTGCGATCTTTTGACCTTGAAAGGCAAAGTCAAAGGATCGCAGCCTTCGGCAGCTCCTACGGGGATATCTGTCTACAGAGGAAAAAAAGCAGTTAGCGGTGAATTATTTCGTGTCCGCATGTATCTGACCCAAATAGCACGCGCCATCAAAAAGATGGCAACTACGCTGCAAGATGGATCAGTAAAGAGAAGACCCGGATGAAATCACGTAAAAACAGCGTCAAACCGATCGGCCTGAAAGACATCACCATCGTCGACGACGCCAAGATGCGCAAAGCCATTACGGCCGCTGCACTCGGCAATGCCATGGAGTGGTTCGACTTTGGTGTATATGGCTTTGTGGCCTATGTCCTCGGCAAGGTGTTTTTCCCCGGCGCAGATCCCGGCACGCAAATGATCGCCGCGCTGGCGACGTTCTCCGTGCCCTTCCTGATCCGGCCTTTGGGCGGACTGTTCTTCGGCGCGTTGGGCGACAAGTACGGGCGGCAGAAAGTCCTCGCCGCGACCATCGTCATCATGTCGCTGAGCACCTTCGCCATCGGTTTGATTCCGTCCTATGCCTCGATCGGCATCTGGGCACCGATCCTGTTGTTACTGGCGAAAATGGCCCAAGGCTTCTCGGTCGGTGGCGAATACACCGGCGCCTCGATCTTCGTCGCCGAATATGCACCCGACCGCAAACGCGGATTCCTCGGCAGTTGGCTGGATTTCGGCTCGATTGCCGGTTTTGTGTTGGGTGCCGGTGTCGTGGTGTTGATCTCCACGACGCTGGGCGAAGCAAAGTTCGAGGAATGGGGCTGGCGTCTGCCGTTCTTCCTCGCCCTGCCGCTGGGCATGATTGGCCTGTATCTGCGTCACGCCCTCGAAGAAACCCCGGCGTTCCAGCAGCACGTGGAACAACTCGAACAAGGCGACCGCGAAGGTCTGGCCGGCGGCCCGAAAGTGTCGTTCAAGGAAGTCGCCACCAAACACTGGCGCAGCCTGATGACTTGCATTGGCGTGGTGGCCGTGACCAACGTCACTTACTACATGCTGCTCACCTACATGCCGAGCTACCTGTCGCACAACCTGCACTACAGCGAAAACCGTGGCGTGCTGATCATTATCGCGATCATGGTTGGCATGTTGTTCGTGCAGCCGTTGATTGGTTTTGTCAGCGACAAAATCGGCCGCAAGCCTTTCATTGTCGTCGGCAGCATCGGCCTGTTCATCCTCGCCATTCCGGCGTTCATGCTGATCAACAGCGGCAAGATCGGCCTGATCTTCGCCGGCCTGCTGATGCTGGCGGTGCTGCTGAACTTCTTCATCGGCGTGATGGCCTCGACCCTGCCGGCGATGTTCCCCACGCACATTCGCTACAGCGCATTGGCCGCGGCATTTAACGTTTCGGTACTGATCGCCGGCCTGACCCCGACTGTTGTGGCCTGGCTGGTTGAGAGCACCAACGATCTGTATATGCCGGCGTATTACCTGATGGTGATTGCCGTGGTCGGTCTGGTCACTGGCGTGACCATGAAAGAAACGGCGAACAAACCACTGCGCGGCGCGGCGCCGGCGGCCTCTGACCTTGAGGAAGCGAAAGAGCTGCTGCAAGAGCATCACGACAACATCGAACAGAAAATCGAAGACATCGACGCTGAAATTGCCGAGCTGGAAGCCAAGCGCAAGAATCTGGTGCAGCAGCATCCGCGGATTAACGAGTAAAACCCTGTTGCGATGGAGTTTTCTCCCTCGCAACCCCCTTCACTGATCGATCGGTTCTTCAGCGCTTGTCAGAATGCCGTGGCGGATCAACTTCAAACCACTGCGCGTTAGCGAACCGATGGCGTCAGTCGGGAGAAATTCGGTGGGAGATCAATCCCGCCGATTACTCCGCGCCCGGCTTGGTGTTAAATAGGCGCCAGTCTTAACCTTGTCGCGTAAAGCCGTGCCACGAGAACCGCTATGAACACCTCTTCCAACGCCCCACTGCTAACGGTGGTGACCGCATGATCGAAGTCACCGAAGTTTCCATCGCCCAACTGCGCGCCGCGCTCGAATCCGGCCAGACCACGTCCGTTGAACTGGTGCAGGCCTATCTGGCCCGCATTGATGCTTACGACGGCGCCGACACACCGACCGCGCTGAATGCTGTGGTTGTGCGCAATCCAGAAGCGCTGAAGGAAGCCGAAGCCTCCGATGCCCGTCGCGCCAAAGGCCAAACCCTGAGCCCGCTCGACGGCATTCCTTACACCGCCAAGGACAGTTATCTGGTCAAGGGCCTGACGGCGGCGTCCGGCAGCCCGGCGTTCGCCGATCTGGTTGCCTATCGCGACGCCTTCACCATCGAGCGCCTGCGTGGTGCCGGGGCGATTTGCCTGGGCAAGACCAACATGCCGCCGATGGCTAATGGCGGGATGCAGCGCGGGGTTTATGGCCGCGCCGAGAGCCCGTATAACGCCGATTACCTCACTGCTCCATTCGCTTCTGGTTCGTCCAATGGCGCCGGCACTGCCACAGCCGCAAGTTTCGCTGCGTTCGGTCTGGCCGAAGAAACCTGGTCCAGCGGTCGCGGCCCTGCGTCGAACAATGGTTTGTGCGCTTACACGCCGTCGCGTGGGGTGATCTCGGTGCGCGGCAACTGGCCGTTGACTCCGACCATGGACGTCGTGGTGCCCTACGCCCGCACCATGGCCGACCTGCTGGAAGTGCTCGACATCGTTGTCGCCGAAGACCCGGACACCCGCGGCGACCTGTGGCGGCTGCAACCGTGGGTGCCAATCCCGAGCGTCAGCTCCGTGCGCCCCGCCGCTTACGCCGAACTGGCCGCCGACCGCACCGCGCTGGCCGGCAAGCGTTTTGCCGTACCGCGCATGTTCATCAACGCCGACCCTGAGGCTGGCACCAGTGAAGCGCCGGGGATCGGCGGCCCGACCGGCCAGCGCATCAACACCCGCGCTTCGGTAATCGACCTTTGGAAACAGGCGCGTCAGGCCCTCGAAGCCGCCGGCGCCGAAGTCATCGAAACCGACTTTCCGCTGGTGTCCAACTGCGAAGGCGATCGTCCTGGTGCGCCGACCGTGTTCACCCGTGGACTGGTCTCGAAAGAGTTCCTCCACCACGAACTGTGGGATCTGACCGCGTGGGCGTTCGACGACTTCCTGCAAGCCAACGGTGACCCGAAACTCAATCGTCTGGTCGACGTCGACGGACCGAAAATCTTCCCGCATGAGCCGGGCACCCTGCCCAATCGTGAGGGTGATCTGGTGGCCGGCATGGACGAATACGTGCGCATGGCCGAGCGTGGCATTACGCCGTGGAACGAAATCTCCACCGTGCCCGACGGCCTGCGCGGCCTCGAACAGACCCGACGCCTCGACCTCGAAGACTGGATGGACAAACTCGGCCTAGACGCCGTGCTGTTTCCGACCGTCGCCGACGTCGGCCCGGCAGATGCCGACGTCAACCCGGAATCGGCCGACATTGCCTGGAGCAACGGGATCTGGGTCGCCAACGGCAACCTCGCCATTCGCCACCTCGGCGTGCCAACCGTCACCGTGCCGATGGGCGTGATGGCCGATATCGGCATGCCGGTCGGCCTGACTTTCGCTGGCCGTGCCTACGACGATTCGAGCCTGCTGCGTCTGGCGGCGGCGTTTGAATCGACCGGCAGCAAGCGCATGATCCCGCCACGCACGCCACCGCTGTCGTAACGCGATCAACACTCTGGAAATGCGGTGTGTCAGCCGACAGATATGTTGCCTGACACACCGCCATCGCTGGCAAGCCAGCTCCCACAGAGATTCAGGGAGTGCTCACCGGTGGTGACCACACACAAGCCCTTGTAGGAGTGAGCCTGCTCGCGATAGCGGTGGGTCTGGCGCATCAATATTGACTGTGCCGACGCCATCGCGAGCAGGCTCACGCCTACAGGGTTTGGGTTGAATGAGGATTTTGTGACCGGAGCAGAAACCTGTGGGAGCTGGCTTGCCAGCGATGGCGTCAGCGCATGCGCAACCTCATGATCTGACAGCCACAGCAATTCAGCACATCCGCTCAATCGTCCTTTCTGAATTCCCGCGATCATCCCGGCCACCTTCATTGCCGCTGGCCACTGACCATGATCGACTGCGCCCCCTCGCGTATCACCCTGCTCGCCTTGCTCTGTGGTCTGAACACAGCCCACGCCAGCGGTTTCTTCGACGACGCCAAAAGCGAAGTACTCAGCCGTAACTTCTACCTGAGCAACGACTACCGCTCGCCCACGCCGTCCGGCAAAAACTACAAACAGGAATGGGCACAAGGGTTTATCGGTACTTTTTCATCAGGTTTCACAGAAGGCACGATTGGATTTGGCCTCGACGCCCACGCCTTTACCGGCGTGAAACTCGACGGCGGAAGAGGCCACTCCGGCACCGGTTTGCTGCCAGTCGACAGCGACGGCCGCAGCGAAAACAATTACTCCAGCGCTGGTGGCGCCCTAAAGTTAAAAGCCTCGCGCACCACCCTCGCGTTCGGCGAAATGACCGTGGAAACGCCGGTGTTCGACACTTCAGACAAACGTCTGCAACCGGAATACGCCACGGGTTTTCTGCTCAACAGCCGTGAAATCGACAACGTCAATCTGCAGGCCGGCCATTTCACCGCGTTCAAGAATCAGGACAGTTCTTCCGGCAAAGGCGATTTTTACGGCTACGGTGCCAGCACCGAACACGGCTCGATCAGTTTTATCGGCGCCGACCTGTTCGGCGACAACCCGCTGGGCGGCGCACTGTATGCGTCTGAACTGACCGATACCTGGCACCAGTACTACGGTAATCTGCACTTCAAACAATCTGGCGTGCTGCTCGACGCCAACCTCTATCACACCCGCGACACAGGCCAGGCGCTGGCCGGGGAAATCGATAACACTGCATTCAGCCTGTCCGGCAAATACACCTTCGGCCCGCATGCCGTCATGCTCGGCTGGCAACGGATCAATGGCGACACACCGTTCGATTTCGTCGGCGGCGACTCCATCTACTTGGCCAACTCGATCAAATACGCCGACTTCAACGGCGCCGGCGAACGTTCCTGGCAAGCACGCTACGACCTCGACCTCGGCGCCTTTGGCATCCCCGGCCTCAGTTTCATGACCCGCTACGTCTCAGGCAGCCACATCGATGGCACCCATGCGCCCAAGGGCGGCGCCTACAACCCGTTCGATGCCGACAGCGGCGAATACCAGCCACAGCAAGGTGACGGCGGCAAGCACTGGGAGCGCGACATCGATTTGAAGTACATCGTGCAGTCGGGGGCGGCGAAGGATTTGTCGGTGCAGGTATCGCATGTTTCGCACCGGGCCAATGAAGCTCAGGCGGGGGATGATATTGATCGGATCTATGTGGTGGTGCAGTACCCGTTGGGCTTCTGAAACGGGTGACCGACAATGTGGGTGAAGAAGCTCACAAAAAAGCGACTTTAAGAATCGTCTTATGCCCCGCGGATGGCACAGTCCTTACAGTGTGGCGATGAGACTCAAAAGTTACCTGCATCAGATCAACCCGTTTTTATCCAGTCCAGAAGCAGCCCGCCGGCTGCTTCGTCTGTTTGCGCTGGTCCTGATGGCCGGGATCCTCAGCGCCTCGTACAACTTCCTGCGTTCCACCCTCGCCAACGATATTTCCCAGCGCCGCAGCTACATGAGCAGCGCGGTCGCAGAGGCGCAGACATTTTTTACCAGCCGCGAGTCCTTGCTTGAGAGCTTGGGGCTTTCAGCCGTATGCAAGCCGATGATGGCCACCCCACTCTCCTACTCGCCGTCGATTGAGGACCATTCCGTTCAATTGGGCATTTCCGGCGGCGCTCAGTGGACCCTATGGCTGACACGCAGAATGCTCGATTACATGCAGCGTAATCAGCTGAATCTGATTTACGTTTCCGCCGAAGCAAATCCTCAGGTGAATCGCCTGTATACCGCCAGTGCGAATCTTCCTCGGCTTCCCCGGTCGATCCTGGATCAACTGTCCGCATTGAATGACCAATTACCGGAACGGGATCAGGAGTTGTGGTTGACCGATCAAGCGGCGACCGCTTCGCAGTTGTACATCTTCATTCGTCTGGATGATCGCGTGAAAAACTCAGGCTGGTTGGGTCTGGAAATGGACGGTGCAGAAATCTCCGCAGCCCTGAACGATCAAAGTGCCGGCACGTTCATGATGCTCAACTCTCAAGGTTCCCTGCTGTTTGCCAACACGCCAGCGCACCGACTCGGCGAGGCGTTGAGTCGATCGCATGAGAATAACTACTTCGGTTTTGTCGGCAGCGGCTGGCTTCCCGATCATCTGGTGATCCGCAAGCAGTTGAAGTCCACGGATTGGCAATTGGTGTATTCGTTCGACTTGCTGGATCTGCTGAAGGCTTTGTTGCCGCAACTGCTCGCGGCATCGGCGTTCTGCCTGGCAAGCATGATTTTGATCTGGCTATTGATTCGTCGGGTCGAGCACAGGTTTATTACACCGGCCCTCAACCGCTTGCAGGCACTGATCGAGAGCGAGGCGTTCAGCCGTGACGTGATTCAAACCGCGCCCGTCGCCCTTTGCGTGCTGCGGCGCACTGACGGCCAGGTGATGCTCGAAAACACCTTGTCCGAGCGGTGGCTGGGCAGTGGCATTGAGCGCGAAATGCTCTGTAAAAGGTGGATTGAGCAAGCGTTCGATGCGACGCAACCCAATCGCAGTGACTATTTTTCCACCGCCGACGGGCGCCACCTTTATTTGAGCAGCGCACCGACGCGCTACAAAAGTGAAGACGTGTTGTTCTGCGCGTTCAGCGATATCAGTGCGCGCAAGCAGGTCGAGGCGGCGCTTGAAGAGGCGCGGCGATTGGCTGATGCGGCGAATGAAGCCAAAACCCTGTTTCTGGCAACCATGAGCCACGAAATCCGCACCCCACTGTATGGCGTGCTGGGAACACTGGAACTCTTGGGCCGGACTCGACTGGACAGCCAACAGAAAGGGTATTTGCGTGCCATCGAAGGTTCCTCCGCGACCTTGCTGCAATTGATCTGCGATGTCCTGGACGTATCGAAGATCGAGGCCGGTCAACTGGCCCTTGAACTGCACGAATTTGCCCCGACGGAATTGGTATACGAGGCCATTCAGGGGTACGCGGCGGCGGCGCAGAGCAAAGGCGTCCGGTTGTATGCGTGCATGGATCCGAAAATGCCCGAGCGATTGATTGGCGACGTTACACGTATCCGGCAGATTCTGAATAATCTGCTGAGCAACGCAGTCAAGTTCACTGATTCAGGGCGGGTGGTTTTGCGGGTCAGGCTACTCGACTGTGCTGACGAACAAGCACAGGTGGCGTGGCAAGTGACAGATACCGGCCGTGGTATCTCCCGGGATGACCAGGCACATATTTTCGAGCCGTTCTACCAGACTGAAGGCAATACCAACGTCGTTGCCGGAACCGGTTTGGGCCTGCCGATCTGCAAACGCCTGACGCAGTTGATGAATGGCACACTGCGCATGGTGAGCGAAAAGGGACTGGGCAGCAGTTTTACGCTGACGTTGCCACTCGACATCGTCACCCGATCGTTGCCGGCAACCCATTGCCTGCTACCGAACACAATCTACGTGGCGTCTGCGGTACGAGAGCTGAGCGAGTCCATCGCGGGCTGGTTGCGTCGGTGGGGGGCGCGGGCTCAGGTGGCACCCCTTGGCAACAACACAGGGGCGCGTGGCAGCCTGTTGATCGAGTTGCATGCCGGTGATGTTGAACAACGCCTCGTGCCGAATTGGTGCGGCCCACTTATAATCGCCACCGCTAACCTGCGTAATACGCCTGCCTCGCAGCCCGAATGCCGATACGTCAACGTCAGCCACCTGTATGCCATTCACCAGGCTGTCAGCCAGGCACAGGGTTTGTGGGTCGACCAGACCACACAAAGCTTGACGACCAGCGCTTTGAAAAAACTCAACCTGCATCTCTTGGTTGCTGAAGACAATGACATCAACCAGCTGATTCTTCGTGATCAACTCGAAGAACTCGGTTGCTCGGTTGAGTTGGCCTGCAACGGTGAAGAAGCCCTGGCACTCTGGAAAACCGGCACCTTCGATGTTGTGCTCAGTGATGTAAACATGCCGAAACTCAACGGCTACGAGTTGGCAAAAGAATTACGACGACTAGGCTATGTACAGCCCATCATCGGCGCGACGGCCAATGCCATGCGCGGCGAAGAAGCCTTGTGCCTTGAGGCAGGAATGGACCACTGCCTGGTCAAGCCGTTTGCATTACGAGCGCTGTTCAATTGCTTGCTGCCCTATGGTCGGACAGCCCCGCAAAACGCTACGGTGCAGCTGAGCTCAAGCCAATGACAAAAGGAGCTTGGAGACAAGATGCCCGTTAACGAGGCACCTGCATGCCCTTTGGAAATGACCGAACATGAAGCACAACCCCTCCTTGCTTGAAAACCTTTCCCGAAGTTCCATGCGCCTGAACAAGGGGCTGCTGGTGTTGTTGGGCATTGCCATCCTGTTGGTGGGATTCAGCTATTGGGCTTTCCAGCGCTTACTCAGGGAGCAAAACGACACCGTGCGATTTCACTTCGCACGTTTGATGGAGAACGTGCAGCGCCATGAAGCATTTCTGCGTGAGGTGGCGCAGCAAAGTGTACAAGGGGAAATGTTCTACAAGGGCTTGAATGCGCGTTACAGCGCCAGACAGCTGGCAACCGAAGGCCCGAATATTTACGAAGGCTATGAGTTTCCCTATTCAGTTCCTTTCGGCCTGAGTTTCAACCATCAAAAACTCAAGGAAAGTGAACTGCCTAAAGTGTTCACCCTCGGCGTCCACCTTTCGAGTCTCTACAGTGCCTTTTGGTCGACGTCGCACTATCAGTCGCCGCAGATTTTCTTGTACAACGACAATGACAATTTCGACATCACCGTTCCATCCAACGGCGTTCTGCACGCCGGCACAAAAGAAAGTGAAGAACCGCTCAACACGATCGTTGCCCGCGTGGCCCGACATCTCAAAGTGAAGAACAACGGACACGCCGATGGCCGGGTGCACTGGGAAGCCTACAACGTGCCCGACGATTATCCGCGCTCAACCGAAATGCTCGCCTACATCAACGTTCATCTTGATCCCCGGGAACTGAAAATCCATGGCACCAGCGAGTCTAGCGTGGTGGCGTCGCTATTGAACATGAACCAGGTCAATGATGTTGAACGCATCATGGAATGGTCGATTTACGATAGTTTCACGTTGATAACCCCCGACGGGCGCGCGGTCATTGGCTCAATCAATGCCGATCAAATCCTGCATGAAGGTCTGAACATCAATCGCAACGGCATGGTGTTCAAGGTTGTGGCCAAAACCGAGCAACCCTGGACAGCCATTTACACCATCAGCTTCAAAAGTTACTTCGGGCAACTGATGTGGCCATTGGTCGGCCTGCTGATGTTGTTACTGGGCGGTGCGGGTGTCAGTTGGATGATCAGTCGCTGGTACAGGATTCGCGTCGTCCAGCCAGCCGAAAAAGCGCATCAAAGCATCACCGAAAGCGAAGCGTTCAGCCGTGCTGTGATCGATACCGCTCCCACTGGGTTGTGTGTGGTGCGGCGCACCGATTTCAAAGTGCTGCTGGAAAACCAGCGCGCCCAACAGTGGCAAGGCACCGCAAAACTGGTGGCGGTACTGGACCGCCATCACGATCTGGCGGATATCGGCGAAACGCGCCTGGACATCGAAGGCCGGCACTTGCATGTGGGCTTCATTTCGACCCGTTATCAAGGGCAGGACGTACTGCTTTGCGCGTTCAATGACATCACGCGCCACGTCGAGGACGCCCTGGCCCTGGAAAAGGCTCGGCGTACCGCCGACTTGGCGAACCAGGCCAAGACCCGGTTCCTGGCAACCATGAGCCACGAAATCCGTACCCCCCTCTACGGTGTTCTGGGCACGCTTGAGTTACTTGGCATGACCAGCCTGAGCGCACGTCAAGAGGACTATCTACAGACCATTCAACGCTCATCGACCACGTTGTTTCAGTTGATCAGCGATGTGCTGGACGTTTCCAAGATCGAATCCGGACAAATGCTGATCGAGTCCATCGGTTTTTGCCCCCTGCAACTGATCGAGGACACCCTGCACACCTATGCCGCATTCGCCCAGCGCAAGGGGCTGTTGCTCTGTGCATGCACCGACCCGGCCCTGCCCAATCGGTTGCAGGGTGACCCGGTGCGCATCCGTCAGATCCTCAACAATCTGGTGAGCAACGCGATCAAATTCACTGACTCCGGCCGGGTTGTCCTGCGCACGCGGGTACTGGCCAACGACCTGGATCAAGTCTCGGTGCAATGGCAAGTCAGCGACTCCGGAATAGGTATCGCCCAGGCACAACAAGCGCAGTTGTTTACGCCGTTCTTTCAGGTGCGTGACGCCTCCAGCGAGGCCGGGGCCGGTTTGGGGCTCGCAATCTGTCAAAGGCTCTGCGCAATGATGAATGGCGAGTTGACCGTCATCAGCGAGCCGGGGCTTGGCAGCAGTTTTTCGTTGCAACTGAGGCTCAAGGTACTGCCCGGCGACTTGACCGATTGCATGGATATCACGCCCAACCCGGCGACTGTCCATGTTCGCGCCCCTGTGCCGGAACTGGCAGAGAACGTCTGCGATTGGCTCCAGCGTTTCGGACTGATGGCCCGCCCATTCAGCGATAACCTGACTGTTGAGCCTGGCGCGGTGCTGGTCGACATTCTTCCATCCGACAACGTCGCGGCCTGGCAGGGCTCGCGGATTGTCTGCAGGATAAATGGACTCACCCAGCCTGAAACGATCACAGACACGCCAGATGTCGATTTGTACGACATCCGAGCGATCGCCCGGGCGGTCAGTCTGGTGCAAAAAGGCAAGGTGGTAGACGCGACCGAACTGGCACGCCCTGCCCAAACACCGCTTGAGTTGCGGATTCTGGTCGCCGAGGACAATCCGATCAACCAGGCGATCATCAAAGAACAACTGGAAGCACTGGGCTGTCGCGTCTGCGTTGCAGCCAATGGCGAGCAAGCGTTGGAGCGGTGGCGCGAGCAGGCTTTCGATCTGGTGTTGACTGACGTCAACATGCCCGTGATGAACGGTTATGAACTGGCCAAGGCACTGCGGGAACTGGACTTGCGCACCCCCATTATTGGCGTCACGGCTAATGCAATGCGTGAAGAAGGCACCCGCTGCCTTGAGGTCGGGATGAATGCCTGGATAGTAAAACCATTGAGCCTCAAAACATTGCGCGAGCAATTGCTCGGATTTTGCTCGTTACCGGTTGAAGCGGCGTCAGTCACGGAGGTCTCCACTGCTGTTCAATCCGAGCCTTTTGATGACAACGTGGTGCTTTCACCGAGAATGCGCGACATCTTTTCCGTGACCATGCGCGAGGACCTGGCACGGCTCGATTCAGCCCTGGCCAACACTGACATGCCGGGTATAGCACAAAGGCTTCACAGCATCGCAGGTGCCATGGGCGCCGTACAGGCGGGCGAGCTGGCTCATGCTTGCACTGAGCTGGAGTGCCGATTGTCATCAGGCGCAGTCACCGCGATATTGCTGGCTGATGTCCGGCAAATGGTGCAGCGCATTCAGAACCTGCTCGACAAGGTTTCCCCTTGAACGACTCACATGCAGTTACCTCATCGATACACGCGTCCACGGGTTGGTTTTCATGAAAAAGTTGAACGTAGTCATTGCTGACGATCACCCGATCGTCCTGCTCGGAGTACGCGAACTGGTCGAGCGCGATGGTCGCTTTTGTGTGGTAGGCGAAGCTGTCTGCTCACAAGGATTGATCGACCTGCTCAACCTTCATTCGGTAGACATCGTCATCACCGACTACAACATGCCCGCCGACTCGCCCTATGGCGATGGCCTGAAACTGGTCGAATATCTACAGCGACACTTCCCTGCGGTACAGGTGCTGGTACTGACCATGCTGTCCAATCAACTGATACTCACGCGTCTGCATGAGTTGGGTGTGGCCGGCGTGATTCAAAAGAGTCAATTGCACAATGAGATTCAATTGGCCCTCGAAACCATTGCCCGCAAAGGCCAATACCTCAGCCAGCAACCCGCACCGCAATCTGTCATCAAGTCCAACGCCGATATCCAACAGCGTTTTTCAATGCTGTCGCCAAAGGAGTTCGAGATTCTGCGGCTGTTTGTGTCTGGAAAAAGCGTCAGTGATATCGCCCGCAGTCAAAACCGCAGTACCAAAACAGTCAGCGCGCAGAAGATATCGGCCATGCGCAAACTGGAAGTTTCAAGCGATCAGGACTTGTTGGCTTATTGTCACGCGCTGAATGTTTTTAACTAGCTGGGATTAAAACTGCTGCGATTAATAAGATTCGTCTGATGTCCGGAAAAGTACTCGGTGATTATCTTGCTCATGCAATTTCATTTAGCACATTTCACTTTCATATAAATGGACACAACGATGAAAAACTTCTCAATCGCCCTTCTCGCTGCCGCCGTACTGGGTGCGTCGTGCAGCGTGCTCGCAGCAGATCCGGCCACCAAAGGTGGCAGCGGTCAAATCAGCTTTACCGGTGTGATCAACAACGATGCCTGCTCGATTGACGGTAGCGATGCCAATCACGTCATTGCCGTCAACATGGGTGATGTGTCGATCAAAGACATGGGCACCGCAGAAAATCCAGCCTCCGGTCGCGTCAGCGGCAGCAACTTCAATCTGAACGTCAACTGCAACAAAGGCACCAAGGTCGCGATGATCTTCGACGCGGCGGCAGGCGGCTCCGGTCTGGTGGCTGGCAAGAACGCGCTGGCACTGACTCGAGGCAACGGTAGCGCTTCCGGTATTGGTATCGCCCTGCTCGACAGCAATGGCCAGTCGATTGACCTGAGCTCCAAGGCAACTGCGCGCATCGAAGCCGACATGCACGGTGTAGGCGCCGAAGGCGGCGATACCACCCTGAGTTTCTCCGCGGCCTACGTGACGCTTGATGATCCAAGCACCGCCACTGCCGGTCGTGGTGACGCTACTCTTCCGTTCATTCTGGAATACGAATAAACCCAGTCTGCGATTGATTTGCGCGAGGTCGTTCGACCTCGCCCTCTCTTCTGATACAGCGATTTAAGCCATGTTGCGTCAAACCCTATCAGCCTGCCTGGTACTCATGCTGAGTGCCGAGGCCATGGCTAGCATTTCCTTGAGTGCCACGCGCGTCGTGTTCGACGGTGCGCACAAAGAAGCCAACATCACGGTAAGAAATGGCGCCCAGGACACTTTGATTCAATCCTGGATCGATCAGCAGGACACGGGGACAGCCACGCCCTTCGCTGTTACACCGCCATTGGCCCGGGTCTTTGCCAAGGACCAGCAACTGCTGCGCATTCTTTATGAAGGCCAGGGCATGCCGCAGGACAAAGAGTCTGTGGTGTGGCTCAACGTGCAGGAAATTCCGCAAACGTCGAAAACCGCCAATACCTTGCAGCTCGCCGTCCGGCAGCGGATCAAGATCTTCTTTCGACCAAAAGGTCTGAGCGGAGACGCACTGACGGCGCCCACTGAACTGCAATGGCGACTGGCGCAGGACAACGATAAAACCGTGCTCAGGGTTAAAAACCCGACTCTTTATCACGTGTCCATGGCAGACGTTACGCTTCACGACCCGCGACAGAATGAACTGGCGACGGACTCGACCATGATCGCCCCGGGCGCCGAAGCCAGCTTTTCCGTCACCCGGTTCGCCGCCAACAGCACGCCGGTCCTGACGTTCTCCAGTATCAATGACTACGGGGCATTGAGCGTTTACAGGGCCAGCCTGAGCGAAAGCCATCCGGTGAGCGCGACGCTTACTCAAGACAACGCCACGAAGTAGTTCCCCACCTGCGCCGCTAACGAGCGATCGCCCGTCCTCCAGACGGGCGCCGATACAGGTTTCCTGCATGCTAATCTCGACTCTAAACAAAACCGGACGTTGTTCAGGGAAGCTCGCGTACAACCTGCCCCCTTTCACTCCCACACGGCTTGGCATTTTAGCTTTGGCCATCGGCCTTAACGTGCCGGCCATGGCGCTAGCGGATGATGAAGACGCACAACTGGAAGGCTACAACACGACGTTTCTGCAAGGGGCTGCGGCCGGGGTAGACCTGGCGTTGCTGTTGTCTGCCAATCGCGTGTTGCCCGGCAACTATCGCGTCGATCTCTATAGCAATGAAGTGCTGGTGGGCCGGCGCGATGTCGATTTTCTGCGTAACGACCGTACGGGTCGGGTTGAAGCATGCCTGACCTTTGAATTGCTCAACCAACTCGGTATCGACCTGGGCAAGCTGCAAGCCAGCGGCCAATACGATCCGCAAGTACCCAAGGCCTGTTACGACTTGCCGCTGCTCATCGAACAGGCCAGCGTACGCTACGACCCCAGTCGTCTGCGCCTCTCCACGAGCGTGCCGCAGTCGTCCATGCAAAAAGGATTACGCGGTTTTGTCGATCCGGCGCTATGGGATGAAGGTGTGCCAGCAGCGTTCGTCAATTATCAATTCAACACCTACCGCAACGACAGCGGCAACGGTGTCAGTGTTTCCAACAACCTTGGTTTGCGTAACGGTATCAACCTGTTCGGCTGGCGCTATCGCAATGAATCCAACCTGAGCTCTGGCACAGGGCGTCCCGACACCTTCAAGAGCAACCGCAATTACCTGCAACACGACGTGACGGCGATCAAAGGCCAGTTCAGCGCCGGCGACATTTTTTCCGATCCCGATGTGTTCGACAGCGTCCGCTATCGCGGTCTGAAACTGGCCTCGGACGAAGGCATGCGCGCCGACAGCGAACGCGGCTACGCTCCGGTGATTCGCGGCGTGGCGCAATCGAACGCGACGGTAGAAATTCGCCAGAACAATTACGTGCTGTACACCAACAGCCTGCCGCCCGGCCCTTTCGAAATCAGCGATATCTACCCAAGCGGCTCCAACGGTGATCTGGAAGTCACGGTCATCGAAGCCGACGGCACCCGCAGAACGACGCGCCAGGCCTTTTCCAGCCTGCCAATCATGGTGCGTGAAGGGCAATTGAAATACAGCCTGTCGGCCGGCCACTACAGCAGTCATTACGAGGATCGCAACACGCCAAAAATGTTCAGCGGCACCCTCACCTACGGCATGAACAGCAACCTGACCGGTCTGATTGGCGTCCAGGCCAGCGAAGGTTTCAGCGCCGTCGCCTTGGGCATTGGCAAAAATACCGCACTGGGCGCGGTCTCGGTCGACGTGACGCATTCCTCCAGTCGCAAGGGTGAACTCACCACTCAGGGTGACAGTGTGCGTGCGCTATACGCCAAGACATTTACCGGCACAGACACCAGTTTCACCCTCGCAGCGTACCGCTATTCGACCGAGGGATACCGAACGTTGACCGACCATGTTCAAGCCCAACGTGCTGAAGCGGACCAACGGGTCAGTGGCTCCAAAACCCGCACGGACCTGACCATCAACCAGAGTCTTGGGCGAGACCGGACGCTGGGTAATCTGTACCTCAACGCCAGCGATCAGCGCTATTGGGATCGCGGTGGTTCTCAGAGCTTTTCGGCCGGTTACGCCAATAACTGGGGCGATCTGACCTACAACCTTGGCGTCACCCACACCGAGAATCTCGGTTACCGTGGCGCCACCAACAAGGACACGCAAATAAGCCTGTCACTGTCATTTCCGCTGGGCCGAAAACCGCGCTCGCCCCGCGCCTTCGTCAGCTCGTCAACACAGAAAAGCGGCAGCACCACGCAGGCAGGGATCAATGGTTATGTACCCGGCACCGAGAACACGTTCTACTCGGTGCAGGGGGGCAACAGCAACAACGGCAATTCAGGCTCGTTGAACCTCAATACCCGAACCGCCATGGCTGATGTGAACCTCGGCTACAGCCAAGGCCGAGGCTACAAATCGCAGAACATGAATGTCTCCGGCTCAGTCGTGGCCCATGGCGGCGGTATCAACCTTGGCCAAACCGTGGGTGAAACCTTTGCGCTGGTGGAGGTTCCGGGCGTCAAAGGGGCGAACGTCGCCAGCTACAGCGGCGTCACGACCGGGCGCAACGGCTACGCGGTGATTCCCAGTGTCCAGCCGTATCGGGTCAACTGGATCAGCCTCGACACCCGCGATCTGGGCGCTGATGTCGACATTGAAAACGCCAGCCAGCAACGTGTGCCGCGTCGTGGCGCAATCGTCAAAGCCAGTTACGCCGGCAAAAGTGGCCGGCGCGTGCAGTTCGAACTGTTTGACAAGCAGCATATTCAGTTGCCGTTCGGTGCATCGCTGGAAGACGCAAGCGGCAAACAACTGTCCATCAGTGATCCAAGTGGCAAGGCACTGGCCTTGGTCGAAAACGACCAAGGTGTGCTGACGATCAAGTGGGGTGAGCAACAATGCCAGGCGCCCTACGCGCTGCCGGTAAAAGATGAGGCGCGCAATTACGATACCGTGCGTCTTCAGTGCGCGGACTGACCCTTCGCGCATTGCCCTGCTGCTGAGGTCCGGGCAACCTGAACAGCAGCAGATGGCGTGATTGAACCTTACTGGTAGCTCATGGTGAACGTCAGCGATGAATTAGCCGCGCCGGCTTCTATGGAAGGAGAAACCTGCGTGTAAGCCGCGCTGAATGGAATGACAAAGTTTCCACCGGCACGATTGTATTCAGAGAAGGTGTATTCGGTTCCAAACACTAACGGCTGATCATTGTCTCGCTTGACTTGAAGTCCTATACCTCGAGCGCTGGAGGTTGAGTCGAGTGAGACGATTCCATTCGTTTTATCGATGACTTGAGTATTGGCCTTGATCGAATACTTCACGGTATTCAGGAAATTCGGACAGTCGCGCAATTGAATGATGAAATCCACGGGATCGCTGTGATCGCCGACTTTTTTGAACTGGCTTGTTTTAGTGGTGTGTCCCATATCGACATCGACATCGGGCGTGATGCAGGCGCCGCCAACGATGCGAATGGCATTGGTCAAATTGAACGTGGCGAAAGTCGATCCGTCGGAGGTCATCAGAGAGGCCAACCGCCCTGCCGGAATAATCGTGCCGTCCTTGATTGGGCCGGTTTGAACGATGCGTACTTCAGGCGTCGGTGTTGGAATTTCGGTCTTGTTTAAAATCTTCAGATCGCTGAACTCGACAGGAACCAATGCAATTTTGCTGCTATCAATACTGAATTGCAGTGCGACGCCACTGTCCTTCAATCGAAAAAGTGATGTGCCCACATTGGGTTGCACGCCAATCGCGGGATTTATCTGTATCCCCAGTTTTTCCGAGAACAGCGGGCAGATGATCACCATCTTGTTGCCAATGAGGGGCAAAGCCTCCCTGTAAATAGTCTTATTGGCATTAATATCGCGCGGCGTACTGATTCCCTCAGCGCCCGGACCGCGAACAACATAATCACGAATCTTGTCGACTTCGTCAGAAAAACCGAAACCACAACCCCACGCACTCGGAATAGTCAACGCGGTTAACAGTACTGCACGCAATATCATCTGGACGGTCTCGAAATTATCAGGCCGTGACGCTGTAGTGGCCACAGGACGGACTATTCGAATCCATTAGCATCAGCGCTTACATCAGAACAATCTGAAACAGGAGCCGTCGCCGATCAGAAAAATGGCAGCTTTGGGCAAACTGGCGGAAGGCAGCCGGAGTCGAACCTGCCCGGGAACGGATGCCGTCCCCAACCGGGTTTGAAGCCCGGCCGCGCCACCGGGCGCGATTGCCTTCCTTGAACTCAATGCGCGTCAGCGGTGGCCAGCGCGTTGTCGTAACGGATTTGTCGTGATTCGCCGCTGCGCCGGGTCAGACCGAGGCGGTCGAAGTATTCGAGGAACTGAATACAGCGTTTGCGTCCCAAGCCTAGCGCATCACGGAAGGTTGTCACCTGGATCTGCGGATTTTCCCTGGCCAGTTGCAGCAACACGGCCACCATTTGCCGCAGCATCGCGTCGCTGATAAACAGGTCGCGCACCACTTGATGCATCAGCCCAAGGCGGGCGAGTTTGCGCAGCAGCAAGCGGACGACGGCGTCGTCTTGCTCAACAACTCCGGCGATGTCGCGCACCCACGGCGGATCGAATCCGGACTGTTCGAACAGTGGTTGCAGTTGAAGCCACAAGGTTTCGTCTTCGGCATTCAAGCGCACCTGATGATCCGGCAGGTGCAGCCACGGCCCGCTGGCGTTGATCGAACCGGCGCCGAGCAATTCCTCCAACAGACTGCCGAAGATAGAACGCTCCAGCGCCAACCCGCTGAACCGCCGAAGTCGATCCCGATCCGGGCCCATCTGATCGGGCTCCAGTTCATGAAACTTCGTCAGTTGTTCCAGCAGGGTGAATTTTAGTTGCCCCCAGCGTTGCACGTTGAACAGCACCGGCCCTTGGCGCGTATTGATCAACCGGACGTTCTGCGGCAATGACCAGTCTTCGCGCGGACGATTGAACTGGCGCTCCAGTCGCTGCGGATCGAGGCCGCCAGCGCTGTGATCAAGTAGCACCGGCAGTGCCTGTTCAAGTCTTTCATTGCGAGCCAAAGCTTTAAGTTGCGCCAGTCGTTCGGGGCTCCGCCGCTGGCGAGCCGGAGCGAACGGATCCAGCACCTGGCCGCCGCCAAGGGTGCGCTGGGCACTTTGATCACGCAGGATCAGCCGATCACCCTTCACCGCATGCACCGGCGTATTGATCAGCAGTTGTGCGAACATGCGCGCGCCGGGGTTCAGCCGCGAGCCTTCAAGCAAAGCGACGCGGGCGATCACGTCGTGTGTGCCAAGGTGCAGATGCACCGGATGGAAGTGTTCGAAGGGGCGTTCGCCGGGCAGCAATCGAAACTCGATATCCACCCGTTGCGTTGGGGCGTGCAGCCATTCGGCCAGCAGCCATTGGCCGCGATGGATCTGTTCCAGCGACAAGCGATCACCACTGATGTTCAAGGCCACCCGTTGCCCGGCGAACGCTTGTTCGGCGGGCTGATTCTGCGCGTGCAAGCCACGAACCCTGACCGAGTTGCCGGCCGGCCCGAGGGTCAGTTTGTCGCCCACCGCAACCTTGCCTGACAACGCCGTACCCGTGACCACAATGCCGGCGCCGGCCACGCTGAACGCACGATCAATAGCCAAACGAAAACCGCCCGCGTGGCTGCGCTTCTGCACTTCGCCGTGTATTTGCAATAAAGCCTGACACAACTGATCGACGCCCTGCCCCGTCACGCTGGACAAGGTCATTATCGGCGCGTCGGCAAACGGCCCGGCTTCGAGCAGATCCAGAACCTGACGCTGCACCTCCTCCACCCTGCCCGCCTCGACCCGGTCGCATTTGGTGATCGCCACCAATGCGCGAGGAATGCCGAGCAATTCGACAATCGCCAGATGCTCACGGGTTTGCGGCATTACGCCGTCATCCGCCGCGACCACCAGCAACACCAGATCAATGCCCTGCGCACCGGCGAGCATGTTGTGGGTGAATTTTTCATGACCCGGCACGTCGATAAAACCGGTCAGTCCCGCGCCGGGTTCGAGTTCGGCGTAGAGATAGCCAAGGTCGATGGTCATCCCGCGCTCACGCTCCTGCGGGCGGCGGTCACCGGTTTGCCCGGTCAACGCTTGCAACAGCGACGTCTTGCCGTGGTCGATGTGCCCCGCTGTGCCGACGATCATTGATCGACCTGCAATTGCGGCAGTTGCGCCAGCCATGCTGGCTCGTCGTCGAGTTGGCGCAGGTCCAGCCACAACGCGTCGTCATCGATGCGCCCGAGCACCGGGATTGGCAACGCCCGCAACGCGGCTTCCAGATTGAGCAGCAAGCGCCCGCGCAAACGCTTGGAGACGTGCGGGCGCAAACAGAGCGCCGCACTCGGCAACCGCGCCACCGGTTGGCTGCCACTGCCGATCATGCCCAAGGCCTGAACGGCGCTGACCTGCCAGGGTTCGCCCAAGACTTCAGCCATCGCCGGTTGCAAACGAGAGGCTTGGGAGAAGATGTCCGCTTGCGGGCGAGTCAGCAAGCGCAAACTCGGCAAGCGCTCGGCGAGACGATCCGGATCGCGATACAAACCGAGCACCGCTTCCAGCGCCGCCAACGTCAGCTTGTCGACCCTTAACGCGCGTTTCAGCGGGTTCTTTTTGATCTTCGCGATCAACTCTTTGCGCCCGACGATCAATCCAGCCTGCGGCCCGCCGAGCAATTTATCGCCGCTGAAGGTGACGATATCCGCGCCATCGAGCAGTGCCTGTCGCACCGTCGGCTCCGCTGGCAAGCCCCACCTCGTCAGATCCAGCAAACTGCCACTGCCCAGATCCTCCAGCAGCGGCAAGCCATGCCGATGGGCCAACTCAGCCAGTTCTGCTGTCGGCACGCTCGCGGTGAACCCTTCGATGCTGTAGTTGCTCGCATGCACACGCATGATCAAACCGCTACGCGGGCTGATCGCCGCTTCGTAGTCGCGGGCATGGGTGCGATTGGTGGTGCCGACTTCGTGCAGGCGCACGCCGGCGCGGGCCATGATGTCGGGAATGCGGAAGGCGCCGCCGATCTCGATCAGCTCGCCACGGGAAATGATGCCTTCCTTGCGCGCGCCGAGGCTGTTGAGCGTCAGCAACACGGCAGCGGCATTGTTGTTGACCACGGTAACGGCTTCAGCGCCGGTCAGTTCGCGGATCAGGCCCTCGATCAAGTCGTCACGATCGCCGCGCTTGCCGCTGGCCAGATCGAATTCCAGATTGAGCGGATAACGCGCCGCCATCTGCACAGCTTCGATGGCTTCGTCCGGCAGCAGCGCCCGCCCCAGATTGGTGTGCAGTACCGTGCCGGTCAGATTGAACACTCGGCGCACGTTGCTGCGTTGCTGCTGGGCCAAGCGCTCACCAACGCGGCCAGCGAGCACTTCAGGACTGATTTCAACGGCCGACAATTGCCCGTTCAAGACGTCTGAACGCAATTCATCCAGCAACTGACGCAAATGGGCCAGCAGCGCCTCACGACCATAGCGTTCGAGCAGCGGCAGACAGGCCGGCTGACGCAACAAACCATCAACGGAAGGTAAACGCAGTGCACCGCTCGCAGACATCAGTCACTCCCGAACACAAAAGACTGTCCGGCGAGTGTAGACGCTGCTGTCATTCGTCTCCCGGCGCCAGCAAGAGATTCGGGGCCAGACGCTGAAAGCCGTCCTGGGCCAGGCGCATGTCGAGCAACAGGCTGGTGAGATCCGCCGACAACGCCTCGCCGTCGGCATCGTTCTCCAGATAAAGCAACTTCAGATAGGTGTTGCAGCTCGGGCAGACCTCCGCCCGAATCGGCGCCTGATTGGCCGCGTGGCGATCGTCTTCGAGGCTCAGGTAATCAAGACCCTTGCTCGACTCGCAATACACGCACTTGACCCGCACCACATGCCATTCACAGGCGCACAGCGAACACACCAGATAACGCAGACCGTTGTGCTTGCCGCGATGGCGGATCACCCCGGCCATGGCGGGCGATCCACAGGCCGGGCATTGGCTGAGGCTGTTGCCTGGCGTCAGTTGCAGGTTGGGGACACTGAGCAGCCAATGGCTCCATGCCGCTTGCAACGCCGCACCGAGAAACGGCACCAGCGCCGCCGGCACCATTGAGTATTGGCCGCTGACCAGCGCCACGGCCCAGGCGCGCAGTTGCCCGGGACTGGCGCTGCGCAACGTGGTGAGCGCATCGATCACGGCGGGTTGCTCGGGCGGCGTATAGCGTTGCAGCAAAGCATCGAGCCAGACTTGCCAGTCATCTTCGCGGACCAAAG
The DNA here is from genome assembly GCF_030687715.1 of Pseudomonas sp. FP2196. Lineage (GTDB taxonomy): Bacteria > Pseudomonadota > Gammaproteobacteria > Pseudomonadales > Pseudomonadaceae > Aquipseudomonas. Next base: position 3,202,384 of record NZ_CP117445.1, read on the forward strand.
TGTCAGCGGCGAACGGCGGCAAGCCGTGCTGCTGGCACAGCTCAAGCCGTTGCTGATCGACGGCTTCTGTCGAGGGTGGATCATCCAGCACTTGTTGCTGCGCCCGGCATAAACCGGCGATCAAGTGCAGATAGTCAGCCAGCGGGTGCCCTTGTGCCAATTGCTCCAGTCGTTGAGCGCGCAGGGTAAACAGATTGTGCGGCGGCAGGTGCAGAAACGGCGGCGAACTGGCCGCCGCTTCGATTTCCCCAGGTTCAAGAGTGGTTGCCAAAGGTCAGCCCTTTTTGGTGATCGGTCGCTCCGGCACGTCCGGATTGCGTTCATCGCGGGTGATGTCGCGATACCAGAGTGCGTGGTGTTTCTTTGCCCAGGCGCGGCTGACCCAGCCGTGCAGCATCGCGTCGACCGAACCCTTGATCCACAGCCCGGCGTAGATGTGAATGATGATGCTCAGAATCAGCACAAACCCCGCCAGTGCATGCAGCAGCATTGACCAGCGAATCACGGTGATGCCGAAATACGCACTGAACCAGGCGCGCCAGATCACCAGCCCGGTGAACAGCAGCGCAAGCATGCACAGCAGTAAAGTCCAGAACAGCAGCTTTTGCCCGGCGTTGTACTTGCCCACCGGTGGCACGGATTCTTCGTCGTTGACCATTACCCGATCAATGCGCCGCAGCCACTGCCGGTCATTGGCGATGAAGAAGTTGGCGCGCCAGAAATTGAACACCAGCCCGAGAAACAACACGAACATCGCCACGCCCATGTACGGATGCAGAATCCGCGTCCACGGCCCGCCGCCAAACAGATGGGTCAGCCAGAACATCGACGGATGAAACAACGCCAGCCCCGACAGCCCGGCCATGAAGAACAGAATCGCCACCAGCCAGTGATTGGTACGCTGGTTGGCGGTGTAACGCAGGATCGTCTTGTTGCTCATGGCCGGTCCTCCCCGCGTGGATCGAAGGTGTGCACTGCAGGGTCGACGACATGCACCGAGGTGTCGGGTGGCGTCGGCAGGTCATCCTCTTCGACCCGGTTCGGCCCGATACGCACATAGTGGAAGAACCCGGCCAGCACCGCCGCGCCCATGGCCAGCAGACCCAGCGGTTTGCTGATGCCTTTCCACAGGCCAACCAATGGACTGATGGCCGGATCCTGCGGCAGATTGGCGTAGATTTTCGGTGTATCGGCGTGGTGCAGCACGTACATCACGTGAGTGCCGCCAACACCTGCCGGGTCGTACAAACCGGCGTTTTCAAAGCCACGGCTTTTCAGATCGACGATGCGTTCGGCGGCGTGTTCCTTCATGTCTTCCTTGGTGCCGAAGACGATGGCGCCGGTCGGACAGGTTTTTACGCAGGCCGGCTCCAGCCCGACCGCGACCCGATCCGAACACAAGGTGCATTTGTAGGCCTTGTGATCCTTCTGCGAAATACGCGGAATGTTGAACGGGCAACCGGTGATGCAATAACCGCAACCGATGCAGTGATCCTGATCGAAATCAACGATGCCGTTGGCGTGCTTGATGATCGCGCCGGGGCTGGGGCATGCCGCCAGACATCCCGGCTCGGCGCAGTGCATGCAGCCGTCCTTGCGGATCAGCCATTCGAGGTTGCCGGCGTCGGTTTCGTGCTCGGTAAAGCGCATCAGCGTCCAGGTTTCGGCGCTCAAATCCTGCGGATTATCGTAGGTGCCGTGGTTGTGGCCGACCTCGTCGCGCAGCTCGTTCCATTCCGAGCAGGCAACCTGGCAGGCCTTGCAGCCGATGCATTTGGTGGTGTCGATCAGCTTGGCCACCGCCTCCTGATTCCTCACCGACGGCGGCACTGTGGTAGTGGCCGAGCGGGCAATAATGTCTTGGCTGGCCATTTAAAGATTCTCCATCAGAGCTTCTCCACGTTGACCAGGAATGACTTGGATTCCGGGGTCTGTGTATTGCCATCGCCGAGGAACGGCACCAGGGTGTTGGTCAGGTAGCCGTGGCGCGTCAGGCCGGTGAACCCCCAGTGCAGCGGGATGCCGATCTGATGCACGACCTGGCCGTTGACCTGCAACGGCCGGATCCTTTTCGTCACCACCGCCACCGCCTCAATGAACCCGCGCTTGCAGCTGACCCGCACCTTGTCGCCGGCCGCAATGCCCTTCTCTTTCGCCAGCACTTCGCCGATCTCGACAAACTGCTCAGGCTGGGCAATCGCGTTCAACTTGCAGTGCTTGCTCCAGAAGTGGAAATGCTCGGTCAGCCGGTAACTGGTGCCGGCGTACGGGAAGTCCTTGGCTTCGCCGAGGCTTTCCCAAACTGAATCGAAGATCCGCGCCGCCGGGTTGCTGGTGGCTTTCTTGTTTTGCGGGTGCAGTGGGTTGATGCCGATCGGCGTTTCGAACGGCTCGTAGTGCTCAGGGAATGGCCCCTCGTTCATCTTGTCGACAGCGAAGAACCGCGCCACGCCTTCAGGGTTCATGATGAACGGGTTCATCCCGGCTTCCGGCGGCACGTCTGCCTTGAAGTCCGGGACGTCGGTGCCGCCCCAGGCTTTGCCGTTCCACCACACCAGACGCTTTTTCGGGTCCCACGGTTTGCCGGAGACGTCCGCCGACGCACGGTTATAGAGGATCCGTCGGTTGGCCGGCCAGGCCCAGGCCCAGCCTTGGTGCTGATGCATGCCGTACGGATCGGCGTTGTCGCGCCGGGCCATCTGGTTACCGGCCTCGGTCCAGCTGCCGGCGAAAATCCAGCAACCGGACGCGGTGCTGCCGTCATCCTTGAGCTGGCCGAACCCGGCCAGTTGCGTGCCGCCCTTGATCGTTGCGCCGGTGGCATCGGTGGAATCCGTGATGGCGCTGCCGTTGAGTTCCTTGGCCAATTCCTCCGGAGAAGGTTCGTCCGGGATCTTGTAAGGCCACGACAGTTTCAACAGCGGATCGGGGAACTTGCCGCCCTCGGCCTGATAACGCTTGCGCAGGCGCAGGAACAGTTCGCTCATGATGCGAATGTCGGTCTGCGCTTCGCCCGGGCCATCGGCGCCTTTCCAGTGCCATTGCAGCCAACGACTGCTATTGACCAGTGAGCCGTCCTCTTCGGCAAAACAGGTGGTCGGCAGGCGAATGACTTCGGTCTGGATCTCCTCGCTTTTCACGTCGTTGTAAGGCCCGACGTTGTGCCAGAACTCCGAGGTTTCGGTGGCCAGCGGGTCCATCACCACCAGCCATTTGAGTTTGGCCAGCGCGCCCATCACCCGGTTCTTGTCCGGCAACGCGGCAATCGGGTTGAAGCCTTGGCAGATGTAGCCGTTGACCTTGCCCTGGCTCATCAGGTCGAACATTTTCAGGACGTCGTAGTTGGGGATGTCCAGTTTCGGCAGGTAGTCGTAATTCCAGTTGTTCTCGAGCGTGGCGTTGGCGCCGTACCAGGATTTCATCAGGCTGACGTGGAACTTGCTGTAGTTCTGCCAGTACGACAGTTGCCCCGGACGCAGCGGCACCTGCGTGCGTTTGGTGATGAAGGCGTTGTAGTCCTGCTCGGTGTCACTGCCAAGGGTCAGATAACCCGGTAGCGCGTTGGACAGCAGGCCCAGGTCGGTCAACCCCTGGATATTGGAGTGCCCACGCAAGGCATTCACGCCCCCACCCGGCATGCCGACGTTGCCCAGCAGCAGTTGCACCATCGCCGCACTGCGGATGATCTGCGCGCCGATGGAGTGCTGCGTCCAGCCGAGCGCGTAGAGAATCGTCATGGTCTTGCCCGGTGTCGAGCAAGTGGCGATCTCGTCCCAGATTTTCTGCATCGCATCGACCGGCATACCGCAGATCTGGCTCGCCAGTTCGATGTTGTAGCGGCTGTAATGCTGCTTCATCAACTGATAGACGCAGCGCGGGTCTTGCAGGGTCGGATCAACTTTGACAAAGCCGTCCTCACCCAACTCGTAACCCCAGCCGGACTTGTCGGTGTAGCTGCGTTTGTCTGCGTCGTAGCCACTGAAAATCCCGTCTTCAAAGCCATAGCCAGCTTTGACGATGAACGAGACGTCGGTGTAGTTGCGCACGTATTCGTGCTGGATCTTGTCCTCGGTCAGGAGGTAATTGATCAGCCCGCCCATGAAGGCGATGTCGGTACCGGTGCGGATCGGTGCGTAGTAGTCGGCCACCGAAGCGGTCCGGGTAAAACGCGGATCGACCACGATCAGCCGCGCGGCGTTGTGCGCCTTGGCCTCGGTCACCCATTTGAAGCCGCACGGATGCGCTTCTGCTGCGTTGCCACCCATTACCAGGATCAGATTCGCGTTGGCGATATCGGTCCAGGTGTTGGTCATGGCACCACGGCCGTACGTCGGGGCAAGACTTGCCACCGTCGGACCGTGTCAGACACGCGCCTGGTTATCGAACCCCAGCATGCCAAGACTGCGAATCACTTTCTGAGTGATGTAGCCCGCTTCATTGGACGCCGCCGACGCCGCGAGGAACCCGCTGGAGACCCAGCGGTTCACCGTTTGGCCATTGGCATTCTTTTCGATGAAGTTGGCGTCGCGGTCGGCCTTCATCAGGTCGGCGACGCGATCCAGCGCCTCATCCCAACTGATCCGCGTCCATTCGCTGCTGCCGGGTTTGCGCGTTTGCGGATACAGCAAACGGCCCGGGCTGTGAATGAAGTCCAGCAGGCCCGCGCCTTTTGGACACAGGGTGCCGCGGTTGACCGGGTGGTCGGCGTCGCCCTCGATGTGGATGATATTTTGCGCGACGTTCTTCGAGGTATCGCCCTGGCTGTACATGATCAAACCGCAACCGACCGAGCAATACGGGCAGGTGTTGCGGGTTTCATGGGTGTGGGCGAGCTTGAAGTGACGCACCTGCTCGGCGAAGGCCTGCGTCGGGGCCATGCCCAACGCGCCCAGGCTAGAGCCTGCAAGGCCGATACCGGCGACCTTGAAGAACTGACGACGGCTGAGATCCATCGTGCACTCCTGATCAGGTGGAACCCGGTACTTGAGCCGGGCTTTTTCTGGACAATCACGGTTGCGGCAGACAGCCTGCCGACTTTTTCACTGTAGACAAAGACCATGCGATCTGTGTGAAAACCGACCGTCGGCGACAATCGGTCATGCACTGGAAAACCTGTGGGAGCGAGCCTGCTCGCGAAGAGGCCCTTTCAGTTGAGACAAATATTGACTGCCACACCGCCTTCGCGAGCAGGCTCGCTCCCACAGGTTTTGTATGCGCCTACAAGGCCATGGGCTTATCATGCCCGCAGGACCAATCCCGCCTTTACGAGACCGCGCATGACTTTCGATTTTGATCAGGTATTCGACCGCCACGACACCGGCAGCACCAAGTGGAGCCGCTATCCGGCCGACGTGCTGCCCATGTGGGTCGCTGACATGGATTTCGCCGCGCCACCGGTGGTCATCGAGGCGCTGCAACAGCGCTTGCTGCACCCGCTGGTGGGTTACAGCGTCGCGCAGGACAACCTGCGTGAAGCCATCGTTGCCGACCTCTGGAACAAGTTCGCCTGGAAGGTGCAGCCGCAAGAGCTGATCTTTTTGCCGGGCGTCGAGTCGGGTTTCAACATGGCGTTAAAAGCACTGGTGCAGCCGCAGCAGAACGTCGTGGTGCAGGTGCCGAACTACCCGCCACTGCGCCATGCGCCGGCTCATTGGGGTTTGAACAAGGTTGAGCTGGAATTCGTGCCGCAGGCTGACGGCACTTACGCCACGCCGCTGGACACCCTGCGTGAATCGCTCAACGGTGGCGGCGCGTTGCTGCTGAGCAACCCGCACAACCCGATCGGCAAAGTGTTCGGCCGCGAAGAACTACAAGCCGTAGCCGACATCTGTGTGGCGCAGGACGCCTGGATCATCTCCGACGAAATCCACGCCGAGCTGTGCTTCGACGGTCGCGTACACATTCCGACCGCCTCCCTGAGCCCGGAAATCGCCCAACGCACCATCACCCTGATGTCGGCGAGCAAGGCCTACAACATCGCAGGTCTGAAAACCTCGTTCATGATCATTCAGGACGCCGCCCTGCGCGAACGCGTCAATCACGCCCGTTGCGGCATGGTCGACAGCGTCAACCCGCTGGGCATGGAAGCCACCCGCGTCGCTTACAGCGAAGCCGGACCTTGGCTGGGCGAGCTGAAAACCTATTTGCAGGCCAACCGCGATTACCTGGTTGAAGCGGTGCGCAGCCGTTTGCCGGGCGTGACCATCAATGTGCCGCAGGGCACCTATCTGGCCTGGCTCGATTGCTCGGCGCTGGATCTGGCCAACCCGCAGCAATTCTTTCTGGAGCAGGCCAAGGTTGGCTTGAGTGCCGGTCTGGACTTCGGCGACAACAGTCAGCAGTTCGTGCGCCTCAACTTCGGCTGCCCGCGTGCATTGCTTGAAGAAGGCCTTGCGCGGATGGAGCGGGCTCTGGCCAACCGCTAACCCGCCCCCCATGTAGGAGCTGCCGAAGGCTGCGATCTTTTGATCTTGTCTGTTAAAAACAAAATCAAAAGAGCGCAGCCTTCGGCAGCTCTTACATTGAGTCAGCGTTCACAAAAATCCATCGTAAATCCGATCGAACTCACGGCAAACACACTGGGTCAACCGCCCATACCCGCCATGAGACTCGGAGACCCGCGATGACCGATTACCCAAAACCACCCTTCCCCGCGCAGGCGCAAGCCGTGCCCGGTTCGCAACGCAAGATGGATCCCTATCCAGACTGTGGCGAGCAGAGCTACGTCGGTTCCGGGCGCCTGGCCGGCAAGATCGCCCTGATCACCGGCGGTGACAGCGGCATCGGCCGCGCCGTGGCGATCGCTTTTGCCCGTGAAGGCGCTGACGTTGCGGTGGCTTATCTCAACGAACACGAAGACGCCAAAGAAACCGCACGCTGGGTCGAACAGGCCGGGCGCCAATGCCTGTTGCTCCCAGGTGATATCGCGCAGAAAGCCCAGTGCCAGGCACTGGTTGATCAAACCGTTGAACGCTTTGGTCGCATCGATGTGCTGGTCAACAACGCCGCGTTCCAGATGACTCACGAAAACTTCGAAGACATCCCCGATGACGAATGGGTGATGACGTTCGACGTCAACATCACCGCGATATTCCGACTGTGTCAGGCAGCCATCAAACACATGCGCCCGGGTGCATCGATCATCAATACCAGTTCGATCAACTCGGACATGCCCAAACCCACACTGCTCGCCTACGCCACCACCAAAGGCGCGATTGCCAACTTCACCGGCGGCCTGGCGCAGATGCTTGGGCCCAAGGAGATTCGGGTGAACTGCGTGGCGCCCGGGCCAATCTGGACGCCGCTGATCGTCTCGACCATGCCCGATGACGAAGTGCAGAACTTCGGTGGCAACACCCCACTCGGTCGCCCCGGCCAACCGGTGGAAGTCGCGCCGATCTATGTGCTGCTGGCCTCGGACGAAGCCAGTTACATCACCGGCCAGCGCTATGGCGTAACCGGTGGCAAACCGATGCTGTGACTGTTTGCGATGAAAAAAGGAAGCCGTCGGCATGGCGGCTCTCCATCCCTGAAGCATCTGCCGGCGGTGAGTCATGACCTTTGTAGTCTGGGTTGCGGTGCTTGGCGCGGTGCTTCTGACCCTGGCACTCACCTCTTCGTACCTGCGCTGGATGCCGGTGACCACCTCGGCCGTGTGCCTGTTGCTGGGGATCGGCATCGGTCCCAGCGGTCTCGACCTGCTGAAACTGTCTGTTGATAGCGCCTCGTTATGGATGGAGCACCTGACGGAAGTTGCGGTGCTCTTTTCGTTGTTCGTCTGTGGTCTGAAATTGCGTTTGCCCCTGCGCGACAAACGCTGGCGAATCGCATTCGGCCTGGCCGGGCCGGTGATGGTGCTGACCATCGCCGGCGTCTGCGCGTTGTTGCACTGGGGGTTGCAATTGCCATGGGGGCCGTCGTTGTTGATTGGCGCAATTCTGGCGCCAACCGATCCGGTACTCGCAGCTCTGGTGCAGGTCAACGATGCGCGGGATGTCGACAGTGTGCGCTTCGGCCTGTCCGGCGAGGCAGGACTCAATGACGGCATTGCCTTCCCCTTTGTGCTGCTCGGAATGTTGCTGCTGGACGGGTCCGGGCATCCCGACGAGTGGCCGGAATGGATCTTGCGCAGTCTGTTGTGGGCGGTGCCGGCCGGGCTGCTGACCGGGTACTGGATGGGTCGCGGCATCGGTCGCCTGACGCTGTCCATGCGCCTGCGCAATGACGACAGCACCCTGAGCCCCAATGATTATCTGGCCTTGGCGCTGATCGCTCTGGCCTATGTGGTGGCTGAATCCATCGGGGGCTACGGGTTCCTGTCGGTATTCGCCGCAGGGCTTGGCTTGCGTCAGGTAGAAGTGAAGTCGACCGGCGCCAGCCAGCCGCCCGCCGAACATCTGGTGCAGCCGGTGGTCGGCCACCAGAACGTTGAGCCGCAACACGCGGTACATGGCGACACGGAGCAACTACAGAACAGCCAAGTCGCCGCCGGCATCATGATGGGCGACATGTTGTCCTTTGGCGGTCTGGTCGAACGGGCCATGGAAGTGTTTCTGGTGACGCTGCTCGGCGTGGTGCTGGTGACACATTGGGACTGGCGGGCCTTGCTGGTCGGCAGCGTGTTGTTCTGCGTGATTCGCCCGGTTTGCGTAGCACTGATGCCATGGGGTTCGTTGCTGGAGGGGCGACAACGGTTGTTGATCGGCTGGTTCGGTATCCGCGGAATCGGCAGTCTTTTCTATTTGTTCTATGCCTTGAATCATGGCCTGAGTGACTCGGTTGCGGCGCTGAGTACCGACATCACGCTGTCCGTCGTGGCACTTAGTATTTTGCTGCACGGAATCAGCACCCAACCGATCCTCGCCCGTTATGAAAAACGCAAGAATCAGAAACTCTAGAAATTCTTCTGAAAAAAAATGGATCTCTGCGCAATCGTCGAGGGTCACAACCATAACCCCCCGCCGGCCCCGTCCGACGGGGTCCGGCAGGTTCGGTTCCCCTGCGGCGACAAGCCTATGAAAAGGAATCCTTGAAAACTTAAGGTTACGGTCATGAAAGAATGCTCGACTCCTGCGCAAATCAAGGCTTGCAGAGCGTTGGCTCTGGAGCGCAATCGTCAATTGTTCGAAGAAGCGCAGGCGCTGAATCGGACGGCTCATGAATTGCTGGAATCCGGGCAACTGGACTTCGAACAGTTCGAGCACTATCGGGCGTTACGCCAGAAAGCCGATGTGAAGTTTGCCGATGCGATTGAGCATTTATGTGTGCTGAATGAGGATTTCCCGCCGATTCCAATGTCGGTGCAGAATTCGCAGGGGTTGCGGCGACAGCTTGAAACAACCGAGTGACTTGCACGACGCCCTTCTGTAGGAGCTGCCGCAGGCTGCGAATTTGTGATCTGGCCTTTGAAGATCGCAGCCTGCGGCAGCTCCTTGTATCTCGACTATCGCTCCGTCAGGAGCGATAGTTCTCGACTGATCATCGAGGGAGGGACTTGGAAGCCGTGCAGCTCCTTAGGCTTTTTGCCTGTGATGTAGATCGTGCTCCAGCCCTCCACACTCACTCGTATAGTTCGAACGGTATCTTGGGCCCGTCTCTGGCGAGAGCCCGCATTCGCAAGGTTGGACAGAGTGCAGTGATGATCGAAAACCGATTAATGGAGAAACGGTCATGTCCAATTTCGTCGGCGTCGATGTCGCTAAAAATACCTTTGATATCGCCACTCACCTGCCAAACGGCAAGCACAAAACCAAGGCCAAACTGGCTAACGACTCAAAAGGTTTCAAAGAGTTTGACGCCTGGTTGAACAAGCAGGTCGAGCCTACAGCCCTGATCGTGATGGAAGCCACCAGCGTTTATCACCTGGAACTTGCCGAGTTCGTCTACAACAAGGGTTACCGGGTCTGCGTCGTCAATCCGGCGACGACCCACGCTTACGCCGACAGCGAGCTGCGCCGGATCAAAACCGACAAAAGCGACGCCAAATTGATCGCTGACTTTGCTCGGGAAAAGGCTGAAAAGCTTCAGCTTTGGGCTCCGGAGCCGCTGAAATATCGTCAGCTAAAGGCGATGGTACGTCGCTTGGATGACCTTCAGGAAATGGAGCAAATGGAGCTCAATCGCCTGGATGTGTCCGACGAAAAGGTCAAAGACTCGATCAACTCTGTGCTGCGTCACATCGAGAAAGAGATCGTTGAAACTCACAAAGCAATCAAAAAACACATCGACGATGATCCAGACATGCGCCAAATGCGCGACTTGATCGTGACCATCGACGGTATTGGCCAGAAAACCCTTGAGCGGCTGCTGGCAGAGTTGGGCGACCTGCGTAAATATGACGACCCTCGCAAACTGGTCGCTGCCGCCGGGTTGAACCCAAAGCTGCAGGACTCGGGAAAGTTCAAAGGCAGAGCAGTGATTTCGAGGATCGGATCGGCTCGCGTTCGGGCGGGTCTATACATGCCTGGGTTGGTTGCACTGAAGCACAACAAGGCAATCATCGCCATGAAGGACCGCTTGAAGGCCAACGGCAAGGCCCCCAAGCAAATCATCTGTGCAGCGATGCGCAAACTCCTACATTTTGTCTACGCCGTTCTTAAATCGGGCCAGCCATTTGACCCGAAAATTGCCCTTGCCCGATGAGGGGCAAGACGGTATCTACAGAGGGCATTTATGCCATAGGATCCGGCGTTCAGCCCCCCGGATTCGTCACCTGAATAAACACCGCATAACTCCCCAGCACCACCCAGAACGTCGCAAAAATCCACGGCGTACGCACCGAAAACAGCAGCGACTTGCGATAACCCTTGTGGCTCGATTCCATCTCGCTGAACAGCGGCGACTCGTCATAGGCCAGGCCCATCAACGGCTCGCTTTGCAGCAAATGACTCTGTTTGAAGTGCCAGTGATCGATGATGTCATACGCTGCGCGAATCCCCGGCCAGGCGTTGAGCGAGCTGAGCAGACCGAGCAGCGCCAGGAACGGTGGCACCACCAGCGTAAACAACTTGCCCCACTCCGGGTTGAGGTTGGACATACACGACGCAAAGGCAATCACCAGAAACGACTGCGCCGCCAGATAGGCATCGGTGCGATTGGCGAGGATGCTGGTTTCGTACTGAATCTCACGGCGATAGAAATCCAGTCGTTCCTTGGGTGAACCGAACATCTTGGCGTCATGTTCGGTCAGGGTTTCTTCAGCGGTGGGCTGAGTCAATATGCGAGGCACGGGACGCACGCTCCGAAGCAGGAAAACGTTTAGAAGCGCTCCGCCACGGACAAGTTCAGCCGGATTCATTTCATCGACTGAGCAATGATCTCCACCAGATTCAATTGCGTGAAAGGCTTGGGCAGACGCGGTAATTGCGCGGCAAAACCCTCCAGGCGTTCGGCGTAACCGGTGGCGAGGATAATCGGCAGATCCGGTTTGAGCAGACGCACCGCATGCGCCAATTGCGCCCCGCTCATGTGCGGCATGGCCATGTCTGTGATCATCAGGTCAATGACCTCGCCTTGATCGAACAACGCCAAGGCCTGGGTGCCGGACGTGGCGCTGACCACGCGATGCCCGAGGTCTTCGAGCAGCAGGCTGGTGCTGGTCAACACCAATGAATCGTCGTCCACCACCAAAACGCTCAGGCGTGGCACCGCGATAAGTTCGGTCGACGGAGACACCGGCTTGGCCGTTTCGCCCTCGACGGCCACCGGTATCCACAGTTCAGCCGTGGTGCCGTGCGATTTCTCGCTCTTGAGGATAAAGCGGCCACCGAGTTGCTCGATAAAACCATAGACCATCGACAACCCCAATCCGGTGCCCTTGCCCACGCCCTTGGTGGTGAAAAACGGATCCTTGGCCATGGCCAGCGTGTGCTCATCCATCCCTTCACCCGTGTCGGTCAGGCTCAGGCAGACATATCGACCCGCCGCCAAGTCCGAATGACCGAGTTCAAACACGACTTCCGGCTGCGCCTTGATGATGACACTGCCACCCTCAGGCATGGCATCGCGGGCGTTGGTCGCCAGGTTGAGCAAGGCGAGTTCCAATTGATTGGTGTCCGCCAATACCGGTTCAAGGTTTGCGGGAAACTGGGTTTCGATGCGAATACCCGGCCCCAGGGAGCTGCGCAACAGCCCGGTGATGCCTTGCACCAACAGGGGAATGTCGACCGATTCGGTCTTGAGTTCCTGACGGCGGGCGAACGCCAGCATGCGCTGGGTCAGCGACACGCCGCGCAAAGCGCCTTGCGTGGCGTTTTCCAGCAAGCGTCTGATCTTCGCGTCGTCGCCGACGCGCTTCTGAACGATCTCAAGGTTGCCGAGAATGACCGTCAGCAGATTATTGAAGTCGTGGGCAATACCGCCGCTGAGCTGACCGATGGCTTGCATCTTCTGCGCCTGGGCCAGCGCTTCGCGAGTCTTTTCCAGGGCGACTTGCGCCTCATGGGCCTCGGTGACGTCACGGGTAATCTTGGCAAACCCGAGCAACGTACCGGTTTCCCCGCGAATCGCATCAACCACCACATGCGCCAGAAACCGCGTGCCGTCCTTGCGCACGCGCCAGCTCTTGTTCTCGAAGCGACCTTCTCGTGTAGCGATCTCCAGCGCCCGCAGCGGCTCGCCGCGCTCACGCTCTTCAGGGGTATAGAAAATCGAAAAATGCTGACCGATGATTTCCTCCGGCAGGTAACCCTTGATCCGCTGCGCGCCCTGATTCCAGTTACTGACTCGCCCATCAGGGCTGAGCATATAGATCGCATAGTCGGTGACGCCCTGCACCAGCAGGCGGAACTGTTGCTCGCTCTGCTTGAGGGTTTCTTCCGCCATCTTGCGGTCGGTCAGGTCGCGAGTGATCTTGGCGAAACCCAGGAGTTTGCCGCTCGGGTCAATGATCGGATCAATGACCACGTGTGACCAGAAGTTCGTGCCGTCCTTGCGTACCCGCCAGCCCTCGCCTTCGAAGCGCCCCTCACGGATCGCCGTGTCGAGCGCCCGCTGTGGCAGGCCGGCCGCGCGATCATCAGCGGTATAGAACCGCGAAAAATGCTCGCCGAGGATTTCCGCCTCCTCATAACCCTTGAAGCGCTTGGCGCCGGAGTTCCAACTGGTGATGATGCCGTCCGGATCGATCATGTAGATCGCGTAGTCGACCACCGCATCGATCAATAAGCGAAAACGCATATCTTCGATCGCTGCGCTCTTGTTGTTTTCGCTCATCACACTCACCGGCCATTGTCATGGGCAGAAGTATGGGGCAATCCGGCCAATTGGGAAGCCGCTTCGTGATTGATCGCCCACCAGCGCGGCAACAGCTGTTTGATCCGGCTCTCGGCGAAGCGGTCGTCGATCAGCATCACCACGCCGCGATCCTCGCGGGTGCGGATCACTCGTCCGGCAGCCTGCACCACTTTTTGCACGCCGGGATAGAGATAGGTGTAGTCGTAACCGGCGCCGAAGATGGCCGCCATGCGGCGTTTCAACTGTTCGTTGACCGGGTTGAGCTGCGCCAGCCCCAGCGTGGCAATGAATGCACCGATCAGCCGCGCGCCTGGCAAATCGATGCCCTCACCGAAGGCGCCGCCCAACACGGCGAAGCCGACGCCCTGACTGTCGGCGGTGAACTGATCGAGAAAGGCCTGTCGCGCGCCCTCGACCATGCCGCGCGATTGCTGCCACAGGTTGATGTGCGGATGCCGCTCGGCCAACAACGAGGCCACCTGTTGCAGGTAATCGAAACTGCTGAAGAACGCCAGATAATTGCCCGGCCGCTCACTGAACTGACGGGCGATCAATTCGACGATCGGCTCCAGCGACGCCTGCCGATGATTGAATCGCGTGGAGATGCGGCTGACGATCTGCACCTGTAATTGCTCGGCGCTGAACGGTGACTCAACATCGATCCAGACGGTGTCGGCCGCCGTGCCGAGCAAGTCGGCGTAATAATTGCGCGGGCTGAGGGTGGCGGAAAATAGCACGCTGCAGCGTGCAGATTTCAGACGCGGGCCAATAAATGCCGCGGGCACCACGTTGCGCAGGCACAGCTGCGACAGCGGACGTTTACGGTCGAGGTCGCGTTTGCTGATATCGAACAGGTAATGCTCGTCATACAGCTCCGCCACCCGGCCGAATTGCAGCAGGTCGAAGTAGAAGTTCTGCAAGCCACTGTCCAGCCCTTGCGGATGGTCATTGAGGTAATCGCCGATGGCTGAGCAACACAGGGAAATTGCCTGAAGCAGTTTTTCCGGGGCTTTGTCGTAGGCCTGATAGGCCGCCAGTTGCGGCGCATGCAGCGCATTCCATTCGCGGTTGACCCGTTGCAGGGACTTTTTCAGGGCTTCGGGTGCGGTTTTGCGTACGGTGGCCAGCGTCGCCTGATCAAGACTGGCGCTGTACATCTGCCGACCGCGCTCGACCAGGTTATGCGCCTCGTCCGCCAGCACCGCGATTTTCCATTGATTGAGCTGCGCCAGACCAAACAGCAATGCGCTGAAATCGAAGTAATAGTTGTAATCGGCGATCACCACATCAGCCCAGCGTGCCATTTCCTGGCTCAGGTAATACGGACACACCGTATGCTGCGCGGCGACTTCGCGCATCGCGGCCTGATCGAGCAGCTTGATGCGACTGGCCGCTTCCCGGGCGGCGGGCAGACGATCATAGAAGCCTTGGGCCAAGGGGCAGGATTCACCGTGGCAGGCCTTGTCCGGGTGTTCGCAGGCCTTGTCCCTGGCGACCATTTCCAGCACCCGCAAGGGCAAGGTTGCCGATTGATCGAACAACACCTGACTGGCATCCAGCGCCAGTTTGCGCCCAGGCGTCTTGGCGGTCAGAAAGAACACCTTGTCCAGTTGCTGCGGCGCCAGGGCCTTGAGCATCGGGAACAGCGTGCCGAGGGTTTTGCCGATGCCGGTTGGCGCCTGCGCCATCAGACAACGGCCGGTACTCACCGCTTTGAACACCGATTCAGCCAGATGCCGTTGGCCGGGACGAAAGTCAGGGTGCGGAAAGGCCAGATGCTGCGCGGCCAGATTGCGGGCGTCGCGATGGGCCATTTCCTGCTCGGCCCAATTAAGGAACAAGCTGCATTGCAGCTCGAAAAAGACCTGCAAGGCCTCGGCGCTGAAGGCTTCGACCAGGCAGGTTTCCTTCTCGCTGACGATGTCGAAATACACCAGCGCCACGTTGATCTGCGCAAGATCGAGTTTGCGACACATCAGCCAGCCGTAGACCTTCGCCTGCGCCCAGTGCAACTGGCGGTGATTGGCCGGTTGCTTGCTCAGGTCGCCGCGATAGGTTTTGACTTCTTCCAGGCAGTTCTGCGCCGGATCGTAGCCGTCCGCCCTGCCCTTGACCTTCAACTGGCGAAACTCACCTTCGAGCGCCACTTCGCTCTGGTACTGGTCATTGCGCCGCGAGGCCACGGTGCGATGGCCGGCAATGCCCTCCAGCGCCGTGGGTGACGGGGTGAAACGCAGGTCGAGGTCGCCGGTCTTGGCAGTGAACTCACACAGCGCCCGCACCGCAATGCTGTAGCTCAAGCGCTCTGCTCCGCCCATTGCACGTAACACACGGCCACCGGCATCTGGTGCTCGTGACAGAACTCCAGCCAGCGCAGTTGATTGTCCTGCAAGCGGTCGCCCGGGCCTTTGACTTCGATCATCCGGTAGGTTTTGCGCTGCGGCCAGAACTGGATCAGGTCGGGCATCCCGGCGCGGTTGGCTTTGATATCGAGCAGCAAACGGTTGAACCAGTGTTTGAGGTGTTCGGCGGGCAGGCAGGCCAGCGCTTGTTCAAGCAGCGCTTCATTCAAGGCACCCCAGAACACGAACGGCGACTGCACGCCCCACTTGGCGACAAACCGCGCGCGGATGGTGTCGGCATAACGGCCGTCATCGAGTTCGGCGAGGCAAGCGTCGAACAGATCGGCACGGCGCTGCTGAAAGTCTTCATTGAGCAGATCCACCGGACCACGCTGGAACGGGTGAAAAAACGCCCCCGGCAGCGGCGCAAAAATTGCCGGCCAGCAGAGCAACCCGAACAATGAGTTGATCAGGCTGTTTTCCACGTAATGCACCGGGCCGTCGTCGTCATGCAGATGCGCCTGCACGTAAAACTCCACCGACAGCGCCGGATCAGTGCGCGGCAAGTGCAGATCGAGACGTTCCACCGGTCGAGGCGCCAGCCGTTTGAGTGGCGGGCCACCGAGCTTGCGGCGCAGGCGCGGCACCATGCGCTGCAAGCCTTGCTGCTCGGTCGCGCTTTGTGGTGCCTGCTCGGCGAGCGTGGCGATTTCCAGCGCCAAAGCGTATTCACTGCAACGCTCAAGGACGCGGATCATCCGCAATCGGGCGCCGGGATAGGCGCAATTACGGTAAATGTTCAGGGCCAGGGCGAACTCGGTGATGCGCTCACAGTACTGACCGATCTGGAACAGCACCTTGTCGCGCCGACGCTGCAGCCATGGGTTGTCGAAGTGCAGAGCGCTGACCTGCCTAACAATGGGCTCCAGCGGTTCGTCAGCCTCGAAACGCAATTGGCAGGTGTGCAGAAACAGGCAGGCGTCGACGTCCTCACGGCTGCGCAAGCCCCGGGAATCAGCGCAGAACTCTACTTTCTCGTAGGTGAAGATGCCGAGGTCAGCCAGCACGAACTCGGACCAATCCTGATACAGGTTGCCGAAGAACATCAGGCGCAAGCGATCGCAAAGGTCCATGATGGCCAGGCTGAACAATCGATCTGCAAGCGCCGGTGCCCATTCGCGCAAACTGCGCGGTTCGGCGAATTGCTCGGCAAGCATTGGCAGCCAGTCGTCCTTGCGCCCCTTGGGTTGTTCGATAACGTCGCTGAAGGCTTGCAGAACTTCGGCCTTGAGCAATACGTCGAAGAGTTCGGCAACCGCCAGTGGGGCGTGTTCGTCGATCCAGCCTTGATCCAGCAATGGCTGCACTGCGTGGGCGATATCGCCGATTTCCACATAGTTGAGCCTGCTCGCGCGAAAATGCACCCCCTTGCGCATTACCATTCGCACCAGCAAGCCCTGCGAGGGTTTGGGCAACGCTTTGAAATCGCGAATAAATGCCAGCTCGGGTTCGCTCATCAAATCGGCGTAGCGAAGCTCAAGCCAATCAAGCACTTGCCGGAAGTTGTTGAGGTAATAGAACGGATCATCGAGGGGATTGGCAGTCACGGGAATTCAGGGCCATGTCGAGCGAGTACTGGTTATGCGTACAGATAACAGCTCTGCCCTCCCCGGCGCAAACGGAAAAAGATCAATGGCATTTTTTCACCGCTCTATCGAACTTTTTCCGGCGCTATGGCACCAACCGCGTTAGAACACCGACAATGCTCGGTATCACAGCGAATGAGGAATTAGACGTGGGTATGAAAATCAAGACGCTGGGCATCCCGTTGGCGGTAGCTGCCCTGCTGGCGTTGAGCGGTTGCTCGACCCAGACCGTGGTCACCCTGCAGAACGGCACCCAGTATTTGACCAAGGACATGCCGAAGACCAAAACCAAGGACGGCTTCTATGAGTTCGAGGATATTTCCGGTGCCAAGGTGAAAGTGCGGGCCGATGAAGTGGCCACGGTGCGCAAGGAAGACTGATCCCCGATCCCGTCAACACCCCGATCCACCTGTAGACGCTGCCGAAGGCCGCGATCTTTTGACTTTGGTTTTTTAGAATCAAGATCAAAAGATCGCAGCCTTCGGCAGCTCCTACAGGTTTTTTTTGTTTTATTCGAAGGCAGTCATGCCCGGGATGTTGTTGTCGCAGCTCAGGTACGTTCCGCCACGCTTGGCCAGTTCGCGCTGCAAACGCTGGCAACGCTCCCGATCCTGTTGCGCCATACGGTCAATACTCAGGTTGCCGGTGGTTTCTGGCGGCTTGCCTTCGCCCAGACGAATCGTCACGAACGGCTGTTCTGGCTGGATCTGAAAGCGGCTTTTCTTTTCAACCGGTTCGATCACCTCGGTTTTCGCCGGGCTCGGCAACTGATCGGTGGTGACTCCGTAACGGCTCAGAATCGAGCTTTGAGGCAGATCGGCCCAGGCATTGGCCGATAACAGCGCCAGTCCAATAACCCCGACATACCCCTTGAAACCTTTCACGTTTGAATCTCCTGTGCTCAATGGCGGCTAGCTATAGAACGTGTATGCACGTGCTGGCTTTAGGCCGCATTTCCTGTTTGCACAGGGTTTGAGTCAGAGAATGGCTAGTGAGTCACTTTTTAAACCGCGCGCTCTTCAATCTAACAGGCTAGCGATGGCGCCCTTACCGGCGCGCCACCAACATCAGGCGATCACAATGCCATCGCCACTCAGGCTATTCAGTGCAACCCCTACCAGCGTCACCGAATCACCGCCAAACTTCAGCACCGTATCCTGCCCGACCGCCGTGGCATGAGCGCGGAAATCGTCATTCGGCAAAACACCCTGCACACCAAGAAACACCAGTTTGTCGTTGGCGGTAAAGCCGACCACCCGATCCTGCCCGAATGCGCCATTGAACAGGAACGTATCCGCCCCGCCACCCGACTCCATCAGGTCATTGCCGGCGCCACCGACAAACACATCGTTGCCCGCACCGCCGATCAGATGATCGTTGCCATCGAGTCCAAACAACCAGGCGCCGCTGGCATTAGCCTTGAGCGTGTCGGCGCCGCTGGTGCCCTTCACGCTCGACTCGTACGCCGTGACATTGTTGCCAACCTTCAAGCCGCTGGCCGTGACGCTGTGGGTCACATCATCCTTGAACAGGCCCCAGAGAAAACCCGGTTCCTTGGTGACAATGGCGCCGATGTCGCGGGTGATGCTGATCCCGCCGTTAGCATCGCGGATGTACAGATTGCCCGCACCGTCATTGGCAAAGTCGAAGGCGTTCACCGACTTCTGCAAGTCCAGCGTATTGCTGCCCTGCCCGCCGAGAATGATGTTGTAGCCGCCGCTGTCTCGGAAGGTGTCGTTGCCGGCGCGACCTTCCAGATAGTCATTGCCACTGCCGCCCTGGATCAGATCATTGCTGTCGCTGCCGATGATGAAGGTGCTGCCCTTGTGGGTTTCGGCGTTGCGATTGAGGTCCTGCACCCAGGTGTTGGCTCGCGCCGGATCCGACAGGTTGGCGACGATGATCGTCGAGTCCTTGCTGGTCAGGTCGTAGAACTTCGACTCGACGATCCGGTTCATGCCGTCGCCATAAGCCGTCGGCAGGTGCGAGATCCAGGTAGGGATGTTGAGGATCGAAAACGGCAGCACGTTCCACGCCGTCGAGGCGTAGTGATCGTTGAAGCTGACGATGTTGTCGGTGGCGGATTCCTTGGGGGCATCGTGCACGCCGACCGAGGCGCCTGTGAACGTCGAGCCGTCGAGGGCGCGGAATACCGGATCGTTTTCGTAGCCGACGTTGAGCACCTTGTCGGTGCTGCTCTGGGTTGGCGATGCATAGGCGATGTAGTTGGAATCGGCAAAGAATCCGCCCCACTTGCCGCCGCTCAAGTCCGCCATGCTGTTGACCGCCAGCCCGCCGAGGCTGTGGCCGCTGACCAGGATGTTTTTGCCGGTGAGGCCGTTGGCCTTGGCGAATGCCACCACGTCGTCAAGCAGATTGCCGAAGGCTTCCCCGACGTAGTTTTTCGCGTAGTCCTTGGGTCCGAAAGCCGCGAGCAGGTCGTTGATCACGTCGCCGATGGAATCGAGGATCAGATTTTCCCGCGGGCCGCTGGTGCCGCGAAAGGCAATGCCGATTTCCGTGAGATGGCCCTGGGCGTCGTACTTGCCGAGAATCTCCACCTGAGCGGTGGAGTAACCGGCCTTCTCGCCAAAGAAGGTTCCGCGCGCGTCGGTTTTGCCGTCGTACCCCAGTTGCGAAGCGGTGATCGGCGTCCAACCGGCCTTCTTCACGGCGTCGAGGGCGAGTTTTTCTGAGTCGGGGTTCCACGGAACACCGGGGATCACCCCTTGGGAATCAGTGCCACCGAGCAGTGCCGTGACCAGCGTAGCCGGCAGGCCGAGGCCGAAGCCGTTGTGCTGGTACCCGGCGGCAAAGCCGTTATCGAGGTTATGGTAGGAATACAGCGTGATGGCCATGGCGTCGCTGAACAACGCCTTGGAATCAGCTGTACTGAGGTTTTTGTAGTCATACACACCCATCGCTATTGCCTCTCTTTTGTTGGAATTGTCAGAGATAGCTCACAGCCAGGGCGCCCCATGGGGACGCCCCGGAGCATTTCGATACAACACTTCTTGATCGCCGCTCCCACAAGGGCTCGTGGCGGACAGCACTTTGGCGCCTGACACCTCCTATGTAGGAGCTGTCGAGTGAAACGAGGCTGCGATCTTTTGACTTGGCTTTTTAAAGACAAGATCAAAAGATCGCAGCCTTCGGCAGCTCCTACAGGGGTTGCGTCGTTTGCATTAAATGCATCATTTCAGGCATCTAGGCGAACACGAAACTTGCGTCCGTCAGGTTAGCCACTCCAACCCCCACAAGGGTCACGGCAAACTCGCCAATCTTCAGCACGGTATCGCCGCCGGACTGCGAAGCATGCTGCTTGTAGTCGTAGCCCTGCCCCGCGCCTTCGACGCCCATGAACACCAGTTTGTCGTTGCCCTGATAGCCGTTGATGGCATCAAAGCCGAACGCACCGCTGAACAGGAAGGTGTTGTTGCCACCCACCGCCGTCATCACGTCATTGCCGGCGCCGCCGACGAAGGTCACATGACCCTTGTCGCTGATCAGCTTGTCGTCACCGCCCAGCCCGAACAACCAGTCACCGTCATTGGTGGCGTGCAGCGCATTGCCGTAGCCATCCCCGCCAAGCGAATGGCTGTACTGGGTCAGCTCACTGCCATTGGTCAAACCCTTGGCCGTGACGCCCCAGGTAATCTCCTTGCTGCCCCACCACGAACCCGACTCTTTGCTCACCAGCGCGCCGATGTCGCGGGTCATGCTGATGCCGCCATAGGCATCGCGCACATACAGCGTGCCGTCACCGTCGTTGGCGAAACTGAAGTTCTGTAACGGTTTCTGCAACTCGAAGGTGTTGTAGCCCTGGCCGCCGAGGAGGATGTTAAAGCCGCCGTCATCACGGAAACGATCATCACCG
This sequence comes from Pseudomonas sp. FP2196, assembly GCF_030687715.1. GTDB lineage: Bacteria > Pseudomonadota > Gammaproteobacteria > Pseudomonadales > Pseudomonadaceae > Aquipseudomonas. Next base: position 3,223,482 of record NZ_CP117445.1, read on the forward strand.
CCCAAGCCTTCAAGGAAGTCGTTACCTGCCCCGCCCTTGAGCCAATCGTTGCTTTGCGTGCCAATGATGAACGTGCTGCCGGTGTGCGCCTCGCCGCTGCGACCCAAGTCTTCGACCCAGGTCTTGCCCCGGGACGCTTCCTCCAGGTTGGAGACGATGATGGTCGAGTCCTTGTGGGTCAGGCCGTAGAACTTGGAGTCGATGACTCGGTTCAAGCCATCGGCATAGCCCAGCGAACTGTGGGCCGACCAGTTCAGCGGATTGACGATGCTGAACGGCACCAGGTTTTGCGCGGTGGACGCGTAGTTGTCGTTGAAGTTGACGATGTTGTCGGTGGTCGACTCATGCGGCTTGTCGTGCTTGCCCATCGACGCAGTGCTGAATGTGGTGCCATCGAGCACGCGGAACACCGGATCGTTCTCGTAACCGATGTTCAGCACGTTGTTGCCGGTGCTGCTCTGGGTCGGCGAGGCAAAAGACACATAGTTGGCGTCTTTGAAGAATCCCCCCCAGTTGCTCGCGCTGAGTTCGGCCACGCTATTGACCCCGAGACCGCCGAGGCTGTGGCCGCTGATCAGCACGTCTTTGGCGGCGATGCCATGGGCGATGGAAAACGCTGCAACAGCCTTGAGCAGATTGTCGAAGGCGTTTTTCGCATAGTCAGTCGCGTAGTCAGAAGGCCCGACAGCGGCCAGCAGATTGTTTTTCATGTCGCCGAAGGTGTCGCTGTAACCCAGCCCGCCGGTGCCACGAAAGGCAATGCCGATCCCGATCAACTTGCCGGCAGCGTCGTACTTGCCGAGCACTTCGGCTTCGGCGCTAGTGAAACCGTCCTTCTCGCCGAAGAACGTGCCCTGCGCGCCGACCTTGCCTTGGTATCCCAGCACCGTCGCGCTGACCGGCTTCCAGGCAGTCCCTGGCAAGGCTTGGCCGGTCGGCGTGTAGGCATACAGCGTCAGGGCGATGGCATCACTGTACAAAGCTTTGCCATCGGCATTTTTGTAATCAAACAGTCCCATGTTGTGCTCTCTCCTCCTTCAAACAAGTGCTGGCAGCTCCCTCTGGAACTGCCAGCACTCCTTTAGAACTGCCAGTCGAGGGTCAGACCCACACCGTGGTCTTTCTCGTTGCTACCGATCAACCCGTTGTAATCAAGGTTCACCCGCACATCGCGATTGAGCGCCAGCCCGGCGCGTACGCCAACCACCGCCGCATCACGATCCAGCGACACGCTCTGCACGTTGAACGCGCTGTTGCCGTTGGCGAATGCCAGATGGTTTTCAGAGTCGACGCTGCTCAGGTTGTGCTGCCAGCCCAGCGTTGCGCCCAGTTCCAGCTGATGCTTGTCCGACAGGGCAAACGTGCGCTTGGCGCGGACACCGAGAGTCGACAAGACCGCATCGCGATTGTCTTCACCGCCCTTGAGTGCGGCGGCATCACCCTTCTCGGTGAAGCTGTCGCTGTTCAGGTGCACGTAAGCCAGATTGGCGAACGGCTCCAGGTTCATCGGTTGCAGGCCCAGGTCATAAGCGGCTTCGGTGAACAGTTGCGCAGTGGTCGCATCGCGTTTGACCTTCTGCTTGCCGCTGACGTCGCCGAATTGCAGATCACGCTTCACGTCGATGCGATGCCAGCTATAAGCGCCACCAACGGTCAGACGTAGTGCATCGATTTCATGTCCCAGATACGCACCCAAGTGGTAGCTGTCGACGGATGCCGACGAATGCGTGCCACTGCCCATGCTCAACGAGCTGTCGCTATAACCGGTAACGAAACCGAGGCGAGTATCTTCAGCGATCAAGCCGTCGACACCGGCCAGCAAACCACCGATGGAACTGTTGGAATCGGCATAGTCATGCCCGCCATCGCTTTTGCCCCAGGCACCGAGCACCTTGACCCAGACGTTGCTGCGATCGTCAGTCGGCGCATTGGCGTCGAACAGATCACGCTCGCGCAAGCGTTCGCCCACGGCATCGCGCAGGTAACGGCTGTCGTTGATCAGCATCGTGCCGATGGCCGGATGAATCTCGCCGGACAACTGCTGGAAGGCTTGCTGCGCCGACGCGGCATTTGCCGACAACAACAGGGTTTCGAACAGCGCATTGCCCGCGCCCAAGCGCTCGGCAGCGGCACCGACAGCACGCTGGTTAGGCGTCAGGCCGACGCTGGCGAACGATGCATCGTTACGCCCCACCGCCAGTTGAATGCCGCTCGCCGAGTAAGCGAGCGTGCCGCCCAGGAACGCATAATCCGGCAGCACCTGGCCGAAGCGTCCTTCAATGCCGCCGGCCGCTTGCAGGATGTTGTATTGCGTGCCGAGCAAGCTTTTGACTTCGCCGGTGGTCAGCAAGGTCGGGCTGTTTTCCAGCGACATGGTCACTGTGGCGCCTTCAATGACGGCTTTGCCAGTGGCGACGATCTGGTCGCTGCTGGTCGGCGACAGCTCTACCGCGTAGGTCGAACCCGGCGCGAAAGTGACGTCACCCGCGACGTTCAGGGTGCCGATCGAATTGCCCGGCGCCACGGTGCCGCCGCTGTTGACCGACAACGTGCCGATGCGGCCATTGCCACCAAGGATGCCGCCGTCATTGACGGTGACCGCCGATTGCAGCGAACCGTTGATGGCCAGTCGGCCCTGATTGACCAGGGTCGGGCCGCTGTAGGTGTTGTTGCCAGTCAGCACCAGAGTGCCGATCCCTTGCTTGGTCAAACCGCCGTGGCCGGAAATGTCGTTGCGCCAGGTATCGAGGCCGCAAGTGATGTCGGTGCACACACGCTCGGTGGGTTTGCCCTGATCGATGATCGCGCCGATGCCCGGCAGATCCGCAACGAACTGGCCGGAACCGTAAGCCCCCTGAATACGAAACTCTTCAGGAATGTCCTGCTCGGTGACGAACATCGACGGGCCATCAATGCCCTTGCGCAGGTTGATCATCCCCCAGCCGTACAGAGCGTCGATGCCCGGTGCGCCAAGGTCGGTGGCGGTGGTACGCAATACTGTGGCGACCTGATCGCCGGTCATGTACGGGAAGCGCTCCATCAGCACCGCCATTGAGCCGGCCACGTGTGGCGCAGCCATCGAGGTGCCGTTGTAATTTTTGTAGCCGGTGGTCAGGTTGTCGGCGTTGGTGCCTTCGATGATCGAGCTGTAGATTTTCGTACCCGGCGCCGAGACGCAGAAGCTCGCGGTGTAACCGCAGCGCGAAGAGAACGTACTCATGATGTACGGATTGGCGCTGGCCAAATCCGGGTTCTGTTGTAACGCGGCGACGGTGATCCAGTTCGGTGCGATATCCGGGACGAAATAGCCGAGACCGGCGATGGCGTCCGGGTTATTGAGGTTGTAGTCGTTGCCGGCGGCGAAAATCGTCACGATCCCGCTGCGCGCGGCGGCGATGGCGCCGTCATAGGCGCCGCCGGGTTTGGTGCCGAGCAAGGTGCGGATCTCGTTGAACTGCAACTGTGCGTCGTTAACGGTGAAGTGCGGGTACGCCGGGTCGCGGCCACCGAGGTCGAAGCGGTCGGTGATGCCGATGCCCCAGCTGTTGTTGATGATCCGCGCGCCGCTGGCGATCAGCGCGTCCCAACCGGCCTTGTAAACCGCGCCATCGTTACCGCGAACGATGCCATCTTCCGGCCCCGGATCGCCGTTGTCGGCGCTGACGATCTGCGCCCCGAACGCCACGCCGTGCATCGGCCCACCGTCACGGCTGCCCGCCGCAATGCCGCCGACGTGAGTGCCGTGGGCGCCTAGCTTGCCGTCGGAGCCAACCGAGGGCGAACCGTCATAGCGGAACGCATCCCCGGCTTTCACCGGGATGTACGGGTCGGTGTATTCGCGAATGCCGCTGGTGACCAGGGTGATGACTTTGTTACTGCCGGAAAACTCCGGATGCGCGGCGTAAACCGGCTGGTCGAAAATGCCCAGTTTGACGCCTTTGCCGGTGTAGCCAGCAGCGTATGCGTAATCGGCACCGATGGCGCCCAAACCCCAGTCAGCCTGGAATTCGGCGCTGCGCCAACTCGACGGATCGCCCGTGCGACCACTTTCCACATAGGACGCGGCGTGCGCGGAGCCCATGGTGGTGAGTGCGTACAACACGGCGCAAGTCAGCGTTTTCAGGGCAAAACGGCCTCCCGTTTGCGCGGAGGTATTGTTGTTATTCATCCAGCGACCTTCCTTAGTGATGTTGCGAAAAATCCGTTTATTCAGAACTGCCAGTTCAGGCTCAAGCCAACGCCGTGGCTCTTCTCGCGATTGGCCAGTTGGCCGTCGTAATTGAGGTTGACTCGCACGTCCTTGCTCAATGCCAGACTGGCTTGCACGCCGACCAGCGCGGCATCGCGTACCAGCGCCGAACTTTCTACGGAGTACGGCGTGCCACCGCTGGCAAAGCGCAGATGCTGGTCAGAATCGATATCGCTCAGGCTGTGTTGCCAGCCGAGATGGCCGCTGACATCCAGCGACTGTTGAGCCGACAGGTTGAAAGTCTTGATCGCCCGCACACCGAGGGTGCTGAGCACCGCATCACGCTGATCGCCGGAGCTCTTCAGCGCGGTGGCGTCGCCCTTCTCCGTAAAGCCTTCGGTGTCCAGATGTACATAAGCGAGGTTGGCGAACGGCTCTAGCGCCAACGGTTGCAGGTGCAATCGATAAGCCGCCTCGCCGAACACTTGAGTGGTCGCTGCATCAACCTTGGCTTTCTGTTTGGCGCTGACGTTGCCGTATTGCAGATCGCGCTTCACATCGGCGCGATGCCAGCTGTAGGCCGCGCCGGTGCTCAGACGCCAGGCGCCGATCTCGCGTCCGGCGTAAGCGCCGAGGTGATAGCTGTCGACTTTGGCTGACGAGTGCGTGCCCGAGCCCATGCTCAGCGAACTGTCGCTGTAACCGGTGACCAGACCGATGCGAGTCTGCTCGTCGAGCGCGCCGTCGACACCCGCCAGCAGGCCGCCAATCGAAGTGCTGTAACCCGCCGTGTCATGGCTTGAATCGGTGCTGCCCCAAGCTCCGAGCGCCTTGATCCAGCCGTTGTTTGGTTTGGCCGAAACATCGTGCAGGCGTTCGCCCACGGCATCGCGCAACTGGCGGCTGTCGTTGATCAGCATCGAACCAACGGCCGGGTAGATTTCCCCGCTCAGTTGCTGGAAAGCTTGTTGAGCAGACGCCGCATCTGCCGACAGCAGCAGGCTTTCGTACACCGAGTTACCGGCGCCAAGACTTTCGACAGCAGCGGCCACCGAACGCTGGTTCGGGGTTTGGCCGACGCTGGCGAAGGACGTCGCGTTGCGTTCGATGTCGAGTTGAATGCCGTTAGCCGCGTAATCGAGGCTGCCGCCAATGAACAGGTAGTTCGGCAGTACCGCGCCGAACTGCCCCTGTATGCCACCGGCTGCTTGCAGGATGTCGTACTGACGGCCGAGCAGGCTTTGCGCCTCGGCGGTGCTGAGCAAGGTCGGGCTGTTTTCCAGCGACAGGCTGACCGTGGCGCCGCTGATATTGGCTGTGCCACCGGCGACAATGCGATCGCTGCTGGTGGGCGACAGTTCAACGGCGTAGGTAGAGCCCGGCGCGAAGTTCACATCACCGGCGACGTTCAAGGTACCGATGGAGTTGCCCGGCGCGACACGGCCGCCGCTGTTGGCGGTCAGCGAGCCGATCTGTCCGGAGCCACCCAGGGTACCGCCGTCATTGACGGTAACAGCCGAAACCAGCGAGCCATTGACGCTTAACAGGCCGCCGTTGATCGTGGTCGGGCCGCGATAGGTGTTTTCCCCGGTAAGCAGCAAACGCCCTGCTCCGGACTTGATCAGGCTGCCCTGATAAACCCGGGTTGCCGCAGCGGCATCGCGGGCCATACCGACGGCATAATCCGTCTGATCCTGCTGACTGGCACCGGCGGCAACACCGTTCTGCCAACCTTTGTCTTGCAAGGTCTGCTGCCAGGCGCTGTGTTCGGCGAGGTCTTCGCTCCGACGCTGGATCAGCGCCTTGTCGGAGATGTCATTGCTCCAGACATCGCTTTGCCCGGCCGCGAGATTGGCGTCAAACGCCCCGAGCAATTGCCCCGGCCCGCGCATCGCCCGGTTCAGGTTGGCCACGCCCCAGCCGACCCGCTCGGTGGGCGCATCGGTCACTGAGCCATCGAGTTGCGTGGCGGTGGTCAGCAGCACTTCGAGTGCCTGCCGATTGCTCATGTACGGGTAACGTTCCATCACCAACGCCAGCGCGCCAGTGGCGTGCGGCGCCGACATCGACGTGCCGGACTTGATCGCATAACCGCCGCCCGGGATGGTGCTGTCGATCTTCGCCCCCGGCGTGGTGATGCACCAGTACTTGGCGATACCGCACTGGTTGTACTTCTGCTGATTGCTCTGATCCAAACCGGACACCGCTAGCCAGTGGCCTTCCAGATCCGGCTGAAAGTACGGCAGCGCCGAGCGTACGCTGGCATTCGGATAGCCACTGTTGCCCGCGCTGAACACGTTGATCACGCCACGACGGGAAACATCGGCAGCCGCGTCGAGCCAGGTGCCTTTGTTGAAGTGCTGGGCGTAAGCGGCGTGCAGGTCGGCCAGTGTGCGGTAGCTGACATCCGGCGGCTGACTGCCCCAACTGTTGTTGATCGCGCGCACGCCGGCATCGGCCAGGGCGTCGTACACCGCTTTGAAATAGCGCGGATCGGGGTTGGGACCGAACAGGAAACTGTCGTTCTTATTGGTGTTGCCGACGTAGATCTGCGCGTTGTACGCCACGCCGTGCATGCCCGTGCCGTCACGGGACGCGCCCATGGTGCCGACCACGTGAGTGCCGTGGGAATCGTTGTTGGGGTTGAGCGTGCCGTCGACGTTGAACGGTGAGCCGTCAATGTAACTGCCGCTGGCCAGTACCGGGTGATAACGGTCAGTGGCGAACTCGGGATGGGTGGCATCGAAGCCGGAATCGAGGGCGCCGATTTTCACGCCTTTGCCGGTGATGCCCGCCGCATAGGCTTGATCGGCCTGCATGCGCTCAAGACCCCAGTCGCGCATGAACTCGGCACTGCGCCAACTGGCGGGATCGCCGGGCTGACCGGATTCCAGGTATTGAGCCTGGGCCTGGGAAACGGAAACTGCGAGCAACAGGGTGCCGACCGATATCGGCTTGATGCGTACTTCCATGTTCACCACTCACTTTTATTGTTTTATGCAGGTTTTTCGCTGGCTGCGATCCAAAAAACCAGATCAAAAGATCGCAGCGTCCGGCAGCTCCTCCAGGGGTAGGCGCGTTACCGGCTTGATCACGTTACTGCTCTTTGTAGGAGCTGCCGAAGGCTGCGATCGTTTGATCCTGGCTTTAAAAAATCAAAGTCAAAAGATCGCAGCCTTCGGCAGCTCCTACAGGTGTTATCGGGTTTTTGGTCCTTGGCCGAAGGCCTCATCCACCCGCGCCAGATCCTGTTCGTTCAAGGTCCCGGCGTAGTAATGCAACTTGGTCCAGGCCATCAAATAGTCGTACCGCGCCTGTGCCAGATCGCGGCGGGTGGTGAACAACTGCTGCTCGGCGTTCAACGCATCGAGATTGGTCCGTTCACCGCCAAGAATGCTCTGCTTGGTCGACACCACCAGCGCTTCCGCCGAGGTGAGGGCTTTCTGGTAGGCGCGTAATTTACTCACTCCGGACAGGCAGGCGCTGAACTGACGACGCAGTTCGATCAGCGTCTCGCGGGTCTTGCCATCCAGTTCGTACTCGGCCTGTTCCATGGAGCGGCTGGCCTGACGCGTCGAGGCCGACACCCCGCCGCCGGCATACAACGGCACGCTGACTTCCAGGCCGATGGTGTTGGTTTCGTAGCGCTGGTTGTAGGTGTTGCCGCTTTCCGATTCGTTCTGCCGCATCGAGGCATAGGCGTTGATTTTCGGCAGATGCCCGGCACGGTTGCGCTCGACCTCGTACCGCGCCACTTCCACGGCCTGACGTTGGGAGGCCAGGTTCGGGTTATTGCTGATCGCCATTTCGTGCCAGGTGTCGTAATTGGCCGGCATCAGCGCGAAGGTCTGGAAATTCTGATCCAGCGGCGCCAGATCGCTGATGTCCACGAAAGGTGCGCCAACCAGTGCGCCCAGTTCACGCAGCGCGGCATCCTGTTCGTTGCGCGCTTCGATCTCCTCGGCGGTCGCCAGCTCATAGCGCGATTCGGCTTCCAGAATGTCGGTGCGCGTACCCTCGCCCTGCTTGAACATGTGCTCGTTCTGCTGGAACTGCTGCTCGTACGCCTTCTTCTTCGCTTGGGCGATATCGATCTGATCCTGAGCAAACAAGGCTTTGGTGTAGTTATCCAGCACCCGCACCAACAGTTCCTGGCTCTTGCCGCGAAAGTTCTCGTCAGCGAACAACGACTGCGCCACGCCCTTGCGATACGCCGCGTAGGCTTCGTAATCGAGCAACGGTTGTTGCAGCGTCAGGGCCGAGCCGTAACTGCTGTAATTGCGCTCGTCCGTACGGTTGCGCGCTCGTTCATCGAGGGACGTGGCCTTCGACGTATTGCGGCCCTTGTTATAGGTGTAACCGATGCGCGGCAGCAGCCCGGCACGACCAATGGCGCGGTTCTCAAGGCCCGCGTCACGCTCCTTGATCGCACCGAGGAACACCGGATCATTGCGCAACGCCTGTTCGTAGATCTCGAACGGCCCCATCGCCGCCACTGCCGAGTGACTCACGAGCAGCATCAATGCCGCCCCGAGCATGGAAAGCTTATTCATACAGCCGGACATCCTTATTCTTCGGTCAACGCAGAGCCGGCCCGGTCGAGCAGCGGTTTGAACAGATAGTTGAGGAGTGAACGTTCACCGGTGCGCACAAACATTTCTGCCGGCATGCCGGGCTTGATCACCAGCCCATTGAGCTTTTCCATGGCCTGATCGCTGACGCTGCTGCGCAACACGTAGTACGGCACGCCGGTTTTCTCATCGACCATCTGGTCGGCGGAAATCAGGCTGACTTCACCGGGTACACGCGGGGTTTTACTCTGGTTGAACGCGGTAAACAGGATGTCCACCGGCAGGTGCGTGCCAACCTTGTCGATCAGGTTGATCGGCAAATGTCCTTCCACTTCCAGCGTGGTGCCTTGCGGAACGATCTCCAGGAGGGTCTCGCCCTGACGCACCACCGCGCCTTCGGTATGCACGCCCAGATTGACCGCCACGCCATCAGCCGTGGCGACGATTTCGCTGTGTTGCAGGTCGAAACCGGCGGAGGTCAATTGTTCGGACAGGGTGACGCTTTTCAACTGCGCGTCGGCCAGTTGCGTGCGCACTTCCTTCTGATATTCCTCGCTGTGCTGTTGCAGTTTCAGGCGCGTTTCGAGGATGCCCTGTTCCACGCGACCGCTCTCACCGGTGTTTTCCGCCAGTTGCTGCTGCACCTGCGACAGTTGGCGCTGATATTCCATCAAGCGGTTGCGCGGGATGTAGCCGTTGTCGGCCAGTGGTTGCAGGTTGCTCAACTGTTGTTGCAGCGAGTCCGCCTGAGCATTGAGGTCAGTGCGCGCACGGCGCATGCCGGCCAGTTGCGCGGTGGCACCTTCGATGCTGGCGCGCAACCCGGCCTGTTCGCGATAGAACGCTTCACGGCGGCTGCTGAACAACTGACGCTGACCTTCAAGGACCAACGCCAGACGCGGGTCCGGGTCGTTGCTCAACTCGGCCGGAAAGGTCACTACCTTGAGGTTGTCACGCTCGGCCTGCCAGCGCGCCAGACTGGCCCAGGCCATGCGGTACTGCGCTTGAAGCGATTGCACGTCGGCGGCGACTTGCGTCTGGTCGAGGCGAAACAGCGGTTGCCCCTGTTTCACGATTTCGCCTTCGCGCACCAGAATCCGGCTGACCACGCCGCTGCTCATCGACTGCACCGCTTTGCGTTTGCCCGAGACCACCACGGTGCCCTGCACCGGAATGCCCTGATCCAGCGGCGCCAGAGCCGCCCAGGTGAAGAAACTGCCGGCGCCGACAATGGCCAGAATCCAGCCCATACGCGCGAAGAACTTCGCATCGCGTTCCGGGCGTTCGGTGATGTACGCGTGTTCCATGCTTGCTTCGTTTTCAGTGTTCATGCTGACGCTGCTCATACACCCGAATTCCTTGTCGTGGGCGGATACTGCCGACTCATGCTGAGCCCGCCCGGTGCTTGCGCAGTTTTCTCGCGAGGTTGTTCATTGGCGGCGCCAGACAGCGCCTTGAGCACGTCCTGACTGGCGCCAAAGGCTTGCAAACGCCCGTCGTTGAGCACCAGCAGCTTGTCGGCCTGGGCCAGCACCGAAGAACGATGCGTCACCAAAACCACGGTGGTGCCCTGCGCCTTGAGCTGGGCGATGGCGCTGGCCAATGCCGCTTCACCGACGGTGTCGAGGTTGGAGTTGGGTTCGTCCAGCACCACCAGACTTGGCGTGCCGTACATGGCGCGAGCCAGTGCCACGCGCTGCTTCTGACCACCGGACAGGCCGCTGCCGTCCTCACCCAGTTGCGTGTCATAGCCTTGTGGCAGGCGCAGGATCATTTCGTGGACGCCAGCCTGTTGCGCAGCGGCCACGACTTTCTGCGGATCAGCCTCGCTGAAGCGCGCGATGTTCTCGGCGATGCTGCCGCTGAACAGCTCGATGTCTTGCGGCAGGTAGCCGATGTACGGGCCGAGTTGGTCGCGATTCCAGCGATGGATGTCCGCACCGTCCAGCCGCACCGTGCCGCCGAGAGTCGGCCACACGCCGACCAGTACACGGGCCAGCGTCGACTTGCCGGAGCCGGACGCCCCCAGTACACCCAGCACTTCACCAGCGCCAAGGTTGAAGTTGACCATATGCAACGTCGCGGCACGCTGCCCCGGCGGGCCGGCGCTGACTTGCTCGAAGGTGATCTGCCCTTTCGGCGCCGGCAACGCCATCGCGTCATCGCTTGGCGGAAAGGCTTGCAACAGCGCGTCGAGACGCCGGTAAGCCAGCTTCGCCCCGCTCCACTGTTTCCACACGGCAATCAATTGATCGATCGGACTCAGCACGCGGCCCATCAGGATCGAACCTGCGATCATCATCCCGGCAGTCATGTCGCCCTTGATGACCAGCAACGCGCCCAATCCAAGCACCAGCGATTGCAGGCATAAACGCAAGGTTTTACTCAGGGAACTGATCACGGCGCCGGTGTCGCTGGCCTGATTCTGCAGACCGAGAAAGCGCGAATGCACCTGGAACCAGCGTTTGCGCAGCGAACCGAGCATGCCCATCGCCTGAATGGTCTCGGCGTTGTGAAGGTGACTGGTGGCCAACTGGCTGGACTTCTGCGAGAAACCGGCGGCTTCGCCCAACGGCTTTTTGGTCATGTATTCGTTGAGGCAGGCCAATGCGATCAACAGCAGCGCACCAGCGGTGGCGAGCACACCGAGCCAGACGTTGAACAGGTAAATCACAAACAGGTACACCGGGAACCACGGCGCATCGAAAAACGCGAACAGCGCAGGCCCGGTGACGAATTGGCGAATGTGGGTCAGGTCGCCCAGCGACTGGCCGGCGTTGCCTTCGCCCTTGAACAGGTTGCGTTCGAACGCCGCCTGATAGACCCGAAGGTTGAAACGGCGCTCCAGTTGGCTGCCGATGCGGATCACGATAAAGCTGCGCACCACTTCCAGCAGGCCGATGAAAGCGAAGAAACCGACGACCATCAGCGACAGCATCGCCAAGGTGGTTTCGTTCTGCGACGACAGCACTCGGTCATAGACCTGGAGCATATAGATGGAGGGCACCAGCATCAGCACGTTAATCAGTGCGGTAAAGCACCCGACGCTGATCAGAATGCTTTTATAGTCACCCAATGCCTTGAATAAGGGAGCGGTGGCTGGGGCCTTCGCCATCTTCATTGATTCTTCCTGGTCAATATCGCTCGCCAATTCTGGGCGAGACTTGAATTAGTTATCCGCGCGATGCCGGAACTTGCTTTTCAGGTGGCCGCTTACACTTTCATAACAACTTCCGTTATTTATGACGGTGCAGTTGCCATAAAAGAGCCTGCTTATAACCACGCAGGAGGTCCTTATATTAAAACTCTGCCAGCTACTTGATCATCACGACGATTGCGCAGTGCGTTGAAGTGTAATGACCAGGCCCGATTTCAAAGTCGTCAGATAAAGCCCATCACGTTGTCGGCTGAAGAACTGAATTCTTGAGCCCTCCTTGCCGGTAATCGACAAGCCGTCAGGATCCGGAAACCAACCGATCGGCACTTCCTCAAGCCATGCGCCCAGGCAGTCGGCACCCTTGCCCAGCGTCTTGTTTGAAGCCAGTTCCACAAGGCAGGTATTCGAAGGCTTGTCTTGCAGTTTTTGCGCTTCGGACGAGTCGCCGTGAGCCGACAAGGTCGCCTGCCACTGACCGGCGAATACCGAGGGTTCTTCGAGTCTCAGGCTGCTTGCCATGCTTGTTTCTCCAGAAATCATAATCAGCGTTGCCATCAGCCACGCCAGCGTCTTGTAGGTAAAAGCGTTTCGACTCATAGGACATTTCACTCCGATGCCTAGCCTTGCCTACCGGGCAGGACGATGCAAGCGAGAGAGCGGCGCATCACGCGCCGCCCTCCTGTTTCACATCAAGCCGCGATGTCGCTGGTGGCTGCCTGGCCAACGGTGCTGACCTGGAAGTCGGCCACGCCGTGCCCGGAAAAGTCCACCGAGAGCAGGCTGTTGCCGCCCGACGAAGTCAGAACCGCATCGCCGGCTGCACCGGTGAAGCTGCTGACAAAGTGCAGACCGGCGCCTTTGGTGATACCGGTCAGGTCGATTTTGTCGAGACCGCTGACAAAATCGAGGATCTGATCGATCGCACCCGGCTTGGAGTCCGAGCTGGCCGCAAACACAAACGTGTCCGAACCGGCGCCGCCCCACAGCTTGTCGGCACCACCGGCGCCGTAGAGGATGTCGTTGCCGGCACCACCCTTGAGCTCGTTGGCCACGCTGTTGCCGATCAGCAGATCGTTGCCCGAACCGCCGATGGCGTTCTCGATGATCGCGCCCTTGGCGATGGACACGTTGCCCACCAGGCCGCCAACGTCGGAGAACGAAGCGTCATTGAGGTTGATCTTCTGGTTCTGGGTGAAGCCAGAGAAGTCCAGAGTGTCCTTGCCGCCCGCATCCCACACCGAGAAAACCACTTTGTCACTCGACGACGAAGCGCTGAGGAAATCGCGACCGGTGTTGGAGTTGAAACCGTAGGTGGTGTCACCGGTACGGGTGTTCATGTTGGCACCGTAAAGCTTCTGGATCGCAGCGATATCATCCATCAACGGGCCGGACGAGTAGGCTTCTACGCCGCCCTTGCTGAAGTTCTGGTTGGTATTGCTTTCGCTCCAGTAACTCATGACGCTGTAGCCGCGAGTGTCTTGCCCGTAGGAAGCGTCGTTGTAAGTCGGGTTGCCATTGCCGGCGTTGTAGTCCCCAGGATGGGCCAGACCGAGGCTGTGACCGATCTCGTGAGTCAGGGTCTGACGACCGTAGTTGTTCAGCTCCGGGTTTTTGTTTTGCGTGTAGCCACTGTTGATCAGGTACCACGAGGTGCCGTCGTAGCCGGCGCCAGTGCCTGGCAGATAAGCGAACGCTGCAGCGCCATCCTGGCCGCCGCTGTAGTTACCGAAGGTCATGTGGCCATCACCGCCCGAGGCTTTCTCGGTGAAGGTGACGTTGGCCACATCGGCCCAGGATTGCATGGCGAGCTTGGCCTGAGCTTGTTGCTGAGCACTGAACTGACTGAACCCGCTGATCCCGTGCTTGTTCATCGTGCTGGACGATGCCGACGTCAGGAACGTGTAGGTAAGTTCAATCTTGCCGCTGCCGTCCTTGTCCTGGTAGGCAGCGCCGTCGCGCAGCAACTGGGTTGCGGCCTGGTCGACGGAGAAGGAGGGTTTGCCATTGACCGTGAGGTTGCCGCCACGGTCATATTGATGGCTGAAGCTATTGATCTGGTTGTACGCCGAGCTGGCAGCGGCCAGAGGTTGCGGCGCCGCGGACAGCAGAAAAGCCTGTTCGGCAGAATCAATAGCATTCGATTTAACTTTCGACATAAACACACTTCCTTGTTTAGCAATGGAACAGTTTTTGTCCGATAGCGACAATCTCTGGCGAGATCGTCCTATCACTCGCCCAATGAAGGCGTAAGAAACCTGACACAATTCGAAATCTGTCGTAAAGGATTTTTTTGAGATCGAATCTGGCTGTTCCGGGAAACTCCCGTAAACAATGCACGCGGGGTCGAAAGAAGTTTTGAAGCGGAGAGGCTTTGCCTAATTGTCTTACGATTTTCTATTTAAATATTAAATATGGGTAAGTTGCTTTTTGTTAGATACGTCTCACTTTCCCGCACTTTACTAGTGCGGTGACATTGTATTGATATCAACCAAATGGCTCACCCAAACTGTAGGAGCTGACGAGTGAAACAAGGCTGCGATCTTTTGACTTTGCCCTGTAAAAGCAAGATCAAAAGATCGCAGCCTGCGGCAGCTCCTACAGAGGGAAAGCGAGTCAGCTACCGGTACGAATCTTGTTCCACACCCGCGTACGAATCCGATCAATATTCAGCGGCATTGCCTCCAGCGCAAACAGCTTGCCCATCATCTCCGGGCTCGGATAGACCTTGGTGTCGTTCTTGATAGCCGGGTCGATCAGGCTGTCTGCCTGCTCGTTACCATTGGCGTAATGCACGTAGTTGCTGATGCCCGCCATCACGTCCGGACGCAGCAGGTAGTTCATGAACGCATAACCGGCCTTCTCGTCCGGCGCATCGGCCGGCATGGCGACCATGTCGAACCAGATCGCAGCGCCTTCCTTGGGAATCGCGTAGCCGATATCGACGCCATTCTTGGCCTCTTTGGCGCGGGTCTCCGCTTGCAGGATGTCGCCGGAGAAACCGACCGCCACACAGATGTCACCGTTGGCCAGGTCGCTGGTGTATTTCGAGGAATGGAAGTAGCTGACGTACGGCCGTACCTTCATCAGCAGCGCTTCGGCTTTCTTGTAGTCCTCGGGATTCTTGCTGTGGTGCGGCAGGCCCAGGTAGTTGAGCGCCGCCGGGAGCAATTCCGGACCGTTGTCGAGGATCGCTACGCCGCACTTCTGCAGTTTTTCCATGTACTCGGGTTTGAAGATCAGGTCCCAGGAATCCACCGGCGCGTTGTCGCCCAGCACGGCTTTGACCTTGGCGATGTTGTAGCCGATACCGGTGCTGCCCCACAGATACGGAAAACCGTGTTCGTTGTTCGGATCGTTGGTTTGCAGGGCTTTAAGCAGGACCGGATTCAGGTTCTTCCAGTTCGGCAACTGGCTCTTGTCGAGCTTCTTCAGCGCCCCGCCCTGAATCTGCCGGGCCATGAAGTGGTTGGACGGGAACACCACATCGTACCCGGATTTACCGGTCATCAACTTGCCGTCGAGGGTTTCATTGCTGTCGTAGACGTCATAGGTGACACCCACACCCATCTCTTTCTCGAAGTTCTTGGTGGTGTCCGGCGCTATGTAGTCGGACCAGTTGTAAACCTTGACCGTTTCCGCTGCCTGAGCAAGGGAAACGGCGAGCATCAGCGGTGCCAGAGCGAGGGTCTTGCGGATCATGGATCGATTCCTGTGTGGGTTTTCTTTTTTGTTGGCAGGCAATCAAAGGATCAAACAATCAGAAAATCAGTACGTAGGTCTTGCGCACGGTCTCGTGGATATCCCAGATACCGAGCGTGTTGGCCGGCAACATCAATGCATCGCCGCCTTGTATGTGCAGGGTTTCGCTGCCGTCATCCGGGGTGAACGTGCAGCGCCCGGAGATGAAGTGACAGAACTCCTGAGCGGTAATCTGCCGGCGCCAACGCCCGGGCGTGCACGCCCAGACGCCGGTTTCGACGCCGTCGTCGCGCTCGACGCTGGTGGTCGAAGCAATGGCGATCGGGTCGCCGAGCGGTACGGCCACCGGGTTGGATTCTTCCAGTTGGAGCGTGGCGGTGTTCTTGAACTGGGTGATGCTCATGGCGTTACCTGTCTTGGGGCTTTCTTGGTGGCTTTTTTTTCGATTGTGTTGACGCTCAGCGCATGAAACCTTCCATGAAACCAGCCACCTGACTGGCGAGCTTGCGCCGCCATGGCGCGCTCGCCGGGTTGGCCAGGGTCTGGTCTTCGTGGACGAAGCTTTTGATGATCGCGTTGTAGCCGAGCCAGCGGCACGGCTCCGGCTCCCACGCACGCAGCGCGTGAATTCCGCCATCCGGCAGCACCCACGGCTGTTTAACCAATTCGCTGTCGCGCTCCAGAATCAGATCCGCCAAAGTGCGGCCACCGAGATTGCTGGCACCGACGCCCTCCCCGCCATAGCCGCCGGACAGCGCAATGCCGTTGGCGCGATCGCAGAGCATGTGCGGTTTGAAATGCCGGGACATGCCAAGGTTGCCGCCCCAGGCGTGGGTGATCTGGACGTTTTTCAGTTGCGGGAACAGTTCACCGAACAGGTAGCGACGCAGTTCGACCTCATCGCGGGTCAGGTCAAAGTTGTGGCGCAGCTTGCCGGCAAACTGATAGCCACCCCGGGCGCCAAAGATCAAACGGTTGTCGGCACTGCGCTGGCCATACGTCACCTGGCGACTGAACTCGCTGAAGGCCTGGCCGCGACTGAGGCCGATCTCGTCCCAGGTTGCGGCGGACAACGGCTCGGTGGCGACGATCAGGCTTTGCACCGGCAACTGATAGCGCCCCAGCGGCGGCAATGTCACCGAGTAACCCTCGACCGCCGGCACGATCCAGCGGCTGTGCACATTGGCCTTGGCCGTGCGCAAGCTACCCGACTGCCAGTGAGTGACCGGGCTGTTTTCGTAAATTTTCACGCCCATGTTCTGCACGGTGCTCGCAAGGCCTCGAACGAGCTTGGCCGGGTGAATGGTCGCCACATGGGGCGCGTAAATGCCGCCGTAAGGTTTGGCGATGCGGATCTGCTGCGCCAGTTGCTCGGGGCTGAGCCAGCGGTAGTCGTTGTCGGTCAGGCCTTGGGCGTGCAGGCTGGCGAGGTATTCACGCAGATTGGCTTCCTGCTCCGGGTAACGCGCGGCGCAGTACAAAACTCCGCCCTTGCGGTAATCGCAGTCAATGCCTTCGCGTTCGAGGACGACTTCTACCTCATCGGGGATGCTGTGCAGCAGATCGAACGAGGCGCGACGCTGCTCTGGCGACAACCCAGCCAGCAGACGATCTTCACCGAGCAGATTGCCCATCAGCCAACCGCCATTGCGGCCGGACGCGCCGAACCCGGCGGTTTGCGCCTCGATGATCGCGATGTCCAGGCCCGGTGCCTGTTTCTTCAGGTAGTAAGCCGTCCACAGCCCGGTGTATCCGGCGCCGATGATCGCCACATCGACGTCCAGATCCCGTTCAAGCTCCGGCCGCGCGATCAGCGGCTCATCGAGTTGATCCATCCACAAACTGATAGTGCGCCACGCCGGCATGCAAGACTCCGCCACTGAAAACCTTCGATGGCGTCGATCCTAGTGCGCAAGCTCAGAGGCTGTCTTGCGCGCGTGTCCGCAAAGAAATTTGTTTGGTGTAAGCCTTGGGCGACTGACCGGTGTGCTGCCGGAAACAGCTGTAGAACGCCGATAGCGAGTTGAATCCAGCCGCAAAGGCCAGCTCATCGATACGCACTGGTGGCGTGGCGGCGTCCAGGGATTTGAGCAAATGCTGTAACCGCGCCTGATTGACATAGCGATAAAAGCTTTGCCCAAGCACTTGATTGAGCAGGTAGGAAATCTGGTTGCGGCTGTATCCGCACTCTTTCGCCACCCGTTGCAGATCGAGCTCAGGATCAAGATACGGCTGTTGCCGCTCGAAGTATTGCTGCAGATCGTCAGCCATGAAGCTCAGTTGGCGCGCAGAAAGTCCCAATCGACTGACGGCCGGACGCTGGCTCGACGCTGTCTTGTCGCTGGTTTGCCCACGCACCAGTGAGGCGTACTCGTTGACACGCCAGATCAAACCGTCCCTGACCGTGATCGCCTCACTGGAACGGAACGACACCAGACCGTCGCCACCGCGCAAGGTGACTTCGTACTGAATGAACGCCGTATTGCCGTCAACACGGATCCGGTCGCAATGCTCCAGCGCTTCGTCGGATTCGCGCGGCATGCTGACGCGCACATACTCGCGCAACTCGTCGAGGCCCAGTACGCGGTTCTGGAAAAAATCGTTGTACTGGATGTCCGGGTGATACAGCGCCATGACGCTGTCCAGCTCGCGGTGTTTCCAGCTCAGGTGGTAGCGCATGACCGTGGCAGCCGTGGCCTTGGTCTGTTCTGGGCCGTCGTCGTCGGCGTGCATAAGGAGCTCGGCGAAAAAGAACCGAGCTTGCCCAAGTTCGGCACATGCATCAATGGCTAATCCGCAGTGGCACTGCGGCGATGATCGCGTAGACCATGACTTACATCAAAAGATGCGAAGCAATCGCAAAATGAACTGAAAACTCTCACAGAAATTTCACATCGAGATGCTACTTTTAATGACAAGTCACCGGTTGAGCCAATGAAGGCTCTTCCCACCTAACATGAGCAAACGGAAGCGCTCGATGAAGAAGGCGGGCAACATATGAATAAAGGTTCAAGCAAAGTCACATTCCCCAATGCCTGCCAGCTGATGCGCTGGCATTTTCATCCCATGGGTTTCGAGGCGACGATGGATGCGCCGGGCAGCATGATTGCCCGTCTGTTTGATCGCGCCAGCGGCGAAACCATGATCGCCATCGCTGGCATCCCGTGTGCCACGGTGATGAACGCGGCGGATGTCGAGCGAATTATTGAGGCTGTGGAGGATGAGCTTGAAGCATTCATTCCTCCAGAATCTCTCAGGAGTTATGCGTAACCTTATGATTTACATAAAAAAGCCCGCACAGCTTGCGGGCTTTTTTGTGGCTCATGCGGTGGACTTTTCCGTTCGATGATCGAGGAAGAACGGCTTGCCCTTCACCACCCGATCAGACGCCCGGGGCATATTGACCGCTTGCACTTCTTGCGCCTCGACATACCAGTAGCAATGGCTGACTGCCCTTGTAATCCCGACGTAGGCCAGGCGCAGGATTTCATCCTTTTGCGCAGTATCGTATGGCTCGCTGTCGCCATTTTTGCCCAGACCGGCCATGCGATACACCTGATTCTTGTACGGCGAACTGGTCAGGTGCTGGCAGTCTCCGAGCAGAAACACCGCGTCTGCCTGCAAGCCTTTGGCGCTGTGATAAGTCAGCTGTTTAAGTCTTCTGGCTTCGTACGGCAAGCTCGAATCAACATTAACTACCGGCTGAATATGCTCTTCAATCAACAACTTATCGCTACTTTTTCGATAAAGCATCAGGATTGAATGACCCTGTCGATAATGTTCGGCAAGGCGTTTCCCCAAAGCTTGATCGTCACGCTCCAGCACGTTGACTGGCTGCAAAACCTTGGGTTCGCCACTGGCCTTGGCTTTCTTGCCGGGGATCGCCGGCGCAGCGCGAACGATGTGTTCAGCCGCATCGATGATGTGCTGATGACTGCGATAGTTGTCGCTGAGCATCACCCGTGTGGTGCTCGGAGACGGGAATTCCTTGTTGAACTCCATGAAATAGCTTGGTGAACTGCCGCGCCAGCCATAAATCGACTGCCAATCGTCGCCGACACAGAGCAGCGATGAACGCTGCGCGCCCCGCCCGACATGCATCGCCGGGCCACGACTGCGTATTTCGTTGAGGCTTGCGCGGATCCAGGAAACGATCTGCGGCGAAACGTCCTGAAATTCATCGATCATCAGGTGCGACATCGGCCGGAGCAATTCATCACTGAGCAACTTGAGGTTCTCTGGCGAGTGCTCACTGAACAGCGCGAACATGCGATTGTAGGTCATGATCGGCGGCTTCTGGTCGAGCAGATGATCTTCCAGAGCACGCCAGAACAGACTCAGCGCCTCGAAGAAAAACCGGTCTGGATCGTCCTTGGCGAAGCTCATACGTCCGACAGCGTCAGGCACGTCCAGCCCCAGGTTCTCGATGAAGCCTGCTGCGGCAACGAAACAGTCGAGCAAAGGCGCGGAGGCCAGTTCGCCTTTGACTTTGTAATCGAAGCCCGGACCGGCGCTGGCATCCGCCGCCAATGTCGCGAGCACACGCTTTGCTGACTCGTAACTATCTATCCAAATCAATGGCTTACGACAGAAAGCTTGAAACAGGGTGCGCTTCACCGCCCACTCTGCACGGACGGAGAGTTTGGCATTGGGCCGGCTGAGCTGTGGGTTTTCCCGTGGATCGAAACCGAGCACCACCCAGGCGTCGAGGCTGGGGATATAGCCATGGCAATGGAATTTCGCCCCGTTGATTTCGAAAGTCTGACGGTTCGGTTCGATGCCTTTGATGGGCCAGGCCCCCGCACCAAACCACAAATCTTCAATGACATCGCAGAGTTCTTCGTCGCGCTTGGCCGCCAGTTCGGTGACAGCCATACGCTTTTGCACATCCGGGTGATCGCGCTCCAGCTCTTTGAGCTGCAAGCCCGCCTTGGCCATAGGCTGAATCAACTGGCGGAAACGCTCGTCCTGGCTGAATAAGCGGTGGTAGCAGGCATTGAGCTGCTGGCGCTGAGCATCGTTGATGCGCAGGTCGAATGGATTGCTGTCGACCTCCTCGTCGGCGCCCTGCGCGCGATGGCTGAGGTTCTCGAATGCCTGCAAACGTTCGAATCCCGGCAGGCTGCGCACCATAGGCAGAATGCGCGAGTGAAAGGTTCGCACCAGTTCCCGCGCCTGTTTCAAGCTCAATACTTGACCCCAAAGCGCAAAAATCTCGATCAGTTTGTTGATGAAGTCCTTGCGCGACTCGCGGGTGAAGGTCACTACGGTCATCGAATCGATTTCAAAGCCGAGATACTGGGTCAGCAGCAGAATGCGCAGCACCAGCGTGGTCGACTTGCCCGCTCCGGCACCAGCGACCACGGAAGTTGACGGTGTCTCGCTGAAAATCATCTTCCATTGCGCAGTACTCGGCTGAGCGTGTTCCGGCAACAATCTAGCGACATCGGCCTTGATGCGTTTCTTCAGCTCGGCGGTGAGTGGCAGGCGCCAATCGTCAAACAAGTGATTGTCGACGCTCGGCGCACGATGCTCGGTGCTGCGACTGTCGCGGATCAGCAACACTTGCCGGCCTTCTTCCAGTCCCTCGAGCTTGCCCTCTTTAAAACCGTACTCGACGCCCGCAGTGTGACCGCTACGAAAGCCGTCAGCCTGACCGTGCAGCCATGACGCACGGTGCTGAGCCCGCAACCGAGTCAAACCATGACCAAAGAAACGTGCGGCCAGGCGCTTGAACCAAGGCATGTCGGCCAGCGGACGGAGTTCAGGAGGAAGATCGGGGGGTTGCTGCACCACGCTAACGGGCTCCAGTGGGTAAGGCTGTTGCCGCTATGGTGTCTTTATTTACCGTTGAGTTCTAGCGAAATGCTTACGCGTCATTGGTTTAGGCGATGAATTGAAGGTGAGATGAAACGGTCACGCCACCCTCTTCTATCCATTTATCCGATCATAATGCCGCATTTTTTACGCTTTTTATCGATGATTGACTGATAGATGATCGCCGTCATAAACCACCGGTCTTGCGCCGGGTGCGGGTATCCCGCCCCCACGACAAACCTTTTGAGGAGACGATCATGCTTGAACTCAGACCTTTCAGCTCGCTGGGCGGCGCCCATCATGGCTGGCTGGATGCCCATCACCATTTTTCGTTCGCCGAATACTACGATCCGCAGCGCATGAATTGGGGCAATCTGCGGGTGTGGAATGACGATGTGATTGCCGCAGGCACCGGTTTCCCGCAGCACCCGCATCGCGACATGGAAATCATCACCTATGTACGTGAAGGTGCGATCACCCATCAGGACAATCTGGGCAACAAGGGCCGCACCGAGGCTGGCGACGTGCAAGTGATGAGTGCCGGCACCGGCATCGCGCACAGTGAATACAATCTGGAAGCCGCAGACACGAAAATCTTCCAGATCTGGATTCTGCCCACCGAAACCGGCGCGCCGCCGTCATGGGGTGCAAAACCCTTCCCGAAAGGTCAGCGTGAAGGCTTTGTAACGCTCGCCAGCGGAAAGGATGGCGATGATCAAAGCCTGCGAATTCGCGCCGATGCACGCTTGGTCGCGGCGAACATCAAGGCTGGGGAAACAGCTGAATATCGCCTCGACGAAGGGCGCCGGGCTTATCTGGTGCCGGCCACTGGCGTAATTGAAGTCAACGGCCTGCGTGCGCAAGCGCGCGACGGTGTGGCGGTAGCGCATGAACAGGTGCTGACGGTTACGGCGATTGAAGACAGTGAGATCGTGTTGGTGGATCTGGCTTGAGTGCTTGAATTGCAGACGTAAAAAGGGCAACCGCGATGGTTGCCCTTTTTTATGCTGCGATTTCAAGAAGCATCACTTGCTGGAGATTGCACCATCCACCAGGGTCTGCGCCTCGGCCACCAATTGCTTGAGGTGGTCGTCGCCGATGAAGCTTTCGGCGTAGATTTTGTAAATGTCCTCGGTGCCAGACGGACGTGCGGCGAACCAGCCGTTTTCGGTCATTACCTTCAAGCCGCCAATGGCCTGATCGTTGCCCGGCGCGTGACTGAGAATGCTCTGAATCTTCTCGCCTGCCAGTTCTGTCGAAGTCACCTGCGTTGGCGACAGCTTGCTCAGCAGTGCTTTCTGCTCAGGATTCGCCTTGGCGTCGACGCGCACCGAGAACGGCTCGCCCAGTTCATCGGTCAACGCGCGATAAGCCTGGCTTGGATCGCGGCCGGTACGAGCAGTCATTTCTGCGGCAAGCAATGCCGGAATCAGACCGTCCTTGTCGGTACTCCATACGCCGCCGTCCTTGCGCAGGAACGAGGCGCCGGCACTTTCTTCGCCACCAAAACCCAGCGAACCGTCGAAAAGGCCGTCAGCGAACCATTTGAAACCGACCGGTACTTCGTACAGACGACGACCCAGACGCTTGGCAACGCGGTCGATCAAACCGCTGCTGACCACGGTTTTACCCACGCCAGCATCGGCACGCCATTGCGGACGATTCTGGAACAGGTAATCGATGGACACCGCCAGATAGTTGTTTGGCGCAAGCAGGCCACCCGACGGCGTGACGATGCCGTGGCGGTCGTGATCCGGGTCGCAGGCAAACGCCACGTCGAAACGCTCTTTCAGACCGATCAGGCCTTGCATCGCGTGGCTGGACGACGGGTCCATGCGAATCTGGCCGTCCCAGTCAACGGTCATGAAACGGAAGGTCGAATCGACTTGCTTGTTCACGACGTCCAGATCCAGACGGTAGTGCTCGGCGATGGCCGACCAGTAGCGCACCCCTGCTCCGCCCAAGGGATCGACACCCAGACGCAGTTTGGCGTCACGAATGGCATCGAAATCGATCACGTTGATCAAATCGGCAACGTAGGTATTCACGTAGTCGTGCCGATGGGTAGTGCTGGCTTTCAGTGCCTGCTCGTAGCTGATGCGTTTCACGCCAGCCAGTTTGTTGGCCAACAATTCGTTGGCCTTGGCTTCGATCCACTTGGTGATGTGAGTGTCGGCCGGGCCGCCATTGGTTGGATTGTATTTGTAGCCACCGCTTTGTGGCGGGTTGTGCGACGGCGTGATGACGATGCCGTCGGCCAGGCCCGAGGTACGGCCGCGGTTGTAGCAGAGAATGGCATGGGATATGGCAGGTGTCGGCGTATATTCATCGCCTTCGGCGATCATCACGGTCACACCGTTGGCTGCCAGAACCTCCAGCGCACTGGCCCCGGCCGGGGTCGACAGTGCATGAGTGTCGATGCCGACAAACAGTGGGCCGTTGATCCCTTGGGATTCCCGGTACAGGCAGATTGCCTGGCTGATGGCCAGAACGTGCCATTCGTTGAAACTCAAGTCGAAGGAACTGCCGCGGTGACCGGAGGTGCCGAACGCCACACGCTGTGTGGAAATGGAAGCGTCAGGTTGGCCGGTGTAATAAGCCGTTACCAGTCGCGGGATGTCGACCAACAATTCTGCCGGTGCCGGTTTGCCCGCAAAAGGACTGATAGTCATGCAAGACCTCTGAAATAGAGTGGTTCAGGAATAGAGCGCAGTTTACTGGCAGTTTGACCGCTATGCGAAGGGATCTATCCGGAACTCTTCCGATGTTTTTTAACGTTACTCATCCGGTGCCAACCGCAAGGCGTCGCCCAGCAGCCCGACAACGCTGACCAGATCGTGATCGCCATGAATCAATGGGCTCAGGCGCAGATGGTGCGCATGCAAACCCTGCAGGCTGAACAACTCCCCGGGCGCAATGATGATCTGCTGCTTGAGCAGGCGATGGAACACGTTACCCATGTCCACCGGGCGTAGCGAGCGCGCCCACACCGTCGCCCCGCCCTGCGGTTCGATAATCTGCAACGCATCGCCCAGGCGCTCACGCAACAACTGAATCAATTGCGTACGACGTTCCTTGAGCATCCGCCGCAGTATGCACAAATGCTGATCCAGCCGGCCGCCGGCCATCAGCCTGGCGATCGCTTTCTGGCGGATCGGTGATAAACGGAATGCGCGCAACAGGAAATGACGCTGCAGCTCACTGCGCCAGTGGTGCGACAGGACAAATCCGAAAGGCGCTTCTGCACCGATGAATTTTTCGAACGTGGAAAACACCAGCAAACGATCAGGGTCGAGCCAGTCGCGCAGATGTCGAGCGTCGCCCCCTTCATCATCGAGTTCGCTGTAGCAGTCGTTTTCCAGAACCCAGGTGCCCTGACACCCGAGCAAATGGGCGATGGCCTGACGATTGGCATGGGGCAACAGGCTCCCCAGGGGCATGCTCAACGCTGAAGACAACAGGATCAACCGCACAGGTTCGCTCTTGAGCAACGACTCCAGCCGCTGGGGATCGATCACTCCTCCGGCCAGTAGCGGCAACTCGATAACCCGTACTTCGGCGGCTTCCAGCAGGCGCAAGATTACCCAGTCACACGGCGATTCAACCACCACGGTGGCGCGCCGCAATTGGAGTACAGAAATCAGTATTTCCAAGACACCGCGCAAGTCTGCGCCGATATAAACGTCATCCGCATGCCAGAAATTCACCGTTGACGAGGTATAGCGCGCAGCCAGTACGGTGCGCAACTCCAGCTCGCCGCAGGGCTGCACCGCCAATTGTGGCTGGCGCGGGTATTGGCGAAGCAACTCCCGTTCGAGCATCAACAACGGGCTGTCGAGCGGTTGCAGTGAAGCCGGCTCGTCGTCACTCAACACACACATGCCCGGTCGCCTGGCGTTGATGTAAACGGTTTCGAGCAGATCGGTGCCGTCACCGGGCAGTTGCATGCTGGGAAGCACTTGCGCGTAATAACCGGACTTGGCTATCGAATAGACGCGTCCTTCCTTTTCCAGCAGCGAATAAGCGTACTGGACGGTCGAGATGGACACATTCAACCGCTCTGCCAGTTGCCGCAATGAAGGCAAACGCGCCGCCGAGCTGCTTCCCGCTTCGTCGATCAGCAATGTCAGATAACGGTAAACCGCCTGATAAATGAAGTCGTTTTCACGCAACGCTTTCACAACCCCACATCACTGGACACCGATTCATTTTCCGGTAGATAACTCACAATCAGCCTTCCGCCGACCGATCGGTTGCCGATCCGCAACCCACCTTGTCCAGACTTACGTCCTGCGAGACCAAGTCGCTGGATTCAATGATGCGAATCGGCCCCATTGCGTAGAGACGGACGATCAAACTGACCGGCAGTCCGCTGACGTCCGTCATCCACTTGAGTACCTGTTCCGGAGCATGCAAGCCCTGCATCGCCCGATGCAAATCTGGCAGTGCCACCAACATGCCGGGATGACAACTGCGTAAAAACCTTTCAAGACCGGCGCCGCTGTCAATGAACGGCGCGAACAACAGGCAGGTCAGCTGAATGTCGTTCAGATCGAAGTTGGCCATCAGGCAGTTCTCTGCCTGCTGTCGCAACTGTTCAGGTTCTTGCGGATTGCCGAAACTGCTTAACAGTTGTTCACACACCGGTTCAGGCACTTGCTTGCGGCGCATCGCATTCAAGCTGTTTTGAAGGTAGTCACTGACTCCAGACTCGTAAGTGCGATCCTCGATGAATTGCGCCTGCATACCTTGCAGATGCGCTGCCACCAAGGGGTCCGCGTATTCATCGTCACCTTGATAAAGCGTCAGCTCATCCGTCTGAAATCCCAGGAAGTCGCTGAGCAAGGGCCAACGTTCCTCGAGCTTGCCGACAATCATGTCATTGATGTTAATGAAACCGGTGCGCCGGCAGGTTTCAAATTGACCTTCGGGGCGCCACGCTACACGCTCCTCCTCCGTATAAAATTCGCGGTAATAATCCCCACCCAGGCCGTCAAGCAATGGGAACAAAATCTCAAAGCCTGAACCACCCACAATCGGTCCGGCGATTGCCGCTTTCTGCACTGCGCGACTCAATCCGTCGAGAAAGTGCTTTTGACGAGGCGCAGACTCACTGCCGATCATTGCATCGACGCCATTGTTCCATCGAGCGATCTGACCGTAGAACTCGGCCGTGGCCAGATAAGCGTCATCCCACAATTCGAGCACTTCACTGAAGGTTCTACGATGGCCGATCAGCAGCAGGTTGACGCGGTTGGCTTCACGCCCCTCTTCACAGATGGGTACCTGATGATCGAAGGGCAAGACCTGGCGATGATCCACCATCAACAGCTCGACCCGAGGATCGTCATAAAGGAAGAGCGCGCTGTAGCTGCGGTGCATATTCTGCAGTGCCGTATGACTGTTGCCACTCCAGCGCAGGGTCGCCACCCGCAGCTGAAAAGTCGCAGGCGCACGCCCCGCAATACTCAGTTGCGCCGCCCGTAACAAGGCCAGCGTGTAACAGCTGTCGCGTGATCCGGACTGGTTAACCAGCACCTTGAAATGACCGATGTTTTCCATGCCGCCAGCCGCCACGACGAGGCGCTGGATCAACAACTGCAATGCCGTGCGTTCGGCGCGGGAGAAGAAACTCAGCAAACGTTGCAATACTTGCTGGTAGACATAATTCATTGCCTGATCATGGATCGTGCTCATCGGTATTTACCCGGTATCAAAAGTTTCATGCCGCGCAAACCGAACATCAGTCGCACGACAATTCATCAATAAGTAATAGACATTCAGATGCTAACACTTACAAATCTGTAGTCACTTGAAACACTTAAGCTATAAAAAACCGTCAAATGCAGACGTGTCGCCTCAAGCGACTGTAATCATTGATGTTTTTCTTTCATTTGAGATTCCTAGGAAACTTCCCACAACGTCCCACGACAAATGAGTACAAGAAAAAGAGAAGCAGTTTCCGAATAAACCTACAACAATTAAACAGTAGTGGGCGCAACCAACAGAGTGGGTCGGGTTATTACGCGTAGGGCAAATCGAATGCACAGCCATGACTCATTCCTTGAGATGAAAGTAATCATTCAATTATCAGGGCTTATATTGCGATTAGAAGATACAGATCGAGAGTAAAAACCAGTTCAGTTACTGAACGATACCCGGTACAGCACCGGGCGCTTGGTTCTTCAGGGGGGTGGGATGAACACACAAGAGTCCGTGGGGCCACGGACTCTGATTGCTGGCTTTACGCTGGTTCGACTTGCAGAGCGACCCGCTCGCGGCAAGGGCATTCGTCCATGTAACGATGTGCCTCGACGAACTCATTGAACGGGAACACACGGGTCTTGAGTGGCAGCAAAACACGATCAGCGGTCAACTGGTTGATGTCACGCAAGGCACGCTGCACGGCGACGTGATCCTGGGTGATGCCTAACTCCGGCTTACCGGTGAAGTTGCCGATGCAGTGCACGAAGAACTGGATGTTCTTCTGGAACGCTGCGCACGCCGGGAACGGCGTCTGGTTGCCACCCTGCAGGCCGTAAAGAACCAGGCTGCCACGCGGCGCCAGAACATCGCCAAGCAGCGACATCTGCGGACCGCCGAGACCATCGAAAACCACGTCTACGCCACGGTTTTCAGTGATCTTGTTGATTCGCATCAACAGATCTTCCTCTTCGGTGACAATCACCTTTTCTGCACCGAGTGAGAGCAGGTATTCGCGCTCTTCCGCCTGTTTGGTGGCAGCAATCACCCGCACACCCATCGCCTTGCCCAGTTGAACAAACGAAGGGCCGGCGCAATGGCTGGCGTCAGTGACCAGGGCAAATTGCCCGGGTTTGACCCGCGCCAGATCGGCGTAAGCGAAATAGGCGATCAGCAGCGGTGTGTAATGCACACTGGCTTCAATCGGGCTGAGCACATCCGGATATCGGGTCAGCGCGGTACGCGGGAGTACAATCGACTCACCGTAGACCGGATAGTCGTTCGGACTCTCGGCCGGAAAACTGGCGACCTTGTCACCGACTGACAGATCTTCGACATCAGCACCCACCGCCGTAACCACGCCAGCCATTTCATGGCCAAGCCCGGAGGGCAGGCGTGCCTGGGACGACGCCAGATTCTGACGCCACAGCGTGTCATACCAGCTGATGCCGATAGCCTCGACACGCACCTGCACTTCGCCAGGACCTGGCTGAGCGGCCGCATGCTCTTCGCATTTGAGCACCTCGGCCGGACCAAACTTGTGAAAACGGATCGTGCGGGACATCGCAAACCTCGTCAAAGTAACCTCTAATGCCCCGAACTCTATCTGGGCTTTCGACCCAAGACTATCAGTGGCTATTAATAGTCGACATGCCTGTCATTGATTCCGCAGTATGGGCGGTATTGGCAAAATCCTTGAAAAAACTGCTCACACCGTCGCAGTAAAGCTGAATTTTCCGGTGCAGAGTACCAGCCTTTCCCCGTAAGATTCATGCCGGCCATTGTTCTCATATGGTCGCCCTCGTCAAGCTTGATGACTCTGCCAGGACTCCAGATGAATCGTAATGACCTGCGTCGTGTCGACCTGAACCTGTTGATCGTATTCGAAACATTGATGCACGAACGCAGTGTGACCCGTGCCGCCGAGAAATTGTTCCTCGGCCAGCCGGCGATCAGTGCGGCGCTTTCGCGCCTGCGCGGCCTGTTCGATGATCCTTTGTTCGTCCGCACCGGCCGGAGCATGGAACCGTCCGCCCGTGCCGTGGAAATCTTCGCCCTGCTCTCGCCCGCCCTCGACTCGATTTCGACCGCGGTCAGCCGTGCCGCGGAATTCGACCCGGCAACCAGCACTTCGGTGTTTCGCATCGGTTTGTCCGATGACGTTGAATTCGCGCTGCTGCCAATGCTGCTCAAACGTCTGCGGGCCGAATCCCCGGGGATTGTGCTGGTAGTGCGTCGGGTCAATTACATTCTGATGCCGGGTTTGCTGGCATCCGGCGAAATCTCCATCGGCGTCAGCTACACCACCGATTTGCCGGCCAACGCCAAGCGCAAAGTCTTGCGACGCAGTGCGCCAAAGCTGCTGCGCGCCGACACCGTACCCGGCCCGCTCAGCCTCGACGATTACTGCGCCCGGCCGCATGCGCTGGTGTCGTTCGCTGGCGACCTCAGCGGCTTCGTGGATGAGGAACTGGAGAAACTCGGCCGCAAACGCCATGTGGTACTGGCCGTGCCGCAGTTCAATGGTTTGAGTACATTACTCGCGGGCACTGACATTGTGGCCACCGTGCCGGACTACACCGCTGATGCACTGACGGCGGCTGGCGGTGTTCGCGCGGAAGATCCGCCGCTACCGACACGCACGTTTGAATTGCACATGGCTTGGCGGGGTTCGCAGGATAACGATCCGGGTGAGCGTTGGTTGAGGTCGCGGATTCAGATGTTCTTTGGCGACCCGGACAGTCTTTGAAGAAACTTGCCTGAGGGTGCTTCCGAGCCATGAGTGGCGTTACCCGTTGACGCCACTCGCTCAAGTACCACTTGAAGCCATCTCTGGCATCAAGGAGCCGGAGCGGAAGCAGGCCGAATGAAGCGGTAGATCGACAGGCAGTAGAACAACAGCGCAGACGCCGCCAGCATGCCACCTACTATCCCTACATAAGCAAACCCCAACTGGCCGCCTACCCAGCTTCCCAGCAGTGCGCCGCCGCCGATGCCGATGTTGTAGATCCCTGAAAACATCGCCATCGCCACATCGGTGGCGTCCGAAGCCAGCACCAGAACCTTCGACTGCAACGCCAGCCCAAATCCCATGATCGCCATGCCCCAGAACAGACTCAGCACGCCCAGATACGAAACCTCGCCGCTCAATGGCAGCAGCAACAACAGGCACAGCGCGAGCACCACCACGGTGACGATCAGGAAGCGCTGCGGGTTATAGCTGTGCAGCCAACTGAACAGCAGCGATCCGAAAATACCTGCACCACCGAATAACAGCAGGATGAGTGTTACTGCATCGCCACTCAAACCCGCCACTCCTTCAACGAACGGCTCGATATAGCTGTAAGCGGTGAACTGGGCAGTCACTACCATTGCCGTCAGGATGTACACCGCCACCAGCGCAGGTCGTTTGAACAACAAAGGCAGGCTTCTCAGGGAGCCTGAGTTTTGACTCGGCAGCAACGGTAGAACCTTGGCGAGGCACAACACCAGCGTGGCCGCCAAACCAGCGATCACCATGAAGGTCGTGCGCCAGCCCATGGCTTCGCCCAACAACCGACCGAGGGGTATGCCCAGCACCATCGCCAGCGAAGTACCGGTTGCCAGCAAACCCAAGGCTTGGACTTGCTTGCCCGGTGGCGCCAGACGCACGGCCAGCGAAGCGGTGATCGACCAGAACAGTGCATGTGCCAACGCCACACCGATACGGCTGACCAACAGGACAGCGAAGCTTGTCGCGAAACTCGACAACACGTGACTGACGATGAACATCCCAAACAGCACGATCAACAGTTTGCGCCTCTCGATGTTACGCGTGAGCAGCATGATCGGCAGCGATGTCAGCGACACCACCCAGGCATAGATCGTCAGCATCAAACCGACCTGCGCCGACGACATGTCGAAGCTGCTGCCGATCGAACTCAACAGGCCAACAGGCACAAACTCAGTGGTGTTGAACACAAACGCTGCCAGTGCCAACGCAATCACCGCGTACCAATTACGATTAGTTGTAGCCGTTGAATTGCTCATTGAAGGGCGTATTACTCACTCGAAAATCGCGAACGTTTATGCTTACCCGTCGGCCAAAACCTCAGGCGACCGGTAGTTCGCAGGGGACCTGCACTATAAAGAAAAAGTGAATCGATCGTCGACGACCAGCGTCCGCTGCGGGCCCGAAAAGAGTTCGATGGCTGAGCCAGAACCCACTTTCGTTTGTGCGTCGCTTTTGCATTTCTGTGCGACAAATCCCGTTTCAGGGCTCCCGCGATGCTCTACAGCAGTGTTAGTTTGTAAGTGTATGTGTCTCATCGTTGAGACACTCCCAACTCACTGCCCTGCAAAGGAATGCCCTTCGTAATGAATTTCCCTTTCAAAAAACTCGCCGCAGCGACCTTGATGCTGGCGGGGCTGTCAGCTTTCACCGCACCGGCTCAGGCCAATATCACTCCACAGCAAAGCGCTGAAATCCTCAAAACCTTCAAGGCCGAATCGACCACCGATTTCCGCCAGTTCCTCGGCAGCCTGGCCAAAAGCGATCTGGCCAAGACTGCTGATATCGGTCCGGCCATTGGCGCTTTTCTCAACAACAAAACGCTGACGGCTGAACAGCAGAACGAGATCTATCGCCTGCTCGGCCTCTATACACGCGTGAAATACAGCGCGGCGGCCACCGAGACGCTGCGCGAACTGGTCGAGATCCCGACCTATCGCAAGGACGGCATTGCTCAGCACGAAAACCCGGAGTTCATCAAGATCGGCGAGAAGATCAAAAGCCTGGCTAAGTCTTTCAATCTGAATTTCCGCAACATCGACAACCGCGTCTATGAGATCTCTCTCGAAGGCACGGGCGATGAAGTGGTTGGCATTCATGCACACGCCGACGTAGTTCCGGTAACGCCGGAGAATTGGGTATTGAAGGACGGCACCCGCCTCGACCCGTTCAAGATCACCCTGATAGGTGATCGCATGTATGGCCGCGGCACCGAAGATGACAAAAACGGCATCGTGGTGACGATGTATGCCATGAAGGTCATCAAGGACGAAAAACTGCCACTGGCGCGCAATTTCAAGCTATTGGTGGACACCACTGAAGAAACCACCGGCGACGCGATCCCCTACTACTTCGAGCGCAATCCGACGCCAAACTACAACCTGGCGCTGGACGGTGGTTACCCAGTGGTGATTGCCGAGAAAGGTTACGGCACGGTCATGGCCAACTTCGCCAAACGCAAGGGCGAAGGCAAAGGTGCGGAAATCATTTCGATGACCGGTGGCCTGGCGACCAACCAGATTCCTTCCGTATCGGTCGCCACACTGCTCTCCGACAAGCCTGCCGAACTGGCTGCCAGCCTGCAAAAGGCCGGTGCCGAATACGCCAAACGCAATGGGGGCAACTTTGAGGTGGCGGCGAAGGTCGACGGCAAAGATGTCAAGCTGACGGTAACGGGCGTATCCGCACACTCCTCCGAACCCGAGTCCGGGGTCAATCCGGTGGCGCGAATGCTCGACTTCATCAATAGCCTTGATGGCCGAGTCGCGCTCAAGCACAACCACATTACCGATGCTGCACGCTACGCCGCGGACAATTGGGGCCTGGATTACCTTGGCAACAAACTGGGGGTCGGTTTTTCCGATGCCTTCATGGGGCCGCTGACTACGTCGCTGACCTACGTCGGGATGGATGAAAAGATCTTCAAACTTGCAGTCAACCTGCGCGTTCCGAAGGGCAAATCGCCTGAGAAGCTCAAAGCAGAAATCGCCGAAAAGCTGGCGGTCTGGAGCAAGAAGAGCCATGTCGCCGTAGCTTTCGACTATTCGATTGCCGAGCCGATGTACCGCAATCCTGAGGGTGAGTGGGTCAAGACGCTGCTGGCGGTTGCCACGGAAAACCTGGGCATGAAACATGAGTTCGGCACTTCCGCCGGTGCTACCTCGGTGCATGAATTGCCCAACGGTGTGCAATTCGGGCTGGCCAGGCCAGAGGTCAAGTACACCGGCCACACTGATGGTGAATTCAAGACCGTGGATCAGTTCCAGCTCGATCTGCAGATCGTGACGGAAATGATTGCGCGGATCGGTCAGTTGCCGAAACTCTGATCATGAAATTCGAACCCGCCGCACCGGCGGGTTCTTCTTTTTAATCGCCCCATAATCCTCTTCTCTCAACCTCAGCCCTGATCGTTGCAAAGCAGACAACACAGCATTACCATCGACGAGATTGATAGCCACCTAACGAAAGGTGCATGCTAGAGGGCTGGCTCGACTCTTATATCATTCCGAATGATAGTTACCTTTGCTTCATTCGATTCGTGCCATACCACCCCGCCGATCATCATCCGCCCATCTTCAATACATTGGCGGATGCATCCATGGAACAGTCACTCAAACATTTGCGCTTCCCGTTGGCCATGTTGGCCGTACTGGTGATGAGCGCCTGCGGCAAGACTCCGGAGACTGCCGCCACCCTGCCCGCTGCCAAAGTCAGCGTGGCCAAAGTGCTGGAACAACCGGTCAACGAGTGGGACGAATTCACCGGGCGCCTTGAAGCGCCGGAAACCGTTGAAATCCGTCCACGGGTCTCCGGCCAGATCGACGATGTCGCTTTCACTGAGGGCGCACTGGTCAAGAAAGGCGACCTGCTGTTCCAGATCGACCCCCGTCCGTTCCAGGCTGAAGTTCGCCGCCTCGAAGCCCTGGTTGCCCAATCCCGTGCCAACGCCACCCGCAGTGAAAACGAAGCCGGACGCGGTGAACGTCTGCGCGCCAGCAACGCCATCTCCGCCGAGTTGGCCGACTCGCGCACCAGCGCTGCACAAGAAGCCCGCGCCGCCGTCGGTGCACTGCAAGCGCAACTGGATCTGGCCAAACTGAACCTGAGCTTTACCCGCGTCACTTCGCCGATCAGCGGCCGCGTCAGCCGTGCCGAAATCACCGCCGGCAACCTGGTGACCGCCGACACCACAGCGCTCACCAGCGTGGTGTCCACCGACAAGGTCTACGCCTACTTCGACGCCGACGAGCGTGTGTTCCTCAAATACACCCAACTCGCCCGTCAGGGTCAGCGCGGTGCCACTACACCGGTGTACATGGGCCTGTCGAATGAAGATGGCAACCCGCACCTGGGCCAGATGAACTTCGTCGACAACCAGGTCAATCCGAAAACCGGCACCATCCGTGGTCGCGCGGTGTTCGACAACAGCGACGGCAACTACACCCCAGGCCTGTATGCAAGGCTGAAACTGGTCGGCAGCGGCACTTACAACGCCATGCTGATCAACGACGAGGCCGTCGGTACCGATCTGGGCAAGAAGTTCGTGCTGGTAATGGATGCGGACAACAAAACCGCCTACCGCCCAGTTGAACTCGGTCCGAAGATCGAGGGCCTGCGCATCGTCCGTACCGGCCTGAACAAGGACGACACGATCATCGTCAAGGGTCTGCAACGGGTTCGTCCTGGCTCACCGGTCACCCCTGAAGTGGTGCCGATGGCCAGCGAGCAAACCCTCGCGGCACTCGCTCAACAACGTCAAGCGCTGGAAGCCAGCAACCTGCCAAAAGTCGCCCCAGCCAAAGGCGCGTCCGGTTCGGTTGTGAAGCTGGCTGCTACGAACCCACGCGGTTAAGGGACGATAACTCCGATGAATTTTTCCCAATTCTTCATTTCACGGCCGATCTTCGCAGCGGTGTTGTCGCTGTTGATCCTGATCGCCGGCGCGATCTCGCTGTTCCAGTTGCCGATCAGCGAATACCCGGAAGTCGTGCCACCAACCGTGGTGGTACGTGCCAACTTCCCGGGCGCCAACCCTAAAGTTATCGGTGAGACCGTGGCCGCTCCGCTGGAGCAAGCCATTACCGGTGTCGAAAACATGCTGTACATGTCCTCGCAGTCCACTGCTGACGGCAAGATCACGCTGACGATCACCTTCGCCCTGGGCACTGACCTGGATAATGCGCAGGTGCAGGTGCAAAACCGCGTGACCCGTACCGAACCGAAGCTTCCCGAGGAAGTGACGCGCATCGGTATCACCGTCGACAAGGCATCACCCGACCTGACCATGGTTGTGCACTTGACCTCGCCGGACAAGCGCTACGACATGCTCTATCTGTCCAACTACGCAATCCTGAACATCAAGGATGAGCTCGCGCGTCTGGGTGGTGTCGGTGATGTGCAGTTGTTCGGCATGGGCGATTACTCGCTACGTGTGTGGCTCGATCCGAACAAGACCGCTTCGCGTAACCTGACTGCGACCGATGTAGTCACCGCAATTCGCGAACAGAACCGTCAGGTGGCTGCCGGCCAACTGGGTGCGCCCCCTGCCCCGACTGCACAAAGCTTCCAGCTGTCGGTCAACACTCAGGGCCGTCTGGTAACTGAAGAAGAGTTCGAGAACATCATCATTCGCGCAGGCGACAACGGTGAAATCACTCGGCTCAAAGACATTGCTCGCGTCGAACTGGGCTCCAGCCAATACGCCCTGCGTTCGTTGCTGAACAACCAACCTGCCGTGGCCATCCCGATCTTCCAGCGTCCAGGCTCCAACGCCATCGATATCTCGAACGACGTTCGGGCGAAGATGGACGAGTTGAAGAAAGGCTTCCCGCAGGGCATGGATTACAGCATCGTTTATGACCCGACGATCTTCGTGCGCGGCTCGATCGAAGCGGTAGTTCATACCCTCTTCGAAGCGCTGATCCTCGTGGTGCTGGTGGTGATTCTGTTCCTGCAAACATGGCGCGCCTCGATCATTCCGTTGGTGGCGGTGCCGGTATCGTTGATCGGTACGTTTGCGGTGATGCACCTGTTTGGTTTCTCGCTCAACGCGCTGTCACTGTTCGGCCTGGTACTGGCCATCGGTATCGTGGTGGACGATGCCATCGTGGTGGTAGAGAACGTCGAACGGAACATCGAACTTGGCTTGAACCCGGTAGAAGCCACAAAACGCGCCATGCGTGAGGTGACCGGCCCGATCATTGCGACGGCACTGGTGCTATGTGCGGTGTTTGTTCCGGCGGCTTTCATCTCCGGCCTCACGGGTCAGTTCTATAAGCAGTTCGCTTTGACCATTGCCATTTCGACAGTGATCTCGGCATTCAACTCGCTGACCCTGTCGCCAGCGCTGGCCGCTGTGTTGCTGAAAAGTCACGACGCGCCGAAAGACCGCTTCTCCAAGGTTCTCGACAAGATCTTCGGTGGCTGGTTGTTCCGTCCGTTCAACCGTTTCTTCGACCGTGCCAGCCATGGCTACGTCGGCACCGTGCGCCGGGTTATCCGCGGCAGCGGCATCGCCCTGTTGCTGTATGCAGGCCTGATGGTGCTGACCTTCTTCGGTTTCTCCAGCACCCCGACCGGATTCGTACCTGGCCAAGACAAACAATACCTGGTGGCCTTCGCACAGTTGCCGGATGCCTCGAGCCTGGATCGCACCGAAGACGTGATCAAGCGCATGTCCGATCTGGCCCTGAAACAGCCAGGCGTGGAAAGCGCCGTAGCGTTCCCGGGCCTGTCGATCAACGGCTTCACCAACAGCCCGAACGCCGGCATCGTGTTCGTCACCCTGAAACCGTTCGACGAGCGTAAAGACCCGAGCATGTCCGCCGGCGCGATTGCAGGTGCCTTGAACGGCCAGTACGCGAACATTCAAGAGGCGTACATGGCGATCTTCCCGCCACCGCCGGTACAAGGTCTGGGCACCATTGGTGGTTTCCGCCTGCAAATCGAAGACCGGGGCAACCTGGGCTACGACGAGCTGTACAAAGAAACCATGAACATCATCAACAAGAGCCACAGCGTGCCGGAACTGGCGGGCCTGTTCACCAGTTACACCGTGAACGTGCCGCAGGTCGATGCAGCCATCGATCGTGAAAAAGCCAAGACCCATGGCGTTGCGGTCAGCGACATCTTCGACACCCTGCAGATCTATCTGGGTTCGCTGTATGCCAACGACTTCAACCGTTTCGGCCGCACTTATCAGGTCAACGTCCAGGCCGAACAACAGTTCCGCCTCGAATCCGATCAGATCGGTCAGTTGAAAGTGCGTAACAACAAAGGCGAAATGATCCCGCTGGCGACCTTCATCAAGGTCAGCGACACCTCGGGGCCGGATCGCGTGATGCACTACAACGGCTTCATTACCGCAGAAATCAACGGCGCGGCCGCCCCAGGCTACAGCTCCGGCCAAGCGGAAAAAGCCATCGAGAAACTGCTCAAGGATGAACTTCCGAACGGCATGACCTACGAGTGGACCGACCTGACCTACCAGCAGATTCTTTCCGGCAACACTGCGCTGTTCGTGTTCCCGCTCTGCGTACTGCTGGCGTTCCTGGTACTTGCTGCTCAATACGAAAGCTGGAGCCTGCCACTGGCGGTGATCCTGATCGTACCGATGACCCTGCTGTCGGCCATC
Source organism: Pseudomonas sp. FP2196 (assembly GCF_030687715.1). GTDB lineage: Bacteria > Pseudomonadota > Gammaproteobacteria > Pseudomonadales > Pseudomonadaceae > Aquipseudomonas. The sequence goes on from NZ_CP117445.1 coordinate 3,261,021, forward strand.
ACTGGTGTGATCATCTCTGGCGGTGACAACAACATCTTCACTCAGATCGGCTTGATCGTACTGGTGGGGCTTGCCTGCAAGAACGCGATTCTGATCGTCGAGTTCGCCAAGGATAAACAGGAAGAAGGTCTCGACCCGCTCGCGGCGGTACTGGAAGCCTGCCGTCTGCGTCTGCGGCCGATCCTGATGACTTCCTTCGCATTCATCATGGGTGTTGTGCCACTCGTACTCTCCAGCGGTGCCGGTGCCGAGATGCGTCACGCCATGGGTGTGGCGGTGTTCTCCGGGATGCTCGGGGTGACCTTCTTCGGTCTGTTGCTGACACCCGTGTTCTACGTATTGATCCGTAACTTTGTCGAACGCAGCGAGCAGCGCAAAGCGGCCAAGGCGCGCAATCTTCAAAAGCCACTGGAGGCGCAACAATGAGTCTGAAAGTCTTCCTGCCGAGTCTGCTGGTGCTGGCCCTCAGCGCCTGCGCCGTCGGCCCCGACTACAAGACCCCAGCGACGGAGGCGGCCAACATCACGGCCGCCACCGACGGCGCCAACGGTCAGAAGAACTTTGACCGTTCGAAGTTCGAAGGCATCTGGTGGCAGCAGTTCGACGATCCGACCCTCAACCAGTTGGTGACGCAATCGCTGCAAGGCAACCGCGAACTGCGTGTGGCGTTCGCTCGCTGGAAAGCTGCCCGGGCGATCCGCGACGACGCCAGCAACGACGCCATGCCGACCATCACCAGCCGCGCCTCCAGCGATCTGGCCAAGGGACAAATCCCCGGCCAGACCACCAATCGGGTCAACAGCGAACGCTATGACCTGGGTCTGGACATGGCCTGGGAGCTGGACTTGTTCGGTCGTATCCAGCGCAACCTGGAAGCCAGCGATGCCGACCAGCAGGCCGCCGAAGCCGACTTGTATCAACTGCAAGTCACCATGATTGCCGAACTGGTGGACGCTTACGGTCAACTGCGTGGCGCGCAACTGCGGGAAAAGATCGCCGTGGCCAACCTGAGCAACCAGCAGGAGTCGCGCAAGATCACCATCAGCCTGCGTGACGCCGGTGTTGGCGATCAGCTCGACGTGGAACGTGCCGATGCGCGCCTGGCATCGGTCGAAGCCAGTGTGCCGCAGCTCCAGGCGGAACAGGTTCGCCAGAAAAACCGTATCGCCACCCTGCTGGGTGAACGCCCGGACAAGCTGACAGTGGACTTGAGCCCAAAAGACTTGCCGGCGATTGCCAAGGCATTGCCCATTGGCAATCCGGGCGAGCTGCTGCAACGTCGCCCGGACATCCTCAGCGCTGAACGCCAACTGGCCTCGGCCACGGCGCGCATTGGCGTGGCAAAAGCTGACCTGTTCCCACGGGTCAGCCTCAGTGGTTTCCTGGGCTGGACGGCCGGGCGCGGTTCGCAGATCGGTTCCTCGGCAGCCAACGCCTGGGCACTCGGCCCGAGCATCACCTGGGCGGCGTTCGATCTTGGCAGTGTGCGGGCCCGTCTGCGCGGTGCCGATGCAGATGCCGAAGGCGCGCTGGCGACCTACGAGCAACAAGTGCTGTTGGCACTGGAAGAATCGGAAAACGCCTTCAGCGACTACGGCAAACGTCAGCAGCGCCTGATCTCGTTGATCCGCCAGAGTGAATCGAGCCGCAAGGCTGCCGATCTCGCGGAGATCCGCTACCGCGAAGGCACCACTGACTTCCTTGTGCTGCTCGATGCGCAGCGTGAACGTCTGAATGCCGAAGACAGCCAGGCCCAGGCCGAAGTGGACCTGTATCGCGGCATTGTCGCGATCTACAAAGCCCTTGGCGGCGGCTGGCAGCCAGAGACGGTCGCGAGCAAGTAACGTTTAGTTGTTAAAGAGCTCCTTTGGTTGGCCGCAACCAACCAATTCTTTTGCCCCGCGTATCATTCGGTCGCGGGGCTTTTTTTTGTGCCTGATCCTTCTGCTTTCAAGAACATTGACAATGGATGTTGTGCCCGCCCGCAAGCGACACCTGCAAGCGTAGACACCGCATCGAAAATTTGACGGCCAACGAAGTCGACAGAACTTGTAGGCCGATTCGCTCGCGCGGGGTTTGACTCACGGCCCGAGCTGACCGAAGCTTGACGCTCTGCTCAAGTACGCCTGTTTTCGGAAACCTGCATGCCTCAGTCCCGCCGCTACCTGCTTATCAGCCTTGGCCTTGTGCTTGTTGTCGTCGTCGCATGGCTGTCCCTGCACAGTACCTCTGCGGTGATTCCGGACGCTATCAAGCACGGCTACAGCGAAGCGCTTGGTGCCGCCCGCACCGGTGAGCCCGGCGCGGCGCGCCAGTTGTATCAGCAATTGGGGCGTCCGGATTTGTCGATCAAGCGGCGCGTCTGGCTGCATGGCGAACTTGCCAACTACCCCAGTCCACAGGCGCTGAAACTCGCCGACGCAGACTTGCAGAACGAAGCCCCGCAGGTGCGGCTAGCGGCGATCAAAAGTGTGGTTGGACTGGTGCCGGGCGGGCAACGCAGCCTGTTGCTGGGGCCGATGCTCGATGATGAAGATCAGACGGTTCGCTTTGCCGCGATCAACGCTTTGCTCGGCCTTACCCCGGATGAGTTGGGCCTGTATTTCGCCCCGTTGCAGCAGGCCATCGACGGCTGGGAAGAAGCGCTCAAGAGAGAACCGGAAAGCGCCGCGGCTTACGCGCAACTGGCGCGACTTTATATCCATAACTCCGAACTGAAACAGGCGCAGCTTGCACTCGACAATACGCTACGTCTGGAGCCCGGCAACCTGGCAGCCTTGGTGATGCAGATCGATGTGCTCGACCGCCAGGGCCAGAGCGACGCCGCCCGGCAATTGCTCGCCCAACAGCTTAAAGCCCAACCTGACTCCGCTTATCTGCAACATGCCCTCGGCCTGTGGCTGCTGCACCACGGTCAACGTGAGTACGCCCTGCTCGGCTTGTCCAAGGCGGTCGAGCTGGAACCTGACAACAAGGATTACCGCTACGACCTCGCGACCACTCTGCACAGTGCCGAGGAACTGGAAGCGGCACAGAAACAACTACAGGAAATCGTCCAGCGCCACCCGGCCGACCGCAAGGCGCGGGTTCTGCTGATCAACTACTGGAAAGAAAGTGGCCAGTTGCAAAACGTGCAGATCCTGTTGGCCCAGCTCGAGCAGCTCAATCCCGATGACCCTGCTTTGCAGCAGGGGCTTTAAGCGCTGTCGGCAGCCTTGTCGACACATCGTGAAAGAAAAAGCGGAACCGCCATCAACGCGTGGGGTCAAGTAATTCAGGTCGCTGAACTCAGTTGGCGGCCTCAACCCCCGTAGTCATGAGAGGGCATTTTTTGTCTACATCTAACGAGTTGATCAGTGCGAAAGCCGCCACCGGCATTGTGGGCCTGGATGACATCCTCGCCGGTGGTTTGTCTCGCGGTCATGTGTTTTTGCTGGAGGGCGAGCCCGGTACCGGCAAAACCACAGTCGCCTTGCATTTTCTTATGGCCGGCGCAAAAGCCGGCGAACGCTCGTTATACATCACGCTCTCGGAAACCGAGCGTGAATTGCGTCAAGGGGCGCTGTCCCACGGCTGGGAGCTGAATGAAAACATCGAAATCTTCGAGCTGACGCCGCCGGAAAGCCTGCTCAATGCCGAACACCAGCAGAGCCTGCTGTACTCCTCCGATCTGGAATTGGGTGAGGCGACGAAACAGATTTTCGAAGTGGTCGAGCGCTTCAAGCCGACCCGCGTAGTGCTCGACAGTCTGTCGGAGATTCGTTTGCTGGCGCAAAGCTCTTTGCGATATCGCCGGCAGATTCTGGCGATCAAGCACTACTTCGTGCGTTACGACGCCACGGTTCTACTGCTGGATGACCTGACCACCGAGTCCCTCGATAAAACCGTACACAGTGTGGCCCACGGCGTGATCCGCCTTGAGGAGCTGACGCCCAATTACGGCGCCGAGCGGCGGCGGATCCGCGTGATCAAGTATCGCGGGCAAAAGTACCGCGGCGGTTTTCACGACTTCACCATCATGGGGGATGGCGTGCATGTGTTCCCGCGCCTGGTGGCGGCCGAACACCGCGGTGATTACCCGCGTTTGCAGTTGACCAGTGGCATTCCAGAAATGGACTCCTTGCTTGGCGGCGGCGTAGAAACGGGTTCCAGCACATTGATTCTTGGGCCGGCAGGTACCGGCAAGTCGCTGATCACGATGATCTTTGCGGCGGCAGCGGTCGCTCGCGGTGAAAAAGCGGCACTGTTCATCTTCGATGAAGAACTCGGCCTGCTGTTCGAGCGCATGAACAACATCGGCATTGATCTCAAAGCCCTGCAAGCCACCGGCAATCTGCTGATCGAGCAGGTGGATGCCGCTGAGCTGTCACCGGGCGAGTTCTCTCACCGGGTGCGCCGATGCGTCGATGAAGGCCAAATCAAGACGGTGGTCATCGACAGTATCAACGGCTACCAGGCGGCAATGCCTGAAGAGAACGCCCTCGTGTTGCATATGCACGAACTGCTGCTGTACCTCAATCGCAAAGGCGCCGCGACCTTTATGACCGTTGCCCAGCATGGTCTGGTCGGCGACATGCAGGCACCAGTCGACATCACTTATCTGGCCGACACGGTGATTCTGTTGCGATACTTCGAAGCCCTCGGCAAAGTCCGCCGAGCGATTTCCATCATCAAGAAACGCACGGGCAGCCACGAATCGACGATTCGCGAATACCGTATCTCCACGCAGGGCATGACCATCGGTGAGCCGCTGGAAGCGTTCCAGGGTGTGCTGCGAGGCGTACCGACCTACCTCGGCGCGAGCAAACCACTGCTTCGGGAAGAGGGCTCGTGACGGCGTCAGCAACACTGGCCGAACGCGCGCTGATTCTGACGCCCGTGGGCCGCGACAGCCAAATTGCGCTGATGATCCTCAACGAGGCCGATTACGAAGGGCTGGTGACGCCGAATCTCGGCGCGCTGTGTACTGAGCTGCAGCTCGGCGCCGGCCTTCTGCTCATCGCGGCAGAAGCGTTGCGCGGCCCGGAAATGGAAGCCTTGTTCCTGTACCTGGAACAGCAACCGGCATGGTCGGATCTCCCCATTGTTCTGCTCACCCATCACGGCGGACAAGAGCAAGGCCCCTCCTCGCACCTGAGCAGCCTGTTAGGCAACGTCACGTTCCTCGAGCGCCCGTTTCATCCCGCGACTCTGATCAGCCTGGTGTCTGCTGCCCTGCGCGGCCGACGACGACAGTACGAAGCCCGCGACCGCCTGATCGATCTGAGTGAAAGCGAACGACGTCTGCAATCGACACTGGAAACCCTTGAGCAACAGGTCGAGGAACGCACCGCGCAACTGCGCCACAACGAAGAAGCGTTGCGTCAGTCACAGAAAATGGAAGCGGTCGGCCAGCTCACTGGCGGTATTGCCCACGACTTCAACAACATGCTGACCGGGATTATCGGCAGTCTCGAGTTGCTGCGCCGACGCTTGGCCCGTGGGCGCACCGAAGACCTCGACAGTCTCATTGATCTGGGTGTGACGTCCGCCAATCGCGCGGCCGGCCTGACCCATCGTCTGTTGGCGTTTTCCCGTCGCCAGTCGCTCGATTCCAAGGCGGTGCAGATGAACACCCTCGTCCTGTCCATGGGCGAGCTGTTGCAGCGCAGCCTCAACGAAAGCATTCAGTTGGACATGCGCCTGAACGAAAAACTGTGGGTGGCCGAGGCGGACCCCAATCAACTGGAAAGCGCCCTGCTCAACCTGGTCATCAATGCCCGCGACGCCATGCCCGAGGGCGGCAAACTGGTGGTCGAGACCAGCAACCAGGTGTTGCACAGTGAATTCACCGAGGCTTACAGCAATCTCGAACCCGGTGACTACGTCATGTTGAGTGTCACCGACAACGGCAGCGGCATGCCCCAGAGCGTGATCAGCCGTGCATTCGATCCTTTTTTCACCACCAAACCTATCGGCCAGGGTACCGGGCTAGGCCTGTCGATGATCTACGGTTTCAGTAAGCAATCGCGCGGTCATGTCTCAATCGACAGCGAAATCGATCAGGGCACCACGGTCAACCTTTACCTGCCGCGTTTCCGCGGCGAAGAACTCGTACTTCCCGCTTGCGATACCGAGCAGACTCCCCACGCCATCGATGGAGAAACCGTGCTGATCGTCGAAGACGACCCAGCCGTGCGCGTGCTGGTCAGTGCAGTGCTCAGTGAGTTGGGTTATGCGTTTGTGGAGGCTGGGGATGCCGACGGTGCCGTGCCTATTCTCAACTCGACGCAACGCATCGACTTGCTCATCAGTGACGTCGGTTTGCCGGGGATGAACGGTCGGCAACTGGCGGAGATCGGCCGGCAATACCGGCCAGGGTTGAAAGTGCTGTTCATCACCGGATACGCCGAGCATGCGGCGGTGCGTGGCGGCTTCCTCGACTCGGGCATGCAGATGATCACCAAGCCATTCACTTTTGATCTGCTGACGGCCAAAGTGCGCGAGATGATCAAAAACTGACAGAACACACCACTGGAGCTGCCGAAGGCTGCGATCTTTTGATTTTGTTTTCAGATCAAAATCAAAAGAGCGCAGCCTTCGGCAGCTCCTGCATTTCACGGTCAGGCCAACAGTTCCTGAATCTTTTCCTGCAGCACGTCCAGATCGAACGGCTTTTCCAGAATCGGCGCCTTGAGCGTGATCGGGCTGCCGGTCTCGCGGATTTCCTGCGGGTAACCGCTGATGAAAATCACCTTCAAGTCAGGTCGCAGCTTCACGGCGGGCTCGGCGATCTGTACGCCGGAGATGCCGCCAGGCAAGCGGAAGTCGGAGATCAACAGATCCAAATGTGGCTTGCTCGCGAGGATTTCGAACGCCTGCTCGCCGTTTTCGGCCTCGAGCACGCGATACCCTTGATCCTTCAGATAAATCGACAGAATCATCAAGATATTCGGTTCGTCTTCGACGATAAGTACTACATCTTGTGCATCTACGCTCATGGGAAGCCTTTGTTCGGTCAATAGCTGCTGATACGACCGTGCGGTCACTCAGAGGTTGCGTCGGATTTGCCGTTTTCCTCTATCGGCAGACAAACGCGAAACAGGGCGCCCTCGTTGATTTCACTCTCGACGACGATTGAACCGCCATGGGCGGCGACGATCTGCTCGGAAATGAACAGACCCAACCCGAGCCCGGCGACTACCGTCTTGGCGGAAACCCGTTCGAATTGTTGGAAAATACGCTTTTGGTTCTCTTCGCTGATGCCGATCCCGTGATCCTGAACCTCGACCCGAGCTTCGTTGCCTTGGCGGTAGACGCGCACCTGAATCGGGCTTCTGCCGCCATAACGCAGCGCATTGGTCAGAAGATTGGAAATGACCTGCTCAATGCGGAACTCATCCCAGCAACCTTCCAACGGCATATCCGCTTCGAAACTGACCGACGTTTCCGCAGCTTCGATCTGCTGCCCGAAGTTTTGCAGCAGATTGCCCACCAATTGCACCAGATCGAAACGGTTTGGCCGGATCGACAACTTGCCAGTACGAATCCGCGAGACGTCGAGCATGTCTTCGATCAGCCGGATGAGGCTTTTGATCTGGCGCTCGTCGCGATCAACCATCGCGTGCATCTTGTCGAGGGTGAACGCCGCTGCGTTATCCCGCGCCAGGTGCATCTTGCGCAATTGGGTTTCGAGTATCAGGCCATTGAGGGGGGTGCGCACCTCGTGGGCGACGATTGACATGAAGTCATCGCGCATCCGCACCGCTTGCTCAAGTTCCAGCTGAGTGCTCTGCAGTTGTTGCAGCAGCGCTTCCTGCTCGCGCCGGGCCTGCTCCAGCGCTTCGACCTGCTGCTTCATGGCCTTGCTCTGTCGGTACAGATCGACGAAAACGTTGACCTTGCTCTTGACCGCGTGGATATCCAGCGGCTTGTGCAGAAAGTCCACCGCCCCGCTCTCATAACCCTTGAACGCATAGTTCAGTTCGCGACCGGCAGCGCTGACAAAAATGATCGGGATGTTCTTGGTCTTCTCGGTGCCGCGCATCAACTCGGCCAGTTCGAAGCCGTTCATGCCCGGCATCTGCACGTCGAGAATGGCCATGGCGAACTCGTGTTGCAGCAGCAGCGACAGAGCTTCGTCCGCCGACAGCGCCTTGTAGACGGTGCGGTCTTCGCGTTTGATCAGCGCTTCGAGCGCCAGCAGGTTCTCGGGCAGATCGTCGACGATCAGCAGTTTTGCCTGGATATTACTCAGCATGCGATTCGTTCCAGCTCGACTAGCAGACGGCCGATGCCGTGAATGGGTAAGACATGATCCGGCTGCTGGGTTTTCAGCGCAGCCAGAGGCATGGTGGCGACCTGGGCGTCGTCAGGATCCTGCACGATGGTCAGACCACCGTGGCGCTTGACCTGCGCCAGTCCGCGCGCGCCATCGTGATTGGCGCCAGTCAGCAGCACAGCGGCCAGCTTCGGGCCATAAACGTCGGCGGCAGATTCGAAGAGGTAGTCAATAGATGGCCGGGAATGATGGATGCGATCCTCAAGACTCAAGGACAGGCTGCGATCCAGTTCCACCGACAGGTGATAACCGGGCGTGGCGAAATACACCGTGCCCGCCTCGATGTCCTGCTTGTCCGTGGCCTCCTCCACTGGCAACGCCAGACGCCGGGCGAACACCTCGGCCAACTGACTGCGGCGCTCTTCCGGCAGGTGCAACACGATGATGATCGGCAGTGCAAAACCTTTGCGCAGCGGCCCGAGCAGGGTTAACAAGGCTTCAACGCCACCGGCGGAAGCTCCGACCACAATAGCCTCGATTCGAGGCAGATCCGCAATGTCGTTCATGATTTGCGGTAGATCCGTTCTTGTTTCACCAGCGGTTCGAACTGGTTTGCATAGCTGGAAAAATCCAGCGTCTCTTTGCTGCCGAGCACCAGAAAACCGCGATGACACAGGGATTCATGGAACAGCCCGAACGCTCGATCCTGCAGCTTCTTGTTGAAATAGATCAACACGTTACGGCAGGAAATCAATTGGGTTTCGGAGAACACGCTGTCGGTGGCCAGACTGTGGTCGGCAAACGTCACGTTCTCGCACAGGCTCTTATCGAAAATCGCATAGCCATAGGCCGCGGTGTAATAGTCGGCAAATGATCGCTGCCCACCGGCCTGTTGATAGTTGGCGGTGTAGGCACGGACGTTTTCCATCGAAAATATCCCCTGCTTGGCCTTGTCCAGCGAGCGCGGATTAATGTCAGTGGCGTAAATGATGGTGCGATCCAGCAGGCCCTCTTCGCGCAGCAGAATCGCCATCGAATAGACCTCCTCACCCGTGCTGCACCCGGCGATCCAGATCTTGATCGAAGGATAGGTTCTGAGCAGCGGCACCACTTCCTTGCGAATCGCCAGGAAGTGCGACGGATCGCGAAACATCTCGCTGACCGGAATCGTCAACAACTGCAACAACTGCATAAACGCCGTCGGGTCGTGCAGGACTTTTTCCTGCAACGCCGAAATCGTCGCGCACTCGAATTGCCCCAACGCGTGTTGGACTCGGCGCTTGATCGAAGCGCCGGAGTAATCGCGAAAATCGTAGCTGTACTTGAGGTAGATCGCCTCAATCAACAGCCGCAATTCGATTTCACTGTTTCGTTCCGCTGGATGACTGCGTTCCACTAAATGCGTTCCATCTTCGGTAACCACACGCGAATCAGCGAGAACAGGCGATCCAGGTCGATGGGCTTGGCCAGGTAATCATTGGCGCCCGCCTGCAGGCAGCGCTCCTGATCGTCCTTCATGGCCTTGGCCGTCACCGCAATAATGGGCAGTTTGCGCCAGCGCGGGTCCTTGCGGATTTCGATGGTGGCTTCGAAACCATCCATCTCCGGCATCATCACGTCCATCAGCACCAGGTCGATGTCCTCGACTTCATTCAATTTCTCAATCGCCTCACGGCCATTACGGCCGATCACCACGACTGCGCCTTTGTGTTCCAGGGCGCTGGTCAGGGCGAAGATGTTGCGCACATCGTCGTCCACCAGCAGCACTTTGCGACCCTCGAAAACCTTGTCGCGGCTGCGCGCGGTCTTCAGCATCTTCTGCCGTTCATGGGACAACTGCGATTCGACTTTGTGCAGAAAGAGTGTGACCTCATCGAGCAGGCGCTCCGGCGAGCGTGCGCCCTTGATGATGATCGAGCGCGAGTACTTGCGCAGATCGGCCTCTTCGTCACGGGTCAGGTTGCGACCGGTATAGACGATGACCGGCGGGAACGAGCAGATGTCTTCGGTGGACATGCGCTTGAGCAGTTCATTGCCAAGCATGTCCGGTAGCTTCAGGTCGATGACCATGCAATCGAAAATTGTCGTGCGCAGCAGGTTCAGTGCGTCCTGTGCAAGGCCAACGGCGGTGATCTCGATGTCTTCGTCGCCGATCAGCCGGGCGATGCTTTCGCGCTGCAGATCATCGTCTTCCACTAACAGCACGCGCTTGACCTTCTGGGTCAGTTTGGCTTCCAGGCGGGCAAACACGTCCTTGAGTTCTTCGCGAGTGGTCGGTTTGACCGCGTAACCAATCGCGCCCATGTGCATGGCCGCTTCGACGCGGTCCTCGACCGAGATCACATGAACGGGAATGTGGCGGGTCTCGGCGTGTTCTTTCAGGCGTTGCAGCACGGTCAGACCGGAATGGTCCGGCAGACGCATGTCGAGCAGAATCGCATCCGGTACGAACTCGCGGGCCAGGTCATAACCTTCGTCCGCGCCGTGGGCCACAAGGCATTGATAACCGAGTTCATGCGCCAGATCGTAGAGGATGTGCGCAAAGTTGGGCTCGTCTTCCACCACCAGAATGCAGCGGGTAGCGAACGGCGCCTTATCACGGTCGTCGGCAAAGCGCGGGATATGCACCGGCGCCAGTGGCGACACTACAACCGTAGGGACTACCGGTGCAGCCACCGTCTGCGCCGGCGGGGTGAAAGTCAGCGGAGCCGTTGAAATTTCAGACGTCTCGCTGTACTGCTGAGGCAATACCAGCGTGAACACACTGCCCTGCCCTGGCGCGCTGCTGACGCTGATCGAACCACCCAGCAACGTTGCCAGATCCCGCGAGATCGACAGGCCCAAGCCGGTGCCGCCGTATTTGCGGTTGGTGGTGCCATCGGCCTGCCGGAACGCCTCGAAGATGCTTTCCTGCTGATTAGCCGCAATGCCGATGCCCGAATCACGCACGATGAAGGCTATACGATCGTTCGGCTGACCGCTGATGGTCAGGCTGACCGCGCCTTGCTCGGTGAACTTCACGGCGTTGGACAGCAGGTTCTTGATCACCTGTTCCAGACGCTGACGATCGGTAAACAGAGTCACCGGCGCATCCGGCAGCAGATCGACGCTGAAGGTCAGTCGCTTGTCGGCCGCCAGCGGTTCGAACACGCTGCGCAAGCCATCGGCCAGGCGCGCGACGCTGGTGTTTTCCGGAATCACTTCAAGTTTGCCGGCCTCGACCTTGGAGATATCGAGGATGTCGTTGATCAGGTTGAGCAGATCATTGCCGGCGGAGTAAATCGACTCGGCAAACTTGACCTGTTCGGCGCTGAGATTGTCTTGCGGGTTCTCCGCGAGCAACTTGGCGAGGATCAAAGAACTGTTCAGCGGCGTGCGCAGCTCGTGGGACATGTTGGCGAGGAATTCGGACTTGTACTTGCTCGAACGCTGCAGTTCTTCGGCGCGCTCTTCAAGTTGCACTTGCGCCTGATTCAGTTCGGTGTTTTTCAGGTCCATGGCGTCGCGTTGCTCGGCCAGGGTCTGCGCCTGTTCGGCCAGTTGCTCGTTGGTCTGCTCCAGCTCAACCTGCTGGGTTTCCAGATGCGCCTGGGATTCCTTGAGGATCCGCGACTGCTCTTCCAACTCTTCGTTGGCGGTCTTCAGCTCTTCCTGCTGGACCTGCAACTCTTCGTTGAGTTGCTGGGTTTCGGCCAGCACTTCCTGCAAGCGCTGACGATAGCGAGCGGCCTCGATCGAGGTGCCTATGTTGCCGGCTATCAATTCCAGCAGTTCGATATCGCGGTCGTTGAGCGGGCGCAGGAAACCCAGCTCGATCACGCCGTTGACCCGTTCGTCATCACTGGTCGGCACTACCAGCACGCTGTGCGGCAGGCCTTGGCCCAGACCGGAGCTGACTTTGAAGTAATCCGAAGGTACCGAATCGAGACGAATCAGCCGGGCCTGTTGCGCGACCTGGCCGACGATGCCTTCGCCGCTGTAGATCGACTGATCCTGCTCCTCCTGCTCACGGGAGAAGCCATAAGTCGCCACTCGCTTGAGGCCGCCGTGTTCTTCGCGCACATACAGTGCCGCCACGGCAGTGCCCAGGTACTGCGCGCAAAATTGCAGAATGTTGCGGCCCAGCAGATTGAGTGTCAGTTGCCCCAGCACCTGCTCGGCCAACTCGGTCTGCCCGTTGCGCAGCCACGCTTGTTGTTCCAGACGCTCGGCGCTGGCCTGCTGCGCCGCCAATGTGGCGCCGTAGCTTTCGGACAGATTGACCAGATCACGACGGCCGATATAGGCCAGCAGACCGCTGATGCCGGCCACGAACAACAGATATAGGGTAATGCTCCAGATCGTGGTGCGGCGCACTTCTTCGTTACGCGTGGTGCGCAGTTGCTGCTCCATGTCGATCACGTCTTCAAACTGCTTGCGGATCTCGTCGGTCAGGCGTTTGCCACGCCCGGCCTTGACCGCGCCTCGGTAGTCACCGCTGCTGCGCTGCAAATCGATCATCGATTGCGCATAGGTCGCCCACTCGATCTGCAACGCCTGGAGACGACGCAAACGATCGATCTGAACCGGATTGTCAGCCGTCAGTTCGAGCAAGGTGTTGAGCGCAACGGCGATCCGTGGCTTGGCGGTTTCATACGGATCGAGGAAGTGTTCATCGCCGCTGAGCAGAAACCCGCGCATGCCGGTTTCCAGATCCACGGTGAGTTTCACCGCTTCGTTGGCGTTATTGATCACCCGGTCGGTGTGCTCAACCCACTGGATGACCGACAGCAGATACGTGATCAGCGACACGAAGAACACAGCACTCAGCACGCCAACGCCCAGCGGCAGGCTGATGTTGCGACTCAGGAGTTTGCGAAACCGTTGCTCATCAACCGAAGACGGAGAGGACATTGGGCAGCCTTGTCGAACTGTTGAAAACCCGAGAGTTTGCCCCAAAACGGTGGCATGGATCCATGTTTCTCACGGTTTAGGCAGCAATTTCCTACATTTGCCTGCATCTTGGCCTTAGCCAACAGTTATCCTTGCCGCCCCGATTGCGCCAATTCTTTTTTGTATCCATCGCGGAACTTATGGCCATGCGCCATTTACTCATGCATGAGCCCGGCAGATTCGACCGGCCGATACCTCTGATTTTCTATCTTTGAGAGCCTCTATTATGTCCACCCCAGCGTCCATCATCCTTGTAGTAGAAGACGATGCCATCGTGCGCATGCTGATCGTCGATGTTCTGGAGGAGCTGGAGTTCAAGGTGCTGGAGGCGGATGGCAGCGAGCAGGCGCTGGAGGTTCTCAAGCAATCTGACAAGCACATTGATCTGATGATGACCGACGTCGGCTTGCCGGGTATGGATGGCCGGGAATTGGCCAAGGAAGCGCGTTTGCTGCGCCCCTCCCTGCCGATTCTGTTTGCCAGCGGCTACGCCGAAAGTATCGACGTGCCTGCCGATATGCACGTTATTGGCAAACCCTTTTCCATTGATCAGTTGCGGGACAAAGTAAAAAAAATCCTTCAATAAAGCATCAAGTAATACTCCCCTTTAAATAACATTGAAGGGGTTCCCACGCCTGTCTTCCCCGGAACAAAACGACCGACTTCCGCGCAACAGCAAAATAAACTCACATAACATTATTTGATAAACGCAGGACAACAAAAGAGGATCAACCAAATCACAAACCCGAACTAAATGGATTTTACATGCCCGTTATATACGCCAACTCTCTGGACCAACGTTATTTATCCCGCCCGGTTGCTTACTCTGACTCTCAGCGTAAGCACGTTACACGTGACATCAGTGAACGAGATGAGGTCATCTATAAGCTCAAACAGCGCGCCGCGCATCTTAATCCCTCGCAAAAAATTACGCTGATTGGCGCAACGATTTCTCTGGAATCGGGATCGACACTCGAAGATGCCCAGCAACCCGGCAAACAACTGCTACAACAAATGTCCGAAATCGCGCCCTTCAGAAAACTGTTGGCTACCTTGCACATCCCAGAGTATTCACTCTTTGAAGTCACGGCTGAGGGGGAGATAAACGCAAAGTACTCCGGCAAGACGCTCGGCTTTGCAAATGTCTTGAAACGAGCAACGGAGCTCAGCGACGACCTGCAACTACTGGTTGAAATGGCACCGTTGAGCGGCGGGGTCATTTCCTTGGCCGACGAGGTCGAGTTAGTGCAATGGCTGGCCTTCCATCGTTACAAAATTCCTCACAGTGCTGGCGAAGCTCTGCGGTTGGTGAACTTCATGGAAGCCAAACCTCTTGCCGCTCCGGAGTTGGGCAACTATTGGGAAATGATCAACGCCGCAGAAGCCCGCTCGGCCACACTGTCTGTAACTGAACGCAATGAGTTCCGCAAACTCATTGTCAGTGAAATAAAGGATCAGTCGTTACTGGAGCATTTGTCAGACAGCATTTTTGGCGGGCGAACTGCGCCCTTCACGCGTTCAGAGGCTGAGCACGCTATTGAGAAACTTGTTTCCAGCCCCATCGCGGCTCACTGGGCGAGCGCTTACGTGCGAGAACTTGGCTGGTACGGCGCCCAAGAAAACCAACCGCAATCGGCAACGTCGCGAAAACTGTTGATCGCAACTTCCTTGCTGCTCAATCTTCATCCTGAAGTCGGCGAAGAAGTGCCGCGAAATCATGTTGCAGGTTTCAACTTGTATGCTGTCGAGCACCTGGAAAAATCCTTCGCCGACATTCAAACCGACTTTGAAGCGCACTTGATCAAGTACCACCGGGTTACCGAGAAAAATGTTGCATTGGCCGCGCATTTACTGCTGGCAGAAGCCGCGCCTGAGTTTCTGGTCAAAAACCTGCCTGCCACCCTGTTAGTGGGGACACCGCCATGCGTCGAATTCTGCCGTGTCGTGGCGGCGCAGGAAATGATTGCGCCGGGATCGACTCGCGCAATGACTTACACGCAACTGCAACGACTTTCGACACTTGAGCCGGTTTCCGAATCACAAGAGACACTGGGCGCGCTGGCTGCCGTGGACCCATTGATCGACTGGGCGCTGCTCAACAAAATCGTGAAGCTTGATGACGTCGAGAAGTCCGTTATGGACTCGCTGAAGGTAGCCTCGAACGCCTACGCCCGATATGCGAGGACGCTTGCCGATAACGCCGAAACACTGGCGCGTCCTCTGCCAACGCGCAAAGGCATCGCACTGGATATCCTCAAACACGTCGCCAAGGGCTGCACCTTTCTTGAAAGCAACGTTCTTCAACAAACGCGTAATCTACCGCTGGAAGATGGTTTTAATTCGCTTCGACTGTCACCTGTTGAACTGCATATGTCCAACGACCTGGCGACCGGCGATTGGGATCTGAAGACAGGGGAAAGTATCTATAAAACCTTTCCAGACATGCTGCGTAATCTGGTGCCTCCGGACGCCGTGTTCTACCGTCAGTTCAATCAGGCCTACGTAACGCATACGCAAGCGATGAACACGCATGTGAAGCACGCCTTAATTTCAATGCCGTTGCCTGACCGGATTCGTTTGCTGAAAGGCAAGGTAACGCTGTTCACCGTCAGGCCCTCGGTGGCAAGGCTTCAAACGATAACCCCCATTTCCGAGAACATCATTGCGACGACCCTTGACGTCATCCTGAAAGTGACTGGGCGCAAACCGACGGAAAGTCATAAAGAAATAGATGACGCAAAGGGTCGCTACGCCGTCGTGATTTGCTGTGAACTCGAAGGCCGGATGACCTGTTACGAATTATTGACTCTGCACGGAATCTGTCGGGAGAACACTGAACTGGCGAAGCTTATCGAAAGGGAAAAGCTTTTGAACACCAGCGTTCGCACCGAGACGTCGGGCTACTCCGCGCCGGCTAAAGTGCTACAACTGCCGTTAGATATCGAGTGTTATACCCATGGTGTAACCCCCTCCCCAGTGATCGTCAGTTCGGGTGTGCTTGATAAAGTCGGCGAGTTGCCAGCCTTTCCATCGCTGTCGCCAATCAACGGTCAATACCAGAGCTTCTACTCGGCAGAGTTCGACCGCCTGGTGAATTTCGTACTCAAGCACAGACCTCTCGCGACTTACGAGGAGTTGGTCAGGGAATGTTGGGGGCAGACCAGACTCGAAGCATTGCGTGCAAAACGCGAGAAAGATCTGGATACGTTTCTCAACATTGTCGTGCCCTTCAAATCCTGTATCGAAGATCTCAATTCAGACGATATTGATCGACAGAGACAGGGAGTCGCTGCGTGTACCCTGGAAGCCGCAATGACCGTTCTGTTAGTGGTGGGAGCCATCGCGCAGATCGCATCCTTGGCCGCCAAGAGCATGAGTATTGCCACGAAGGCGAGCAAGATCGCTTCGATAGGCGTTGGATTGATCAGTAACGTGCTTAATCCGCTGGATGGGGCTTCTGATCTGCTTTTGAGCGGAACCAAACTGTTGCGCAAAGGCTGGAACAAAGGGGTGGCCGCACTCGAAGGCGCTGTTTACGATGCGCGCAAATGGTCGGGAACCATGCCCTATCCCGCACTACACAACGTTGATCCAGACACGATCCGCTTGGGCACCCGGCTATCCGCGCAGAACTCCGCAGACGTTTTCCAGGTATGGGGCATACGCCACAGTGATGAATGGTACGCTCTGAACCGTTTGGGCGAACCGTGGGGACCCAAGTTAAGAAACCTGAAACTGGTCGGCAAATTCAATTTCCCAAACCCTTTCAAGCGAGCAAAACCGTTCAGTTACACCCGTAAGTATTTGGAAAAGGCCATTCCCCATGCCAGAAGTAAAATCGACAACACGATCCAGTTACTCCTGGATGCAGGGAACCATGATGTCAGATCCGTCATCAAGCATGTATTTGGCACGGACTCGAATGAGGCCATTGAGTACATAACAAAAAACTTGCGGGCCATGCGCAAGGATCTTAATTCGGTAGGTTTGCATAACATGGTCTTTCGGCAACCTGGTACCGACACCCTCGCTGCGTTACAACCTCAAGCCTATAAACGCTGGCAAGCGGCCGTGCAATCAGGTGAAAAGCTGGACATCAACTCAAGAACATTCCTGTCGATGTATTCAGACAATCTGGATGAATATTACAAGATTGCAAATTTCGACGATGCCAGGATCGGCGATATCATCGTGCATGAGATGTCTCATGGAGCGCCGGGCACACTCGACTTGTACTACGGCCAAGTATTACCCGGGTCTATCCCGGCCGAATATAATGCCGTCGGATTATTGGAACTTGGCAGGAACGCTCGAAAGGCACACCCTAAAAACCTGGCCAATCCCCATCACGGTTTTTCCACTCCAAAGGACTTCGAGGAGTTTGAGTCAACACTCGCGCGCTGGCCAAAAATCGCGCAAGACCACCCTGCCTTAGTAAATGCCGAATCTTATTCATTGGCGGTCTCATTGATCGACCAATATCAAACCAGTCCCGTTACATTCAAATTCAACCTTTCCACCATCACCAACACAATCAATAACACCACGCCCGACAAGTTTCTCCCGGGACCGCTCCTGCTCAATCTGGCAAAACCCAATTTATAAAACATAGCCAGGTTTCGGGTTTTCACCGCTGACAAGAAGGGCGCAAGCAACCACCACTGTGGTTTAATTGCGCCCTTTTTTCGCCACCCGTTTTACTGCACAGGATCACCCTTCATGAATCAGCCTCCCGTTACCAAAGTCCTGGTCATCGGCTATGTCTGGCCCGAGCCCCGCTCTTCGGCCGCCAGCGGGCATGTCATGCAGATCCTTGAAGCCTTTTTGCAGCAGGGTTGGGATATTACCTTCAGCAGCCCCGCAGGACCCGGAGAGCACAAGGCGGACCTGACCGGGCTGGGCATTCGCGAAGTGGCCATTGAACTCAACAGCAGCAGTTTCGACCTGTTCATCAGTGAGTTGGCACCCGATATCGTGCTGTTCGACCAGTTCATGATGGAGGAGCAATTCGGCTGGCGGGTCGAGAAGTATTGTCCCGACGCTGTGCGTGTATTGGAAACGTCCGACCTGCAAAGCCTGCGACATGCCCGTCATCAGCGGCTCAAGAATCGCCTGAAGGCCGACAGCGACGAGGATGACTTGCGCGATTTGTTTGCCCCGGCACTGCGCGAAGAATTTGAATTGATGGCCGATACCGATCTGGCCAAACGGGAAATCGCAGCACTCTACCGTTGTGACCTGAACCTGATGATCTCCGAAGTGGAAATCGAGTTGCTGGTCGACCAGTTTGGCTTGCCACGCGATCTGCTGCATTGGTGCCCGCTCATGGTTGAACCCACCATCGCCGCACCGAAGACATTTGCCGAGCGCGCGCATTTCCTCAGCATCGGCAACTTCCGGCATGCGCCCAACTGGGATGCGGTGCTCTGGATGAAATCCACGGTCTGGCCGTTGATTCGCCAGCAATTGCCGGATGCGCAACTGCATATCTACGGCGCGTATACACCTCCCAAAGCCACGGCTCTGCACAATGCGGCGCAGGGCTTTCACATCATGAACTGGGCCGAAGATGCGTTGCAGGTCATGTCTGCTGCTCGGGTATGCCTGGCGCCGTTGCGTTTTGGTGCAGGGATCAAGGGCAAACTGGTTGACGCCATGTTATGCGGCACCCCAAGTGTCACAACGCCTATCGGCGCCGAAGGCATGTACGGCGAACACCCTTGGCCCGGCGGTGTCGCACGCACCGCAAGTGATATCGCCGACAGTGCCGTTGGGTTGTATAAGGATCAGACACTTTGGCAAGCGGCTCAGCAGGCAGGAAACACGTTGCTCAGCGAGCGCTATCGATACGCTGTACACAGTCAGGCACTTATTGAAAAACTGCGCTATTGCCAGCAGCACTTACAAACACTTAGAGCCAGCAACTTTACCGGCAGCATGTTGCGTCACCACTTTCACAAAAGTACTCAATACATGTCGCAGTGGATTGAAGCTAAAAACCGCAATTCACCTGCCGAATGAACAGGTAATTCCACCTCGCACACGACTTGCATTAATACATGCATTGGCCAAACAACCAATAGGCACTATAAACATCCTGCGCGCACAACTTCGATAATATTTAACGCAGGATAACAAAATGAGTAACACCCATTATGAAACCCCACCTCTTCATCGGTGGATGGCGGCAACACCGCAAATCAACAACTTGTCACTGTTCGAACTGACAATCCCTGGAACCCATAATGCCGGCTGTGACTGGAAAGCTTCTTACGCATTGATCCCAGGCAAAAACCTGACTGCTTGCCAGGATGATTCTTTCTATTCACAACTCCATCTTGGCGCCAGAGCTCTGGATGTTCGGCTGGTTTACAATGCCAAAGCACAAGGCTTTAATCAGTTTCGCTTTCAGCACAACGGATACCTTTCTTCGCGCAACCTTGAAGATCTTGTACGTGACGTCAACACGTTTCTTGAGGAAAACCCCGAAGAATTCATCATTCTCGACTTTCATAAACTGGAGAAAGGCGACGCCGAATTCAATCTCGCCAAATTCAGGGATCTGATGCTCGAACATCTCGGCAAACGGATGATTCCTTCCCACAATATAAATCTGACGCTGGGGCAACTGAAACAAGCAAGTTCCCTGCAACGCGTCCTGGTCGCGGCGTCCATGACGTGGGACACAAACGACAACAGGTTCAACTCGCCGATCGCCCACAAATGGATCGGTGAAAAAATCGTTACCACCAGTGATCTGCACGGCTACATTACAAAAGTGATGAGCGAACCCAGGAGCAGGCTGCGTCTCTGGTCTTTATCTGCGACGACTTTTACTATTGGTCCCCAGCGAATTCTCAATGATCTGGACAACTGGTTCTCCCCTGCCAGATCGGATTGGGCGCAAAAGTGCAACATTATCAATTTCGACTTCATTAAAGACTCGAACATCGTGTTCTATTGCCGATCGGCCAACATTGATAAAGCCAATGAGAAATCGCTGATAGCACCTCGTGTGCAAGCAAATCAAGTTCACGGTGTGAACACTCCTTTACGATAGCTTGTCATTATTCGAAACGCCCGGCCGGTTAAGGACGCCGCCTACGCCAAAGTGGCGCACGGCAGGAGAAACGAGGCATGATCGCAGGGCGCCAACAAAAAGAAGCTGCCTGACATGACCCGCACCGCTCGCGTGACCGATCCCTCCTATGAGTTGATGGATGACCACAACGGGTTGTCCATCATCTACCGCCAGCACGGCTTCCCCTGCCCACTGGTGCGCTGGCATTTTCACAAGGAGTACGAACTGCACCTGATCGTCGCCAGTTCTGGCAAGGTGTTCATCGGCGATTACATCGGCAACTTCTATCCCGAAACGCTGTTCCTCACCGGGCCTAATCTGCCGCACAACTGGATCAGTCAGGTGGCCGAAGACGAAGTGGTGGAAAAGCGCGACATGTTGGTCAACTTCACGGATGAATTGTTCGAAAGTGGCCATCAGGTGTTCGCTGAACTGAAAACCCTGGCTCCGCTGTTGGAGCGTGCGCAGTACGGCATCGAGTTCCGCTGCAAGCAAACGATCCGCCAGGCCATGACATTGATGCAGCGCATTGCCGACAGCCGCGGCATTACCCGGCTCGGGCACTTTTTCATCCTGATGGAGTTGCTCGCAGCCAGTGACGATTTCCAGTTGCTGTCCGGCGCCACCACGCCGCAACTGGCCGACGAGCACAATATCGACCGTACCAACCGCGCGGTTGACTACATCTTCAGCCACTACGCCCGGGATATCTCACTGGAGGAAGTCGCCGAGCATCTGGGTATGACGCCGACTTACTTCAGCCGCGTGTTCAAACAGGCGACCGGGCGCAACTTCATCGAGTTCGTCAATCGCTTGCGCATCAGCAAGTCCTGCGAGCTGCTGGCCGATGGCGACAAACCAGTGACAGATGTGTGTTTCGAATCGGGCTTCAACAACATTTCCAACTTCAATCGAAGGTTTCAGCAACTTAAGGGCATGACGCCTTCGCATTATCGGCGACTCGCTGTGCAACGCCTCACTGAGCAGAACCACACCTAAAACTACTACCCACTGTGGCACCTGGCTTGCCAGCGATGGGGCCGGCACGATCTGCATCTCCATCGACTGACCCACCGCCATCGCTGGCACGCCAGCTCCCGCAGTTTTGATCTGTCTGCATCGAAAACCTATACGTAACCGATATCACCTCTGCTCTGAAAACCCCTTCCCTGCGTTTCTCCGCGCAAAGCCAAGTGCAAAAAAGTATCAACCGAAGTGCGACGGATGATTTGTCAGTCCGTCGATTGAACGCTGTAATCAGTGCACATTCTTCCTGGCACAGGAAGACACAAAAACAATAACTGTCCTTCTGCCCCTTCGGGTTCAGAAAAGGAGTGCACGATGCAACCCACTGCAAAAGCTCTGCTTGCCCTCACCTGCATGACTCTCAGCAGCGTCAGCCTTGGCGCCCAGCCCCTGACCATCGCCACCGTCAACAACAGCGACATGATCCGTATGCAAAAGCTCTCGAAAACCTTCGAGACCGAGCACCCGGACATCAAGCTCAATTGGGTGGTGCTCGAAGAAAACGTCCTGCGTCAACGCCTGACCACCGACATCGCCACCCAGGGCGGCCAGTTCGATGTGTTGACCATCGGCATGTACGAAGCCGCACTGTGGGGGGGCAAGGGTTGGCTGGAACCGATGAAGGATCTGCCGGTCAGTTACGCCCTCGACGATGTATTCCCGTCTGTGCGTGAAGGCCTGTCGGTCAAGGGTTCGCTGTACGCCCTGCCGTTCTACGCCGAAAGCTCGATCACCTACTATCGCACCGACCTGTTCAAGGACGCCGGGCTGACCATGCCAGAGCGGCCGACCTGGGAACAGATCGCCGGATTCGCCGAAAAACTCACCAACAAAGACAAGGAACAGTACGGCATCTGCCTGCGTGGCAAAGCCGGTTGGGGCGAGAACATGGCGCTGATCACCACCGTC
Organism: Pseudomonas sp. FP2196; assembly: GCF_030687715.1. Classification (GTDB taxonomy): domain Bacteria; phylum Pseudomonadota; class Gammaproteobacteria; order Pseudomonadales; family Pseudomonadaceae; genus Aquipseudomonas. The sequence goes on from NZ_CP117445.1 coordinate 3,283,229, forward strand.
GCCAATGCTTACGGTGCACGCTGGTTCGATGAAAAATGGCAGCCGGAATTCAACGGTCCCGAGTGGAAAAACGCGCTGAACTTCTATGTCGACACCATGAAGAAATCCGGCCCGCCGGGTGCGTCCAGCAATGGTTTCAACGAGAACCTGGCGCTGTTCAACAGCGGCAAGTGCGCGATCTGGGTCGATGCCAGCGTCGCCGGCTCGTTCGTCACCGACAAGACCCAGAGCAAGGTCGCCGAGCACGTCGGCTTCACTTTCGCACCGCATCAGGTCACCGACAAAGGTTCGGCGTGGCTGTATTCGTGGGCACTGGCGATTCCGACCAGCTCCAAGGCCAAGGACGCAGCCAAAACCTTCAGCGCCTGGGCGACCTCCAAGGAGTACGGTGAACTGGTGGCCAAAACCGACGGTATCGCCAACGTACCGCCAGGCACCCGTGCTTCGACCTACAGCGATGCCTATATGAGCGCTGCGCCGTTCGCCAAGGTGACGCTGGAGTCGCTCAAAGCGGCGGATCCGAGCAAACCGACATTGAAACCGGTGCCTTACATCGGCATTCAACTGGTGACCATTCCTGAATTCCAGGGCATTGGCACCCAGGTCGGCAAGTCGTTCTCGGCAGCGCTGATCGGCCAGACCACGGTCGATCAGGCGCTCACCGCCGCGCAGCAAACCACCGAACGCGAGATGAAGCGCGCCGGTTATCCCAAGTAATCCGTAAAGCTCACTCCTGCCCCCTGTGGGAGCGAGCCTGCTCGCGAAGGCGTCGTACCAGCCAATACACATGGCTCTGATCCACCGCTTTCGCGAGCAGGCTCGCTCCCACATGGAATCTTCATAGGTCTGTATGACTCGGTTGTGATCACCATGAATACTTCAACTGCCAAAGCCCAGATCGACCTCGCCCAGCCACAGCGCAAAAACCGTGTGGCCAATCCCGGCTGGTTTCTGGTCAGCCCTTCAGTGGCCCTGTTGCTGCTGTGGATGATCGTGCCCCTGGGCATGACCATTTACTTTTCGATGATCCGCTACAACCTGCTAAACCCTGGTGAAAACGAGTTCGTCGGGTTTGAGAACTTCACGTACTTCCTGACCGACTCCGGCTTCATGCCGGGTGCCACCAACACCCTGTTGCTGGTCGGCAGTGTGTTGCTGATCAGCGTGGTGTTCGGCGTGTTGATCAGCGCTCTGCTTGAAGCCAGTGAATTCCTTGGTCGCGGCATCGTGCGGGTCATGCTGATCTCGCCGTTTTTCATCATGCCCACGGTCGGCGCGCTGATCTGGAAGAACCTGATTTTCCATCCCGTCTCGGGGATCCTCGCCTACATCTGGAAGCTGTTCGGCGCACAACCGGTGGACTGGCTGGCGCACTACCCGCTCCTGTCGATCATCATCATTGTCTCGTGGCAATGGCTGCCGTTCGCGATCCTGATCCTGATGACCGCCATGCAGTCTCTCGACCAGGAACAGAAGGAAGCGGCACGCCTGGACGGCGCTGGCCCGATCGCGATTTTCTGGCACCTGACCCTGCCGCACCTGGCCCGGCCGATTGCCGTGGTGGTGATGATCGAAACGATCTTTCTGCTGTCGGTGTTCGCCGAGATCTTCACCACCACCAACGGTGGCCCTGGCTACGCCTCGACCAACCTCGCCTACCTGATCTACAACCAGGCGCTGGTGCAGTTCGACGTCGGCATGGCATCGGCGGGCGGCTTGATTGCCGTGGTCATCGCCAACATCGCCGCGATCATTCTGGTGCGGATGATCGGCAAAAACCTGACTGACAAAGCCTGAGGCCCGCCATGACTCTTCAACAATCCCGCCGGCTGCAAAGCCTGCTGCTCGGCACCCTGGCCTGGGCCATCGCGATCGTGATTTTCTTCCCGATCTTCTGGATGGTGATGACCAGTTTCAAAACCGAAATCGACGCCTTCGCCACGCCGCCGCAGTTCATCTTCACGCCGACGCTTGCGAACTACCTGCACATCAACGAGCGCAGCGACTACTTCAGTTTTGCCTGGAACTCGGTGGTGATTTCCTTCAGCGCCACAGCCCTGTGCCTGCTGATCGCAGTGCCGGCGGCCTACTCGATGGCGTTCTACGAAACCCAGCGCACCAAAGGCACGCTGCTGTGGATGCTGTCGACCAAGATGCTGCCGCCGGTGGGCGTGCTGATGCCGATCTATCTGCTGGCCAAGAGTTTCGGCCTGCTCGACACGCGCATTTCACTGATCGTGATCTACACGCTGATCAACCTGCCGATCGTGGTCTGGATGATTTACACCTACTTCAAGGACATCCCCAAAGACATCCTCGAAGCCGCCCGCCTCGACGGCGCCACGCTGTGGCAGGAAATGGTCCGTGTGCTGCTGCCGATCGCCAAGGGTGGTCTTGCCTCGACTGTGTTGCTGTCGCTGATCCTGTGCTGGAACGAGGCCTTCTGGTCGCTGAACCTGACTTCCTCGAAAGCCGCGCCACTGACCGCGCTGATCGCCTCGTATTCAAGCCCCGAAGGATTGTTCTGGGCCAAGTTGTCGGCGGTCTCGACCCTGGCCTGTGCGCCGATCCTGATCTTCGGCTGGATCAGCCAGAAACAACTGGTGCGCGGCCTGTCGTTCGGCGCCGTGAAATGAATATCCCGAACCCAGCACATTCCCTTGTGGGAGCGAGCCTGCTCGCGAAGGCGTCGGCACATCCGGTGCAAAGGGTGCCTGAGCCACCGCTTTCGCGAGCAGGCTCGCTCCCACAGAAAAGCCGATCCGGTTCAACTGAATAATAAATTGCGGAGGCCCATCCTCATGGCCAACCTGAAAATCAAGAATCTGCAAAAAGGCTTCGAAGGTTTTTCCATCATCAAGGGCATCGACCTTGAGGTGAACGACAAGGAATTCGTGGTCTTCGTCGGCCCCTCCGGCTGCGGCAAATCCACCCTGCTGCGCCTGATCGCCGGCCTGGAAGAAGTCAGCGGCGGCACCATCGAACTCGATGGCCGCGACATCACTGAAGTCAGCCCGGCCAAGCGGGATCTGGCGATGGTGTTCCAGACTTACGCGCTGTATCCGCACATGACCGTAAAAAAGAACATGTCGTTCGCCCTCGATCTGGCCGGCGTGCCGAAAGCTGAAGTCGAGAAAAAGGTCGGCGAAGCCGCACGCATCCTTGAGCTGGGGCCGATGCTTGAGCGCAAACCGAAGCAGCTCTCCGGCGGTCAGCGCCAGCGTGTCGCCATCGGCCGTGCCATTGTGCGCAATCCGAAAATCTTCCTCTTCGACGAACCGCTGTCCAACCTCGACGCCGCACTGCGGGTGCAGATGCGCCTGGAACTGCTGCGCCTGCACAAGGACCTTCAAGCGACCATGATCTACGTGACCCACGATCAGGTGGAGGCGATGACCATGGCTGACAAAGTCGTGGTGCTCAATGGCGGCAAAATCGAACAGGTCGGCTCTCCGCTGGACCTGTATCACAACCCGGCCAACCTGTTCGTCGCCGGGTTCCTCGGCACGCCGAAGATGGGCTTCCTCAAGGGCAAGATCGCCCGGGTCGATGGCCAAACCTGCGAAGTCGCGCTGGACGCCGGCACGCGGATCACTCTTCCCTTCAACGCCGCCCACCTGAGCCTCGGCAGCGCCGTAACCCTGGGCATCCGCCCGGAACATCTGGAGCTGGCACAAGCCGGGGACTGCACTCTGCAAGTCACCGCCGACGTCAGCGAACGCCTGGGTAGCGACACTTTCTGCCACGTCAAGACCAACGCCGGCGAGGCCCTGACCATGCGCGTGCGCGGTGATCTGGCGAGTCGTTATGGCGAGCAACTGAATCTGTATCTGGACGCCGCCCACTGCCACTTGTTCGATGCCGAAGGCGTGGCGCTGACCCGTCCCCTGCGTGCTGCGGCCTGATTTTTCGAGACTTGCCCAATGAAACTGAATAAACAGAACCTCAACCGCCTCGCCCCAGAAGTGAAACTGCCGGCCTACAGCCTCAGCGACACCCGTCAGGGCATCGCGCACATTGGCGTCGGTGGCTTCCATCGCGCGCATCAGGCCTATTACACCGATGCCTTGATGAATACCGGCGAAGCGCTGGACTGGGCGATTTGCGGGGTAGGCCTGCGCGCCGAAGACCGCCGCGCCCGCGATGACTTGAAGGAGCAGGATTACCTGTTCACCCTGTTCGAACTCGGTGACAGCGACGACACCGAAGTGCGCGTGATCGGTGCGATCCGCGACATGCTGCTGGCCGAGGACAGTGCGCAGGCCTTGATCGACAAACTCGCCGATCCGCAGATTCGTATCGTCTCGCTGACCATCACCGAGGGCGGTTACTGCATCGACGACAGCAACGGCGAGTTCATGGCGCATTTGCCGCAGATTCAATACGACCTTGCCAATCCCGATGCACCAAAAACCGTGTTCGGCTTTTTGTGCGCGGCCCTCGAAAAACGCCGGGCGGCGGGCATTCCGGCGTTCACCGTGATGTCCTGCGATAACCTGCCGCACAACGGCGCGGTCACTCGCAAGGCGCTCCTGGCGTTTGCCACGCTGCGCAACAGCAACCTGTGCAGTTGGATCGACGCCAACGTCAGCTTCCCCAACGCGATGGTCGACCGCATCACGCCGATGACCAGCACCGCGCATCGCCTGCAACTGGCGGACAAACACGGGATCGACGATGCCTGGCCGGTGGTCTGCGAACCGTTTGTGCAGTGGGTGCTGGAAGACAAATTCGTCAATGGCCGCCCGGCGTGGGAAAAGGTCGGCGTGCAGTTCACCGACGACGTTTCGCCCTACGAAGAGATGAAAATCAAACTGCTCAACGGCAGTCATCTGGCGCTGACGTATCTGGGTTTTTTGAAGGGTTATCGTTTTGTCCACGAAACCATGAATGACCCGCTCTTTGTGCGTTACATGCGCGCTTACATGGATCTGGATGTCACCCCGCAACTGGCACCGGTGCCGGGCATCGACCTGACCGAGTACAAGGACACACTGGTGGCGCGCTTCTCCAATCAGGCGATTGCCGATCAGCTTGAGCGGGTTTGTTCGGATGGTTCCTCGAAGTTTCCCAAATTCACCATTCCGACGATCAATCGGTTGATTGCCGATGGCCAGGAAACCAAGCGCGCGGCCTTGGTGGTCGCGGCGTGGGCGCTTTACTTGAAAGGCGTGGATGAGAATGGCGACACCTATGCGATTCCGGATCCGCGGGCAACGTTCTGTCAGGCGTTGGTGGCCGATGATGCGGTGATCACCCAGCGGTTGCTGGGGGTAGAGGAAATTTTCGGTACAGCGATTCCTCGTTCAGCCGAGTTTGTGGCGGCGTTTGAGTGGTGCTACAACAGCTTGCGCGAAGAGGGTGTGACGCGCACTTTGCAGCAGATTCTCGTCTGAGCGTTGCGGCGCAACCACTGACGCCATCGCTGGCAAGCCAGCTCCCACAAGGTTCCCGGTTGCTTACACATTTGAGTACACCCAAAAACCTGTGGGAGCTGGCTTGCCAGCGATTAGCTGCAACCGGATTGACCTGACACCCTGAGGATCTCACTGTGACCACCCGACAACTCTTCCTCGGTATCGACTGCGGCACCCAAGGCACCAAAGCGATCATCCTCGACGCCGCCAATGGTCAGGTGCTCGGCCAGGGCGCCGCTGCGCACACGATGATCAGTGGTGCCAATGGCCGCCGCGAACAAGACACGCATCAATGGCTGGAAGCCTTCGCCCTCGCCACCCGCAACGCGCTGGTGGCGGCGAATGTCGACGGCCAGTCGATCCTTGGCGTTGGCGTTTCCGGTCAGCAGCACGGCCTGGTACTGCTCGACGATCAAGGCGGAGTACTGCGCCCGGCCAAGCTCTGGTGCGACACCGAAACCACTGCCGAAAACGAACGACTGCTCAACCACCTGGGCGGCGAAACAGGGTCGCTGGAACGCCTCGGCGTGGTCATCGCGCCCGGTTATACCGTCTCCAAACTGCTGTGGACCAAAGAGCAGCATCCGGACGTCTTCTCACGTATCGCCCGCATCCTGCTGCCCCACGATTACCTCAATTTCTGGCTCACCGGCCGTGCGTGCAGCGAGTATGGCGATGCGTCCGGCACCGGCTATTTCAACGTGCGCACGCGCCAGTGGGATTTGCAGCTGCTGCGCGACATCGACACCAGCGGCCGCCTGCAAGCGGCGCTGCCGGAGCTGATTGATGCACACGAGGCGGTGGGCACGATCCTGCCCGCCATCGCCGAGCACCTCGGCATCAACCGCAACGCACTGGTTGCAAGCGGCGGCGGCGACAACATGATGGGCGCCATCGGCACCGGCAATATTCAACCCGGTGCGATCACCATGAGCCTCGGCTCTTCCGGTACCGTGTACGCCTACGCCGACGCGCCGAAAGTCAGCCCGGACGCCTCAGTCGCGACCTTCTGCTCCGCCAGCGGCGGTTGGCTGCCGCTGATCTGCACGATGAACCTGACCAACGCCACCGGCGCAATTCGCGACCTGTTCGACCTCGATCTCGACCAATTCAACGACCTCGTCGCGCAGACCCCGATCGGTGCCGAAGGCGTGAGCATGCTGCCGTTCCTCAACGGCGAACGCGTTCCCGCCCTGCCCCATGCCACCGGCAGCCTGCACGGTTTGACGCTGGATAATCTGACCCAGGCCAACCTGTGCCGGGCCGCCGTCGAAGGCACCACCTTCGGCCTGCGTTATGGACTGGATTTGCTCCGCCAGAATGGTTTACAAAGCCGCAGCATTTGCCTGATCGGCGGCGGTTCGAAAAGCGCGGTGTGGCGACAGATCGTCGCCGACATCATGAACACGCCCGTGATCTGCACCGAACAAAGCGAAGCCGCTGCCCTTGGCGCAGCGATTCAAGCAGCGTGGTGCAAATCCTGGTCGAACGGCCACGAAGACACGCTGGCCGAACTGTGCCAGCGCTGCGTGAAACTCGACCTGAACAGTGAAACCCTGCCGATCGCCGCCAACGTCGCGGCGTTTCAGCAGGCTTATGAACGCTATCAACAGCATGTCGCAACCCTATAAAGAGCAAACAATTATGTATTTGGTGTGTGGCGAAGCCCTGTTTGATTTTTTCAGCGAAGACGATGCCAGCGGTTTGGCTTCGACCGTGAATTTCAAGGCGATTGCCGGCGGCTCGCCGTTCAACGTCGCGGTGGGGTTGCGCCGTTTGGGCGTGGAGTCGGCATTGTTCGCCGGCCTGTCCACCGACTACCTCGGCCGCCGCTTGCAGCAAGTCCTGAAGGAAGAAGGCGTACGGCCGGACTATCTGGTGGATTTCGCCGCGCCGACCACGCTGGCGATGGTCGCCGTCGGTGCCAACGGCTCGCCGCACTACAGCTTTCGCGGTGAAGGCTGTGCGGATCGGCAGCTGAATCTGAGCCATTTGCCGTCGCTGGGCTCAGAGGTGCGCGGTTTGCACATCGGTTCCTATTCATTGGTGGTGCAGCCGATTGCCGACACCCTGCTCGCCTTGGTCCAGCGTGAAAGCGGCAAACGCCTGATCACCCTCGACCCCAACGTGCGCCTCAATCCCGAGCCGAATATCGACCTGTGGCGCGAGCGGATTGCCACGCTGGTGCAACTGGCGGACATGATCAAAGTCAGCGACGAAGACTTGAGCCTGCTCTTTCCCGAACAGGATCCGCAGCGCGTCATCGACGGCTGGCTGGAGCATCGCTGCCAAGTCGTATTCCTCACTCGTGGCGGCGAAGGCGCAACCGTGTTCAGTCGCGCCCATGGCTCATGGTCGGTGCCGGCCTGTTCGGTGAAGATCGCCGATACCGTTGGCGCCGGCGATACCTTTCAGGCCGCACTGATCACCTGGCTGACCGAACACGGTCTGGACTCCGTCGAAGGCGTGCAGCAACTCGGTCGTGAGCAGATCGACGGCATGCTCAAGTTCGCCGTACAAGCCGCAGCGCTGACCTGCAGCAAGACCGGTCCGGATTTGCCCTATCGTCACCAATTGACCTGAGCGCGTAGACTGTCGCCCTTTTTGCGCATGACGGGATGACGGCTTTTGAATTCAGGGCAGACGGTTGGACTACTGATACTCGCGGCGCTGTTGACGGGGTGCGGCACCTCGCCGCCCCGCTCGCCGGAAAACATCTGCGAAATCTTCCGCGAAAAGAGCGACTGGTACGACGCCGCGCAAGTCACACAAAAACGCTGGGGCGTACCGATCCAGGTGCCGTTCGCGATCATGTATCAGGAGTCCGGCTACCGCTACGACGCCAAGACCCCGCGCAAATACCTGCTCTGGGTGATTCCATGGGGCCGGGTGTCGACCGCTTCGGGTTATGCGCAGGCCAAGGATGAAGTCTGGTCCGACTATCAGAAAAGCACCGGCAGAAACTGGGCCGACCGCGAAGACTTCGACGACGCCATCGACTTCGTCGGTTGGTACATGGACAAAACCACGTCGATCAATGGCGTCTACAAATACGACGCCTATGGCCAGTACCTCAACTACCACGAGGGCTGGGGCGGCTATCGCAACAAGACTTACGCCGCCAAAGCCTGGCTGATGCCGACGGCGCGCAAGGTGCAGAATCGCTCCGACCTGTATGCCCAGCAATATGCCGGGTGCAAGGAAGACCTCAACCGAGGTTTCTGGAGCCGCTTCTGGCATTGGCTATAACACGGCCCCCTGTAGGAGCTGCCGCAGGCTGCGATCTTTTGACTTTGATTTTCACAAACAAGATCAAAAGATCGCAGCCTGCGGCAGCTCCTGCATAGGGTTAGTGTGTTACGCCGTCCTCCTTGTGGGAGCTAGCCTGCTAGCGATAGCGTCCGTTCAGACGCTAAACGTCCAACGGCTACAACACCGAAAAGTTGTAACTCACAATCAACCGGGTCTCATCCACGTCCCGGGCGAACTTTTCATAGTTCGTCCGGTAAGTCGCATTACGCAAACGCAAGCTCACATCCTTGAACGTGCCCGTCTGAATCACGTACTTCAACTCACTGTCGCGTTCCCACTCTTTACCTTCCTGATCGCTGCCCAACACCTTGATGTGGTCACCGTTCACGTAACGGGTGAGGAAGCTCAGGCCATTGATACCGATCGCCTTGAAGTCGTAGTCATAACGCAACTGCCAGGAGCGCTCCTGCGCCGCCGCGAAGTCGTTGACCTGCACATAGTTGACCAGATACGGATTGCTGCCATCGAGGTACGGCATTGAATTGTCGCCGTTCATGCGCTGCCAACCACCACTGAAGGTGTGGCCGCTGATGGCGTAGGACAGCATGCCGCTCAACGCGCGGTTGTCGATGGCCCCGGCCTTTGCATCGCCACTGTCGGCACTTTTAAGCACCCGCAGGTCAGCTTTCAAAACACCATTGCCCAACGGCTGATTGGCCAACAAACCGACGAAGTGCTGACGGTAGATGTCTTCCAGCTCAGCGTAGTGATACTGCGCAGTCAAACGATCATTGATCTTGTAGTCAAAGCCGTACATGTCGAAATGGTCGGCAGTGGTGTTACACGCGTAGCGCTTGTTCTTGCAGTGCACGCGGATGTCTTGGGAATCGGTGGAATCACGCGCGGTGTACTTGTCCAGACGCGCCGCCATAAACGTCAGGTCCTTCACCTCTTTAGAGGTCAGCATCGCGCCGTTGAACATGGTCGGCAGCAAACGCCCGTCGTTGTACTTGAGCAACGGCAGATCCGGCAGCAGCGCGCCGTATTTGAGCACCGTATCGGAGACGCGCACCTTGGCGGTCAGCCCCAGTTTTGCGTACTGATCCTTCGAACCGCGCGGGTCCTGCCCGCTGGAAGGCAGCAACCCGCTGTTGCTGCTGTCGGCGCTGGAATCGAGCTTGAAGCCGAGCATGCCCAGCGCATCGATACCGAAGCCCACAGTGCCCTCGGTGTAACCCGATTGCAGATTGAGAATGAAGCCCTGTGCCGACTCTTCGCGCTTGGATGCACCCTGGTCGTTGGAAGTGTGCCCATCACGAAAGTCGCGGTTGAAATACACCGTGCGCGATTCGATTTTCGCGGTGGTGTCTTCAAGAAATCCACTGGCCTGAACCTGCGCGTTAAAACCGGCGCACAGCACAAAGGTTCCGAAGCCCAATGACAGGCGCGGGGTGATGAGGGGGAATGGGGGACGCATCAAAAACTCCAACAATGCAGCGTTTGCGCACACGCGCAATAAGCCAGAAAAATAGCTCCCGTCCCGGGTCAAAATTGAGCCGAGAGGAAGTGAACACGCAGGGGTGAGTTGCAATGATGGCAGATGGCTTTGACGTGCTACAGACGACTTTAGTCTGAAACTGACCGGCAATTCTTTAGCGCATGGCCAGTTGATTGCACACAAACTTTTGTCGTAAAAATCCAGCAAACGCCCGGTTTCATTAGAAAAAAAGCCCTGCCTAAGGGTTTTCCCTATAGGTCACGGGGCGCCTTCCTACGGCATTTGCGCCTTGAATGAGGCGGTTTAATCCTCCATCATCCGTCTCCTGCTTATTCAACGGACGGAATTCAAGGCATGCTGGACGCCAACGCAACCCACATCACCCTCACGCTCGAAGGTGCCAACGCCGACCTGCAAGTCCTCAGCTTCACTGGTCGCGAAGCCCTCAACGAACCGTTCCGTTTCGACCTCGAACTGGTCAGCGCCCGTCCCGACCTTAAACTTGAAGAGCTGCTGCACAAGCCCGGCGTGCTGACCTTCGGCGCCACCGGCGAAGGCAAGATCCATGGCCTGGTCTATCGCATCGAGCAAGGCGACTCCGGCAAGACCCTGACCCGCTACAGCATCAGCCTGGTGCCGCAACTGGCCTACCTGCGGCACAACCACGACCAGCAGATCTTCCAGCAGCTCACGGTGCCGAAGATCATCGCCCAGGTGCTGGAAGATCGCGGCATCCTTGCCGACGCCTACAGCTTCCAGCTCGGCGCCGAATACCCGGAACGCGATTACTGCGTGCAGTACGACGAATCCGACCTGCATTTCATCCAGCGCCTGTGCGAAGAGGAAGGCATCCACTTCCACTTCCAGCACAGCAGCAGCGGCCACAAACTGGTGTTCGGCGACGACCAGACCGTGTTCCGCAAACTCAAAGCCGTGAGCTACCAGCAAGACTCCGGCATGAGCGCCGACAAACCGGTGATCAAGCGCTTCAACCTGCGCCTGGAAACCCGCACCACCCGCGTCAGCCGCCGCGACTACGACTTTGAAAAGCCGAAGATCCTGCCCGAAGGCGCAGTCAAGACCGAGTTTGCCCCGGACCTTGAGGACTACGACTACCCCGGCCGCTTCACCACCCGCGAGCGCGGCAAGTTCCTCTCGACCCGCGCACTTGAACGCCATCGCAGCGACTACAAACTCGCCGAAGGCAAAGGTGACGAGCCAACCCTCACCAGCGGCCACTTCCTGACCCTCGCCGAACACCCGCGCGCCGAGTGGAACGATATGTGGCTGCTGCTGGAAGTGCTTCACGAAGGCAAACAACCGCAAGTGCTCGGCGAAAACGTCACCAGCGACGTCACCGACAACAAAAGCGATTTCCACCAGGGCTACCGCAACAGCTTCATCGCCACCCCGTGGGACGCGCACTACCGCCCTGCCCTCGAACACCCGAAACCAAAAGTCCTCGGCAGCCAGACCGCCATCGTCACCGGCCCGAAAGGCGAAGAAATCCACTGCGACCAATACGGCCGCATCAAGGTCCAGTTCCACTGGGACCGCGACGGCCAGGCCGACGACAAAACCACCTGCTGGATGCGCGTCGCCAGCGGCTGGGCCGGCGCCGCCTACGGCGGTATCGCCATCCCGCGCATCGGCATGGAAGTCCTCGTCACCTTCCTCGAAGGCGACCCCGACCAGCCACTCGTCACCGGCTGCCTGTACCACAAGGAAAACGTCGTCCCCTACGACCTGCCGGCAAACAAAACCCGCAGCACCTTCAAAACCCTCAGCTCACCGGGCGGCAAGGGCTACAACGAATTCCGCATCGAAGACAAAAAGGGTGTGGAGCAGATCTACATCCACGCCCAGCGCGACTGGGACGAAAACATCGAGCACGACCAGAAGATTCGTGTGGGTAATGAGCGGCATGACACCGTTGAAGCCAATACGCTGAGCGAGTTCAAGGTTGAGGAACACCGGATTACGCATCTGGATCGTATCAGTGAGATGCGCGCGGATGATCACCTGACGGTTGCGGTGACTCAGCATGTGAAGGTGGGTACGGCGCAGTTTGTTGAGGCCGGGACGGAGATTCACTATCACGCTGGCGAAAAGGTTGTAATTGAGGGTGGCATGGAGCTGACCGCCAAGGCTGGCGGGAGCTTTGTGAAGGTTGATGCGGGTGGTGTCACGATCAGTGGCGCTGAAGTGAAGGTTAATACCGGCGGTGCGCCGGGGGTTGGTACGCCTGCTGCCCCGTTACTGCCGGGGATACTAAAAATAGCTGATGCAGACAAACCCGGGTTACCGCTTCTGGCATTGATAAAACAAAATATCTTGTTCCGCCGCACCCGATCCGGGGTATGCGAAGTTTGTGAGGCAGCTAAAGCAGCCAAAGGAGCGAAGCAATGACCACGCTTCCGAATCCTCAAGGATTCCTTTTGATAGATGGCGCAAGGTTTGATGACGCGTTGAAATGGTTGCCTAAAAAGTATCCTGGCCATCGCTTCATGCCACTACTGCAAGCCACTCATTATGCCCCGATAGCTGAAGCAGGCCCCATATTGCTTGAAGCTCTTAGCGACAGCGCAGCTCGGAACGACTGGTTGCAAGGCGATGCAAACTTAAATGACGCCGTATGGCTACAAACTCAAAGGCCAATGGTTGAAGTTTTTAAGCTCCTTCAGCGCCGTACCCGGATCTACTCTCCTGACCGCCAAGAATATTGGTTACGGCTGGCCGACGGTCTACCACTGCGTCAGGCATGGCTATCAGGAGCAAGCTGGCCGGCCGGTTTTTGGTTCGGAGTTGAAAGCGTCTGGTTACGTCATGAAGGAAGAGTGCAGCTCGCGTGGACCAACAACTTCCCTGATCTAGATAGCGCTCCAGCTGATACCGGCATTGATGCGCAGATTGTGCTCGACTGGCCTTTGTTACAAGCTCTGGCAACAGATACAGATACTCCGCAGGAGGCGGTGTAATGACTGACAAACCGACTATCAAACCCGCAGCGTGTCCGTTGATTACCGCTGTAGTACCGTTGCGTTATGCGATTGGACCCTCTCACGCTATTGATGTGAGCGCGTTCGACTTGCCACCTGTGAACGGAACGTTTCCAGAGTTGGGAGATGACAACGACGCCACCCGCGATAAGGCACTGAACTACACAGCGCGATTACTACGTAATGGTTGGTTGTACGTTTGGCAATCATCTCCTGAAAAGCTGATTGAGTTTAGTGTTGAAGCTGCGATGTTGCAGGAGACCTCTCGCGGCGGAAAAGTACTTGACGCATCCTCCAAACCCTACTTGATGTTGCCCGCAGGGACACCCGCGATGATCTCGTGGTCTCCCGTCAAGTGGAGCGACAGACAATTCTCCGCAGCGAAAGATCAAGCCAAAGTCCGCACTAGAGTCATGCGCAACTTCACTCCTGGCGCCGCACCCGCTAGCGGCAAAGCCGCTAGCATTCATGAAAGCATCGGCGATTATATGGAGCCTATTGGTTTCAAATGGAGTTGCGTGCCGGAAACCAAAAATAAACCTAATTGGTCATCAATGTTAGATGACATGAAGCGATGCGAGCAGCAAGCTTATGTTATTGCTGATGATCCTTGGGGGGTTTGGATTGATTTGGCAGGCTTGATTCGCATTCAACATTTAGAATACGAAAAACGTCGTACAACACGCGCGCATGACTGGTCCGTGGCAGGAGTTCTCAAATCACTCTCTGATAATGACCCACAGATTAAAAGTCTTCTGCCCACGATCACGCGATACAACGATTTGAAAACAGCTTGGGCAGAACTAGACAGCGAAGAAGAAGAATACTCCAAATCTCGCCGCCTCCTTTCGATTCTATGGAACGATTGGATGACGACATTTCAACGAAAGGGACCCTCTACGCTGGATACAGCAGCAGGCCATTTTGATATTGAAGAACGAATCGCTCGCGGCGATCTTGAGGCGCATTTTGCAGCCGCCTGCCTAGGGCCGTCTAGTTGCAGCCTTAGTGCTAAAGCACTCGCAAACGCACTCGACCCGGACAAACAGGAAGCTGGTCAGCCTTGGCTCCTTTGGGCGCTGCTAGGGCTCGGAAAGCGTATGGCTCCAGCAGACATCAAATCACTGATCGACCTCGGTGACGGCATTAAAGATAACGCTAGCCCTCTTAGCAAGGAAGCCGCAAAACTAGGCCGAGCATTCACGTTAGCCGCAATAATAAATAAAACTGCAGATAAATTGACCGCATTAAGCCCAGAAAAAGCGAGGGAGGCACTCTTTTTAGCATTATCTCCAGCGATCGCCCCACATTTACACATAAGCGCTGACGAAGTAGATAATGTCAGCAAAGTATTTGTAGGCGCAGCACTGGGACGCAGTAGCCAGCGTTTGTTAGTCACGGAAGCGAGCAATCGCCAAATAGGGGAATGGCTATCTGACGTAATGGATAGCGACTCTACAGTTGTCAAACAAAGTCAACTGGCAAGCCCGCCAAGCACCGCACCAAAAGAATTACCTTTCTTTTCTCTATCGCCAGCATCGGCAGTGGCAAAACCAGCGGAAAAACTAGGATCCATCTCCCATTTGGTAAGTTCGGATAGAGATCCAAAAATACTATTGAATATTAGCAAGACCGCACTGAAAACAGCCCCAATAAAGTGTCTTGTGACCCTAACCGCCGCACTTAATTTTGGCTGGGCTGTAAAAGACTTCATCAGTACACCTAGTGCAAAATCTGGACTAAACGCAATTGGCGGCGGAACGGGCGTAATTTCAGCGGCTAATGCCGTAACACAAAAAGTCGCCGAGTTGAATTGGGAAGCCGTTTTAAAGGAGGCCGCGCCAAACTCAAATAACTCCCGCCTCCTCCTTACTGAGGCTGTCGGCCAAGCGGCAAAAACAACGCTCCTTCAAGCTATAGTTTCAGCATTTGACATCGCCGTTTATGGCATAGAAGCATTTGAAGCATTTAATTCTACTGATTATGATACTGCAGCCATCAACGCAGGACTCAGTGTCGCTTCTGCTGCCAACCTTTCTATCTATGTGAAAACATTCAGAGTTCTTCGAGCGGCCCGCGCTGCCGTCATCGCAGGAGATGCTGCAACAATTGGACGTGGGGTGAGTCAAGCACCACATTTAGCATTCAAAGCCTTAGGCGTAACAATACTAATCGTTGGTGGAATAATTGCACGCTTATACACCCAAGATACACCATTAGAAAAATGGGTCAAAGGAACCAGTTTCGGACTCAACCCAGACAGCTGGTCCTCCACTTACAAAGATACAATGATCCAATTATACAAAATACTATTTCCAATAACCTTCGATGCTTATCGATTGAGCGAAATGAACCCATACAAAGGTATGATTGAAAGCACCTACCTCATCCTGAGAATGCCTGGAAAAACCGTCATCGAGGATTCAACTATAAGATTCGAAGGCGAAGAAGTTTGGGGCGGTATTTTTGGCTTGGGAAGCAAGCGCGAAAAAGTTTCTTGGACTGGCAATAGCTTTGACAAACACGCCGGCACACGCGTCAACACTGAAACAGGAGTTGCAACATACAGACGCGTATATCATGTAGATCGTGAAGGTAGAGCGATTAACAATATATATGGACAGCTCTTTTATTCCCCACTTGAAGGCATGACACTACCGCCCATCGAAATCAAGGAGCTGGCATGGTTTTAAGAACAGCAATGAAAAAAATCATGGCGAAATATGGTGATGCTCCTGCCGCAGTTCTTAGTGACGACGAGTCAACGGGGCAGCAGCCACTCGAACTTTTTATAACTGATGAACACACAGAACACTATCTTTCACTGAACGTTGGCAGTGATAGAAACCGCGGCATGCTTAGCGGACTTCTCGGGGGAGTTTCAGCTCTAATCGCACTAATCATTGGCGTTTGGATGGCTTTACTCGGCAAGTGGGACGGAGTGGGTTGGATGTTACTTTTCGGGCTGCCGCTGTTCATTTTTCCAATTATCATCGAAACAAGACGTGCTTTACCACTTCCGATAATTTTCAACCGACGAACACAGGAAGTCTATTTCGACAACGAAGGAGAGCTCTATCATACTCCCTGGAAAGGGATAGAGGCTGTAGCTTGCGAGTTCGACATAATCGGCCTTTATTCTGGGAGCATCCGAAACGCCTCGCTTGAAGTATTAATGAAGCGACTGGGAGAGCCTGAAAACGAAATCATGGTCAGCATTGGTACGCCGGCGGGAAAGTCTTTGGAAATGCAGAAAGGATTTTGGGAATACATTCGCTCCTATATGAACAACGGCCCATGGTTCGACCACAATGGAGCTCATTGCGAATCGGATGACTTTATAAAAAGCCAGCTAGACCTAAATTTAAAACAATCTGAATACTTAGGTGCATGGCGAAAAATCATTCGTGAAAAAAAGGAAGCTGGAGGCGGAAGCAATTACTTAACTGGCACTGATTTTTTGATGCTACTAAACAACATAGTCTTCTATCCTTCAAACAAGATCCAAGACTTTGTTTATGAAAGAGCAAAGCGTCGCTCGCGCAACCGTTGGCCCACTGTCGTAACTGAACGACTGGAAGCGGATGGTCCAATGACAAGATTGATTGATTTAGAACGCGAGCGTGGTCTCCCTGCTTAATTAAGTCCAGGGGATCCTCAGCTTGGTAGGGGCATGTACAGCCACCGCATAAGCTTATAGAATCCAAGTTAAAAGTACCCGTTTGATTCTAATCTAGGAAAGATTGAAGTGTGACTCATCGGTTCGCGATCGGTGAAGTCCCCTTCGAGCAATAAGCCGGGATATAAGCTCCTGCCTTTGGACTTTATGCACTTGATAGACATTGCTGCGTACGCACGCCGAAAACGAACATGGCGAAGGAGACGAATAGCCCTAGCTGTGTTGGCCTTACTGCTTTGCTACGCCGCCCCGAAAATACTCGGCCTGCTTCGCACTCCAGGTGCAATGATGACCTCGGAAAACTATATGGATCGCCCGATATTTAGCTTCTGGGTCAACGATTTTTGGGGTGGGAATTTATACGCCATGAGTGGCGGAGGAATCATGTGCTGCACTCGCTTCGGAGGTGAGACTGCCAAAGTCATCTGGATCTTGGACATGACTCGGCAACAGCAATTACAAGGTGCAGTAGAAGAGCGTCATGAGATTGAGCTTCCGTTACCAAAGCGTCAATCAGGAGACCAGTATCTGCACGTTCGGTTCGATCCCGGCAATAACGTACGTCTGGGCTGGAGTCCGGATCTTTTTAGCCCTTTTGAAACGCGACCCTCCAAGAAAAATGCTGGAAGCATAGGGGCGCAATGAGAGTTCGTGATTTAGCGAACCCCCAACAGTGGCTTCGTACAAAAATATTGGTCAGCGTGGCTGATGCTGCTGGCGGCCTTTTCGATCCCTTTTATTCATGATCAAGTCCGTACGCCAGGTGCAGCACTCACCTCTCACAACTACACGGACCGAACTATCGGGAGTTATTGGGTTAACGACCATTGGGGTGGTAACGGAGGTGTAACTTGCTGTTGGAGCATAAGCGGTGAATCTGCAAAAGTTGTCTGGATTCTGAGCATGTCTCAAGCTCAAGAAAATCAGGGAATGAAAATTGAAAGGCATGAAACTCAAGTGGCTTTGCCTGAACGAAGTCCAGGAGATGACACGTTGCATGTCTACTTCTTCCCGAACAAACGGATTGAGTTGGTGTGGGCAGCCACGACGCTGGATACGCTACCTCGCCCAACGGAAGTCTTGATGCGTTAACACACGGGCCGAGTCTCACTCCCTACCCGTGTCTATATCACTGCAATTACCCCATCAAACTGGCGCCTTCCAATTCAACATCTGCTGCTGCGCCACCTGCAGCAAATCGTTGCCATCCTGCGTCAGCAGGTACAGCGCATGGGTAATGTGTGGAATGTCCTGAACATCAGCGTGTTTGAAGCAGAGGCAATGCAGGGTTTCGAGCAGATCGGCCGAGGCGCGGACGCGCTGGACGGCGGCTTCGAGGATGTCTTTGGGGTTGGCTTCGGTGTCGATGACCAGGGGCGCGCTTTCGGTGACGCCGCTGTTGAGGGGGATGTAGCGATTGGGGAGCGGATTAATGATTGGCATGGGTGATTACTCATAATGGGGCAAAAGTAACCGCCGGCACTGTGACCAAACAATGGGAGGCGGACTGTATACAGGCTTGGTCAACCGAGATAACCCCAACTCAGCTCGCTCGAAAGCGATCCTGCACACAGCCGCCACAACAGAGCACTGCGAGGACATAGATGTCCGCAGCGCAAATGATGGCACATTTGCAATGGGGTGAACGCTCAGGTGACCAAACCCGAATCGCTGATTTTGCAGCGACACCAAACCATAACTGCCCCGCTCCAGCCGCCGAAAGCAGACAAGGCATCTGTCCTTGTAGGAATCCGGCCTGCCTGCGCAGGAAATCGCCCCGCTCCCTGACAGCCGGCATTCAGCCCGGTTAACCATCGCTTAACGCTGCGGTCAAAAACTCTACTGAACCGCACGCCCTCAGCGCTTCTGGCTGACGCCCAGTGCGGCAGGTTTGGCTATATCACGCCGAACTCTAGAACCGCCACACGGGAGTTCCCTTATGAACATTCGTCCGTTTCTGCTGACCACCGCCCTCGCCTGCACCGCGTTCGTCGGTTTGGCCCAAGCCAACGACACCAGCGCCACATCCAAAGCCGTGCCTTATGAGTACGGCATGCCATTGCATGTGGCGAAGGTCGTTTCGTTGACTGAGCCGCCAACCCTGGATTGCAAGGTGATCACTGCCGACATGAAGTACATCGATAACAACGGCAAGCCTGAGGAAATCAGTTATCGGAAGCTGTCTGACGCGTGCAGTTATCAAAACTGACGGAACGCTCTGATTTGCGGCTTTGCGGTAGGCGGGGAGTGTTTCGCGGGGTTATGCTCGGGGCCCTTCCTCACTGCCGCAAGGATTCGCCATGCAGTTGTCGTTTCGCACGTTGTCGGGCATTACTTCTTCGTTGTGCTTTCTCTTGGCGTTGGTCTGGGGCTTTTTCCCCGACGTGTTGCTGGCGCTCTGGAGCATCGCGTATTCCGACGCAGCCGGTTTTGTCGCGCGGCGCAGTGCGGTGCTGTTTGCGGCGCTGGGGCTGATGTTTTATCTGGTGCGCAGTGCGCCGCCATCGCTTGGGCGCAATGCCCTGAGCAACGGTTTTATCGTCGGCTGTTTGGGTTTGGCGGTGCTGGGCTTTGCTGAATGGCTTAACGGCCACGCCGGCCCCGGGATTCTGCTCGCGGTGCTGGTCGAGTTCGCGCTGGGCCTTGGTTTTGTGCAGGCCCGGCGCGTGACGGTCGAACTGGGTGAAACGGTGCGTTAGATGGCTCTGGATCGTGGACTGTAGTGATGTGGCGTCGCCTGTCGCTCCAGATCCGAGCGTAGCCCGGCGATCAGTTCGTTGATCTCGCGACAGCCGTTCAAATGACTGGCATCAATGCCGCTAACCAACAAATCGACCTGGTCGGTCTGGTGATCACCGAAAACCTTGACAGTCATCGACATGTCCGGCGAGAGCGTGCATTGGCAGCGTTTAGGCAGAAAGCTGCTTTCAATGATATTGCGTAGTTCCAAGGCAGACAGAAACATGGTGAACCTCTCCTTCTAAATGAAACTGCCAATCAACGCTTCACGTTGACCGCTTTTGCTGCCCCTGCACGGGTGTGTCCCCGCTGTTTCCTTGGTGCGGCTGGCGGTTGTACGGCGAAATGCCTCTTGGAGTGTAGGCGCCCGAACCCGGTGCGCTGCACCCGATAGACGCATAAAGCGTGCCTTCCATCGGATCGTTTTGACCCTCGTCAAATCAAGCACTTGGCGCTGAGGCCAGCATTTGGCCAGTTGCAAAATGCAAGAATCGCCCTGACAGGCCCTGCAAATTGCAACTCGGCGCCGGTTTGCATTCGACACGCGTGAGGGTAAGAATGCCCCTCAATCCACACTACACCCGCAAGGAGGCTTCCATGGGTTCTTTCCGTACTTACGCGACCACCGGCCTGATCGTTGCCAGCCTGTCCACCCTCGCCCACGCGGCCAAACTGGAAGATGTGGCGCCGTATCCAAAGGCTGAGGCCGGTTTCACTCGTCAGGTCATTCATTTGCCCAAGCAAGATCAGGAAGAGAACTTTCAGGTCGAGATTCTTGCAGGCAAAACCCTTGAAGTTGACTGCAATCGCCAACGTCTGGGCGGCATGCTCGATGAGAAGAACCTCGAAGGCTGGGGTTACTCGTTCTACCGGCTGGAAACAGTCATCGGCCCGATGAGCACCATGATGGCCTGCCCGCCCGGCTCCCAGAAGAAGCGCGCGTTCGTGCCCGTGGTCGGGGATGGCTTCATGCTGCGTTACAACAGCAAGTTGCCGGTGGTGATTTATGCCCCATCGGACGTTGAAGTGCGTTATCGCATCTGGTCCGCCTCGGACAAAGTCGGCACTGCCCTTCAGGAATAAGCTGAACAAGGAGCGTCATCGGTGATTACCTGCCACGTCAAATACGTGATCGACCCTTATCAACTGGCCGAATTCGAGGCCTACGCCAAGGCTTGGCTAGGCATCGTCGAACGCCTCGGCGGCACCCACCACGGCTACTTCCTGCCGTCCGAGGGTGCGAGCAATATCGCCTATTGCCTGTTCAGTTTTCCGTCGCTGGCCGATTACGAAAGCTATCGGCATATCGCCCTGACCGATCCGGAAAGTACCGCGCTGGTGCAATCACTGGTCGAGAAGAAGTTCATCGTCAGCTATGAACGCAGCTTCCTGCGCCCGCTGCTGCCCTGATCGCCATCAGGCAGCAAGCAGCAGCGCGACGAATACAGGTTGATCAAATAGCGATTGTCAACTTGGTTATACCTGTCAACTCTGACAGTTATGCAACTCATCCTGATGCCGTAGTTTGAGCACTCACCGGGAATTCATTCCCACCGTGTTCATGCATCAGGAGCATTGCGATGAGCCTTTCAGAATCAAACACTGCCAATGTATTTACTGCCGACGTCAATGGGGGCGAACGCCCTTTGTTCCGCGCGGACACTACGAAAATAATCGACAGGCTTTCTTCAATACCGACTCCACACTGGCAAGGTTTCGGTACTCAGAACATCTCTTCAGACCCATTTGATCCGGTGCAGGTACACCTGAGTGTCTTCGTCGCCAAGGGGGTGGCGCCAGGAACCTATGAGATTGGCGACAGTTCAGGAAACGTTTGGGCAAGTTATGTCATTCAAAGGTCCGGCAGTATTGAGGCTTATCTATCCATAGACGGCGACGTCACGCTGAAAGCCGTGCCGTCGCCTGACAATAAGCGACTGGAGGGCACTGTTTCATTCACCGGCAAATACCAAGACAAGCAAGTCAGGATCACCAATGGCCAATTCAATTTGATTGAACAGGCCTGACATTACACCGGCGCCGCTGCAGCGGCGCGCTCGGCGACGTGGCTCAGGCTATCGAAGTTGATATTGGCGCCGGAATCGATCGCCACGAAGGTTTGATCCCGGACGCTGCTTCGCGCCACATACTGTTTGATCCCGGCCACGGCCAATGCGCCGGAAGGCTCGGTGATCGAGCGGGTATCGTCGTAGATGTTCTTGATCGCCGCGCAAAGGTCGTCGTTGCTGACCGTGATCACTTCGTCCACGCAGAAGCGGCACACTTCAAACCCATACTCGCCGATCTGCGCCACGGCCACACCGTCAGCGAAGGTGCCGACGCTCGGCAGTACAACGCGCTGCCCCCACTGCATCGCAGCTTTCAGGCAGGCGGAGTGCTCGGACTCGACGCCGATGATGCGCACTTCCGGCCGCAGGTATTTGACGTAGGCGGCGATGCCGGCGATCAAACCGCCACCGCCGACCGGAACGAAGATCGCGTCCAGCGCGCCTTGATGCTGACGGAGGATTTCCATCGCCACCGTACCTTGCCCGGCGATCACCTCCGGATCGTCGAAAGGCGAAACGAAGGTGCGCCCGGTCTGCTCGGCCAGTTGCAGCGCATGGGCCAGGGCGAACGGGAAGCTCTCACCCTGCAGGAGCACCTCGCCGCCGCGACTTCGTACGCCAAGCACTTTGAGTTCGGGTGTCGTCGACGGCATGACGATGGTGGCAGCAATACCCAACTCCCGCGCTGCCAGCGCAACGCCTTGGGCATGATTGCCGGCCGATGCAGTGATCACCCCGCGCGCCTTCTGTTCGTCGCTCAACTGCACCAGTTTGTTGTAGGCGCCGCGGATCTTGAAGGAGAACGTCGGTTGCAGGTCTTCGCGCTTGAGCAAGATGCGGTTGCCCAGTGCTTCGGACAACGCCGGCGCGGCCTGCAATGGCGTGCGTATGGCAATGTCGTAGACCGGCGCGGCGAGGATCTTCTTCACGTATTGCTCAAGCAAGGCTTGCTGGTCGGCGCTGTGCGGCATGGTCGTCTCCTGACGTTTTGATCAGAACCCCGGAGACAGAAAATGAAAACCCGCCTCTAGGGCGGGTTGGGTGCTGCAGTCGTGAGCTAGCCCGCCAAATGAGGAATGGCGGTAATAATGCTTGGCTGGCAGCGCAATACGGTGGAAGTCATGGGCTGGAAATTAGCCCGAGTGGTGCTCGCGCGTCAATGGCCAATTCCACGCGACAAAGGTAGGGTGGCGACTCTGCTCATCACTTCAAGGAACGAATGCATGATGTCTATCGCCCTGCCCCTCACGGCTTTGCTCGCTTTTGCTGGTTATACCGTTTCGGTGATGCTTCAGGCCGAGCAGTCGCTGATCGACTTCGGCATCAGTCTGATGTCGCGCCCGGATACTGCGCAGGTGGTGATTGACCTTTACTTGCTGGCGACACTGGCCGGCGTATGGATGGTCAAGGATGCCAAGGCGCGCGGGCAGACTGTGTTGTCGGTGGTGCCTTATTTGTTGCTGACGGCGGTTTTTGTGTCGGTTGGGCCGTTGTTGTATCTGGTGGTTCGTGGGGTTCGGGAGCGCAAGAACGTTGTCGATGTGCCTCAACTGAGCTGATCCGGATTTTAGGTTGATGGTGGATCAGCCTTCGCGAGCAGGCTCGCTCCCACTGGGAGATTCAGCCAAGTTTTACGGCGATGAAGGCCGCGGTTTCGTAGGGAACTGTTACGACGTCTCGGCCGCGCAATTGCGGCTCGGCATTGATCAACGCGCGAATCTGCTCGTCGACCTGCGCCCGCTGCGCGTCCGGCAATGCGGCGATAAAACTGGTGGAGCGCACTCGATTGAAAATCACGTCTTCCGGCGATCCGGTGTGGCCATGGTGAAAATGCTGGACTTGCAACGCGCCGAACGCCGGGTGCGGAAACGCCGCCCGCCAGGCACCGGTGTAATAGCGCGGCGTGTCGCCTTCCAGAGCATTTACGATTGCATCGAGTTTCGGCACCCAACTGATTTGGGTGTCGCGCAGGTTCCAGATCAGCCCCAACTTGCCACCAGGTTTGAGCACGCGGGCGATTTCCGTCAGCGCCTCAGTGCTGGCGAACCAGTGAAACGCCTGGGCGCAGACCACCACGTCGACCGAAGCATCGGGCAACGGCAAATCCGTTGCCGTCCCGCTCACCGCCAGTACCTGCGGCCAGGCATCCGAGAGTTTTTCCAGCATCTGTGCCACCGGTTCCACGGCAATCACTTGCGCGCCGGTCGCTACCAGCCGCCCGGTGAACTTGCCAGTGCCAGCGCCCAGATCAATCACGGTTTTATGACCATCCAGACTCAATGTGGCGGTCAGCCACTCACTGACCTGCGGCGGGTAATGGGGGCGCCCTTTGACGTAGGTGTCGGCAGCGGTTTTATAGCCGGCGGCGGCTGAGTGATGGACCTGATCTTTCATGGCAACTCCTCTTGCGGCAAAGCTTCGGATCAACGGCGGATGCCCACGAGCATAGCGCTTGAATTTACGCCTGCCTTGAACAGTCACTGACAAAGCAATGAATAAAATTTCACCCTGTGGTGTTCAAAGTCAGACATAACCCTCTGTGGAGCCTTGCCCATGACTATCCGTTCCGTTATGTTCGCCGCCCCGTTGCTGCTGGCCGCTGTCCTGTCCAGCCATTTGGCATTTGCCGATGGCGATGAAGGCGAGCCGGTCAAGAAGCCCGAATGCCCCAAAGGCCAGGTCTGGGACAGCAAAACGCAGAAGTGCGTATTGCAAACCAGCAGCCTGTTGCCCGACGCTGATCGTACTGACTACGCCTATCGCCTCGCCAAGGACGGTCGCTACGATGAAGCGCTGGCGCTGCTCGATACCCTGCAGCAACCGAACACCGCCAAGGCCCTGAACTATCGCGGGTATGCCACGCGCAAACTGGGCCGTACCGACGAAGGCATCAGCTATTACCTGCAATCGGTGAAACTCGATCCGCAGTATGCGCAAGTGCGCGAATACCTCGGCGAGGCCTATGTGATCAAAGGCCGCGTCGACCTGGCGCAGGAACAGCTACAGCAAATCAAATCGATTTGCGGCACGTCCTGCGAGGAGTACCAGGATTTGGCTGAAGCCATCAACAATTCAACGAAAACCTGAGCATCAATTAGCGGAGGCGATCATCGTCAGCGATCAGGCATTCAGAGCAGAACTCGGCCAGCATCTGGCGCGGCTGTGGCGCTACGGTTTGCTGCTGTCGCGCAATCGGCACGTGGCCGAGGATCTCGTGCAGGCCACTTGCGTGCGCGCGCTGGAGCGTTCTGCGCAGTACGCGGCCGGCACGCGCATGGATCGTTGGCTGCTGAGCATTCTGCATTCGATCTGGCTCAATGAAGTGCGTGCCCGCCGCGTGCGCCACGGTGCCGGCCAGGTCGATGCCGATGGGCAACTGGCGTTCGACGGTGAGCACGCAGCGCAGACGCACGTCATGGCCGCACAAGTGATTCGTCGCGTTGATGCATTGCCTGAAACTCAACGTGAAACCGTGTACCTGGCCTATGTCGAGGGGTTGTCCTATCGCGAAGTCGCCGAGATTCTGCAGGTGCCGATCGGCACCGTGATGAGTCGTCTGGCCACTGCCCGCCTCAAACTCGCCGAATACCCGCCGCTGCAATCCGTGCCGAAACCCACCGAAGGAGACCGCTCATGAATACACCTTCGGACGAGCAACTGGTGGCCTATCTGGACGATGAGCTCGAGCCGGATTATCGCCGCCAGCTCGATAACGCCATCGCCGACGATCCGCTGCTCAGCCTGCGCGTGCAGTGGCTGAGCCGCAGCAGCCTGCCGTTCAAGAACGCCTACGATGAACTGGCGCAACAAGCGCCGCTGGATCGTCTGCAAGCGCGCCTGGATGCCATTCCTGCGCCGGAAGAGCCGGGGCTGAGTCGACGCTGGTTTATCGGTGCCGCCGCCGCTGCATTAGTGGCGGGCGGCGTGCTGGCCGACCGCTTGTTTCTCGGTTGGCAGGCACAGCAACCGCATAACTGGCGCGGTTTGGTCGGCGACTATATGGCGCTGTACGTGCCGCAGACTCTCGACCATCTGCCCACGGATGAGGCAACACAGCGTGCGCAGTTGCGTACTCTGGATGCTCGCCTTGGCCTGAATCTTTCACCCGCCGGATTGAAACTGCCAGGCGCCGAATTCAAACGTGCGCAGATGCTCGAATACGACGGTGTACCGATTGCGCAGATCGTGTATCTGGACGCCCGGCATGGGCCATTGGCGTTATGCGTGACGCGCTCGAACAGCGGCAGGCAGCCCTTGGCGCACGAGCGTCGGCACCAGATGAACGTGGTGTATTGGACCGAGCGTGAACATGCCTGGATGCTCATCGGTCATGACACCGCCACAGGGTTGTCGGAGAAAGCGGATTTATTGAGAAGCCGTTTGGCTGTATGAAAAAACCACTTCTATGCTGAGCAAGTGATTTCCAAGGAGGATCCACCCATGACTACTGCTTCGCGCACTGCATTACTGGTGATCGACGTTCAGAACGACTTCATCCCCGGCGGCAGTCTGCCGGTGCCTGAAGGCGACCGGATTGTGCCGCTGATCAACCAGCTCGCGCGCCAGTTCACCCAGGTTGTCATTGCCCAGGACTGGCACCCGAAAGGACATGCCTCATTCGCTTCCAGCCACCCCGGCCGTCAGCCCTACGAGGTTATTCAACTGCCTTACGGCGAGCAGAAACTGTGGCCCGACCATTGTGTGCAAGACACTGCCGGTGCCGAGTTCCATCCGCAACTGCACCTGCCACATGCCCAGTTGGTCATCCGCAAGGGCTGCAATCCTGACATCGACAGTTATTCGGCGTTTCTTGAGGCCGATCGGCGCACCACCACGGGGTTGGCCGGCTACTTGAAAGAGCGCGGAATCGACACGGTCTACATGGTCGGTCTGGCGCTGGATTTCTGCGTGATGTTCTCGGCGCTGGATGCACGGGCGGCGGGGTTCAATGCGTTTGTGGTGCTGGATGCGTGCCGGGCGATTGATCTGGATGGATCGCTGGCGGCAGCGATTGACCGGATGCAGAGCGCCGGGGTCGGTTTGCTCCAATCCACCGACCTGCTCTGAACTGCAGGAGCTGCGGCACGCTGCGATCTTTTGATCTTGATCCATAAAAACAAGATCAAAAGATCGCAGCCTCGTTTCATTCGACAGCTCCTACAGGGCTTTGCGGATCAGGCGTTCGTGGGCAACCAAAGCCGGAATCGCGCTCCGCCCAATGGCGAGGATTCGACCGTCAGCGTTCCGCCCTGCGCTTCCAGTGCGCGGCGGCTGATCGCCAGCCCCAGGCCAAAACCACCGGTGGCCCGGTCACGGCTGCGATCAAGTCGATAGAACGGTTCGAAAATTCGCTCGCGCTCATCGTCGGGAATGCCAATGCCGTCGTCATCGACCCAGATCTCGCAACCTTTTGCACAAACCTGTACGCCAATTTGAATGCGCTTTTCGCAGTAACGCATGGCATTGCGCACCAGATTCTGGATCGCCCGGGCAGTCAGTCGCGGATCAAGCGAGAAGCGCTCGAGTTGTCCGTGCAACAGCACATCAATGACGATATCAGGCGACTCCAGTTCTTCGTCGACACTCCCCAGAATGCTGTCGATGAATTCGTCCAGCGACACTTCGACCTGTTCCGGACACTGCGCAGGGTTCTGCAAGCGGCTATACGACAGCAACTCCAGCACCAATTCATCCAGCTCACGGATATGCGCGACCAAGCCCTGCAAGCGCTCGCGGCTCGCAGCCGGCAAGTCGTCGGACAGAGCCAGCGCCAGACCGAAATCCAGGCGCGTCAACGGCGTGCGCAATTCGTGGGAGACCGCATTGAGCAGGTCGCGCTGTTGGTTGAGCAGGTTCTCGATGTCGCCGGCCATGGTGTCGAACACATTGGCCAGGCTGCCGATGTTCGAACTCGAGGCGATGTTCGTGCGTTCGCTCAGATGACCTTTACCAAAACGCTCGGCAGTGCCCTTGAGGCGCTCCAGATCGCGCCAGTGTGGACGCAGCCACATCAATAGACAGGCGAGTAGCGTTGCGCCGATCAATACGTTGATGCTCCAGTACAACAGATCGACGTCCATCGGGTCTGGCGGTACCACCATTTGCACCGCCATGTTGTCGTCCAGCGGTGCGACTGCAAGTGTGCGCCAGCCCCAATCGCCGATACGCACCACGTTCTCGCCACGCAGCAGTCGCTCACGCTCGATGGCGGTGAATTCGGCATCGTCGATGCGCGCCAGCACGATGTGCAGCGGCTGGAAGTCCTTGTCCATCGACGCTGCCACGGCGGGCCATTGGTCCTGCGGCACGGCGTGAAACTGTTTGGTGATCAGCGATTGCAGGCCACGAGAGTAGTCGAGGTTGTAGGTGACAAAGCGCTCCCGGAACGCCATGACCACCAGATCCGGCACCAGATAGATGGCCGCGCTGTACGAGACAATCGTCACCAGATACAGACGAAACAGGATGCGAAACATCAGATCAGCATTCCCATTCGGAACGGCTGAACAGATAACCCTTGCCCCACACCGTCTTGATCTTGCGCGCCTCGCCGGCATGGTCATCGAACTTGCGCCGCAGCTTGGAAATCGCCACGTCCACCGAACGATCAGTGCCGTTGAATTCGATACCGCGCAAACGTTGCAGAATCTGGTCGCGGCTGAGCACTTCGCCGGCGTGTCGCGCCAAAACCACCAGCAAGTTGTACTCGCCGCTGGACAACTCGACCGGCTGATCGCGCCAGCTCACGGTGCGTTCGGACAAATCGATGCAAAGGTTGCCCATGACGATGCGGTCGTTGACCGTCAACGGTTCGCCCAGGCTACTGCGGCGCAGCAAAGTACGCACCCGTGCAAGCAACACGCGCGGTTCGCAGGGTTTGGTGACGTAATCGTCAGCGCCCATTTCCAGGCCCAGCACCTGATCGTGGCTGTCATCGCGGGCGGTGAGCATCAGGATCGGCAGCGTCGCCGAGTCGGCGCGCAGCAAACGGCAGACTTGCAGGCCGTCGAGCCCCGGCAGCATCAGATCGAGGATCACCAGATCCGGTGGATTGACCCGCGCCCGCTCACGCACATGGTCGCCACGGCCAATCACGCTGACGGAATAACCGTTGCGCTCCAGGTAGCTGGAAATCAGTTCGGCGAGGGCGGTGTCGTCTTCGACCAGGAGGATGTTGGGCATGGGTGATCCAGAAAGTGCTGTGGCGACGGGTCGGGCCTCATCGCGAGCAGGCTCACTCCTACTTTGGTTCTACGTCAGCCACACATTTTGTGACCGCCACAAACACTGTAGGAGTGAGCCTGCTCGCGATAGCTATTGAACTGTCGCAATAAATTTCAAGGGCTGAAGGATATACGCCCTCACCCGTTTCTGAGTAAAACCCTTACACAATTTCACACAGCGCCTACAAAGCTTCACCGCTACTCTCGGCAACTGCCCGTAGGATGCGGGCATCAATATTGGGGGTGGTAAATGTCGAACAAACTGCTGGCCGGGCTCGGCCTGATCGCCATGGCGCTGACGCTGAGCGCCTGTGACTCGTCTTCGAACGCCGAAGAGCAGGCGCCGCCAGCCACCGTGCGCACCGAGACCATCGAAGCCCGCCCCCTTTCGATCAGCAGCGAACTCAGCGGCCGCATCGCCGCGCCGCGCATTGCCGAAGTGCGTGCCCGGGTGCCCGGCGTGGTGCTGCAACGCACCTACCGCGAAGGCAGCGACGTGAAAAAGGGCGACGTGCTGTTCCGCATCGATCCGGCACCGTTCAAGGCAGATCTGGACAGCGCCGATGCCGCCTTGCGCAAGGCCGAGGCCAATGCCTTTCAGGCGAAGTTGCAAGAGCAGCGCTACGCGCAGTTGATCGACGACAAGGCCATCAGCGCCCAGGACTACGACAACGCCCGCGCCAATGCCCGGCAAACGGCCGCCGATGTCGCCGCCAGCAAAGCCGCGGTGGAACGGGCGAAGCTGAACCTGGGTTACGCCACCGTCACCGCACCGATTTCGGGCCGTATTGGCCGTGCGCTAGTCACCGAAGGCGCACTGGTCGGCCAGAACGAAACCACGCCGTTAGCGCTGATTCAGCAACTCAACCCGATTTATGCCGACCTCACCCAGTCGACCCGCGAACTCAACGAACTGCGCCGGGCGTTCCGCTCCGGGCATTTGCAGGAAGTCGGGCAGGATCAGGTCAAGGCCACCCTGATTCAGGACGACGGCAGTCTGTATCCGCTGCCGGGCAAACTTTTGTTCAGCGACATCACCGTCGACCCGGGCACCGGCCAGATCATTCTGCGCAGCGAGTTCCCCAATCCCGATCTCGACCTGTTGCCCGGCAGCTTCATCCGCGTGCGCCTGGAACAGGGCACCATCCAGAACGGCATCACCGTCCCGCAACGCGCGGTGCAGCGTGACAGTGCCGGTATTGCGCAAGTGTTGACCGTCGATGAGCAAATGCGTGTAGCCGAACAAACGGTGCAGCTGGGCGCCGTGCAAAACAATCGCTGGATCGTCACTGGTGGCCTCAAGCCCGGCGACCGCATCGTTATTGAAGGCCTGCAACACGCCCGCCCCGGTGACAAGGTGCAGATTGACGACACCCCTCTTCCACTCGCCCAGACCTCTGGTCAGTAAGCAGGACGCTTTTATATGCCGCAGTTCTTTATCGAGCGCCCCGTATTTGCCTGGGTGGTCGCCTTGTTCATCCTGTTGGCCGGTGCGCTGGCCATCCCGCAATTGCCAGTGGCGCAATACCCCGACGTCGCGCCGCCACAGATCGAAATCTACGCCGTGTACCCCGGCGCGTCGGCGCAGACCGTCGATGAAAGCGTGGTCAGCCTGATCGAGGAAGAGCTCAACGGCGCCGATCACCTGTTGTACTTCGAATCGCAAAGCAGCCTGGGCAGCGCCACGATCAAGGCAACGTTCCAACCGGGTACCAACCCGGAACTGGCGCAGGTCGACGTGCAAAACCGCCTCAAGGTAGTCGAGTCGCGCTTGCCACAAGCGGTGAACCAGCAAGGTTTACAGGTAGAGAAAGTCTCCTCCGGTTTCCTGTTGCTGATCAGCCTGACGTCCAGCGACGGCAAACTCGACGACGTAGCGCTCAGCGATTATCTGGCGCGCAACGTGATGAACGAAATCAAGCGCCTGGATGGTGTTGGCAAAGCACAGTTGTATGGTGCCGAACGGGCCATGCGCATCTGGATCGATCCGCAGAAGCTCATCGGTTTCAACCTGACCCCGGCAGACGTCAACGCCGCCATCGTCGCGCAGAACGCCCAGGTGTCGGCGGGCAGCATCGGCGATCTGCCTGCGCCGTCGACGCAGGAAATCACCGCGACGATTCTGGTCAAAGGCCAGTTGTCGACGCCGCAGGAATTCGCCGACATCGTGCTCAAGGCCAACCCGGACGGTTCCACCGTTCGTATTGGAGATGTGGCGCGGGTCGAGATCGGCAGTCAGGAATATCAATTCGGCACTCGCCTCAATGGCAAGCCGTCCACCGCCGTTGGCGTGCAGTTGTCGCCGGGCGCCAACGCACTGAACACCGCGACGCTGGTGCGGGCAAAGATGGACGAGTTGTCGCGCTACTTTCCGGCCGGCGTGGAATACAAGATCCCATACGACACCTCGCCATTCGTGAAGGTCTCGATCACCAAGGTGGTCTATACCCTCGGCGAAGCGATGCTGTTGGTGTTTGCGGTGATGTTCCTGTTCCTGCAGAACGTGCGCTACACACTGATCCCGACACTGGTGGTGCCGGTGGCGCTGATGGGCACGTTCGCCACCATGTTGGCGATGGGGTTCTCGATCAACGTGCTGACCATGTTCGGCATGGTGCTGGCCATCGGCATTCTGGTTGACGACGCCATTGTCGTGGTGGAGAACGTCGAACGGATCATGGCCACCGAGGGCCTGTCTCCCAAGGAAGCCACGCGCAAGGCAATGACGCAGATCACTGGCGCGATCATCGGCATCACCTTGGTGCTGGTGGCGGTATTCATACCGATGGCGTTCATGCAGGGTTCGGTCGGAGTGATTTACCAGCAGTTCTCGTTGTCGATGGCGACATCGATTCTGTTCTCGGCGTTCCTCGCCCTGACGTTGACGCCGGCACTGTGCGCAACGCTGCTCAAGCCAATTGCCAAAGGCGAGCACCACGAGAAGAGCGGCTTCTTCGGCTGGTTCAACCGCCGCTTCGAGCAACTGACCAACCGCTATCAGGGTTGGGTCGGCTATGCGCTGAAACGCACCGGGCGGTATCTGCTAATCTACGTCGTGTTGCTGGTTGGTCTGGGTATTTGCTTCATGCGTCTGCCCTCCTCGTTTTTGCCGGTGGAAGATCAGGGCTACACGATCACTGACATTCAACTGCCACCCGGCGCGACCAAAAACCGTACGGTGCAAGTGGCCGAACAGCTTGAAGCACATAACGCTGGCGAGCCAGGCATCAGTGACAGTGTGGTGATTCTGGGTTTCAGCTTCTCCGGTAGTGGGCAAAACGCGGCATTGGCGTTCTCGACGCTGAAGGATTGGTCGCAGCGCGGTAGCGACGACTCGGCCAGCTCGATTGCCGACCGCGCCAACATCGCCTTGAGCCAGATCAAGGACGCCATGGCGTTTTCCGTGCTGCCGCCCCCCGTGGACGGCCTCGGCACGTCCAGCGGCTTCGAGTTCCGCCTGCAGGATCGCGGTGGCCTCGGCCACGCAACACTGATGCAGGCGCGCACCGAGTTGCTGGCAGCTGCCGAAAAAAGTCCGGTGCTGATGAATGTGCGTGAAAGTGCGCTGGCCGAAGCACCGCAGGTTCAACTGGAAGTGGACCGCAAGCAGGCCAATGCCTTGGGCGTGTCGTTTGCCGATATCGGCAGTGTGCTGTCCAGCGCGGTGGGCTCGACCTACGTCAATGACTTCCCCAATCAGGGTCGGATGCAGCGTGTCGTCGTGCAGGCTGAAGGCGATCAACGCAGTCAGGTCGATGACTTGCTGAAAATGCACGTGCGCAATAACGCAGGGAAAATGGTGCCGCTGTCGGCCTTCGTGCAGGCCAAGTGGATTCAAGGCCCGGCGCAACTGACCCGGTACAACGGCTATCCGGCGATTGCGATTTCCGGCGAACCGTCGCCGGGCCACAGCACCGGTGAGGCCATGGCCGAGATTGAACGCCTTGTCGCGCAAGGGCCGAAAGGCCTGGGCCAGGAATGGACGGGGTTGTCGTTGCAGGAACGCTTGTCCGGTAGTCAGGCACCGATTCTGCTCGGTTTGTCGCTGCTGATCGTGTTTCTGTGTCTGGCGGCATTGTATGAGAGCTGGTCGATTCCGACTTCGGTGTTGCTGGTGGTGCCGCTGGGTGTGCTCGGCGCGGTACTGGCAGTGACGCTGCGCGGGATGCCCAACGACGTATTCTTCAAGGTCGGCCTGATCACCATCATCGGTCTGTCGGCGAAGAACGCGATCCTGATCATCGAGTTCGCCAAGAGCCTGTACGACGAAGGCCACGATTTGATCGACGCCACGCTGCAAGCCGCACGCTTGCGTTTGCGTCCGATCGTGATGACCTCGCTGGCCTTCATCCTCGGCGTGGTCCCGCTGGCGATTGCCACCGGCGCCAGTTCGGCGAGCCAGCAAGCCATCGGCACCGGGGTGATCGGCGGGATGATCACAGCCACGTTGGCAGTCATCTTCGTCCCGGTGTTCTTCGTCGTCGTCATGAAGCTCGTACAACGATTCACCAAACCCCACTGATCCAAACTGTAGGAGTTGCCGCAGGCTGCGATCTTTTGACTTTGCTTTTAAAAAACAAGATCAAAAGATCGCAACCTGCGGCAGCTCCTACAAAAGCCCGGTGGCGTGCGCTATGGTGCAGGGATCCATCACTGATGTGAGTCTCCATGCGCTTCCTCGCCCGCACCCACCCTCGCCTCTCCGCCGCAACTCTGTTCGGCCTCGCCACTGGCCTGCTGGCCCCCGCCGACTCCATCGTCAGCAAAATCCTCATCGGCTGGAACGCGGGCGTCTGGACGTACCTGATTCTGATGTTCTGGCTGACCGTGCGTGCCAAGGCCCCGGACGTCAAACGTATCGCTGAAGTCGAAGACGAAAACGCCGGGCTGGTGCTGTTCGTGGTGTGCATTGCCGCCCTCGCCAGTCTGGCGACCATCACCTTCGAACTGTCGGGCAGCAGGGATCTGGAAACCACGCGCAAACTCCTGCACTACGGCTTCACCGCGCTGACTGTCATCGGCTCATGGTTGTTGATCGGGGTGATTTTCTGCGTGCATTACGCAAGGTTGTATTACACGTGGGATGGCGGGGAACCGGCATTGCGCTTTGCTGAAGGACTTACAACGCCGAATTATTGGGATTTTCTGTACTTCTCGTTCACCATCGGCGTGGCCGTGCAGACGGCTGATGTCGGCGTTGCGACACGGGACATGCGCAAGATCGTGCTGGCGCAGTCATTGATCGGGTTTGTGTTCAATACGGCGATTCTGGGGTTTTCAATCAACATCGCGGCGGGACTGTTTGGCTGAAACTCGTCGAATCTCCGAAGCTGTATAGACGCGCACTCGATTGCTCCCCTTTAATCAGGCGGCATTTACTATCGGTGTTGCGTTCTCAAACATTTAGGGAAATAACAGACAATAAAGGGAATCTGCGTCTGGGTGGATACATCGTCATGCAGTACGCTATCAATATTCCTGACAACTCATAAAAACCGCCTTCTGTAAACTGTGAAGTCTGACAGTTTACAGCCACTCCTATTCGCGCTTTGATGCAGTTCCCGTGGCTCGATTTGAATGATGGTCCACTGGATCCTCTTGCGACTTCAATGATGGAGATAAACTCATGAGTACAGCACGAAAATTGCCTACGCCTGTCGTAAAGTATTCCCCGCTCGATAATACCTTCAGCGCGTCTATCGACAAGTCAGAGCCTATTGATTTTCAGGCGACGTTCAAAAAGGTGAACTATCCACAGGAGGGGGAACCTGCTCGCTGGACGATTGAGGCACGTTATCGTGACTCGACAACCAACCATATTCAGAGCATCAGGATTATTTTTCTAAAGTCTCCGGAAAATAACAAACCGGTCCGTGCAAATGAGGATCTGCGAATTCTCTACAGCAATACGGCAGAAGTTCCACCTTCTGAGTACTCCACAAGCGCTGCTACAACAGCCATAGATTTTGACGCAGCGGTTGGTTCGGTGAGCGGCAATATCAGCGCAACAGTCAGTGACGACCTGGAAGCGCCAAAGCATCATGAACTTACCATCGCGTTCGATTTGATCGC
This sequence comes from Pseudomonas sp. FP2196, assembly GCF_030687715.1. Taxonomy (GTDB): domain Bacteria; phylum Pseudomonadota; class Gammaproteobacteria; order Pseudomonadales; family Pseudomonadaceae; genus Aquipseudomonas. The sequence continues at coordinate 3,318,177 of NZ_CP117445.1, forward strand.
AGAGCATTGGGTAAAACGTATTTGAATGACCGATGAAAGACAATAAAAAGGAGGCTTTCGCCTCCTTTTTTGAAGATATAAATTTAGAACGCTATGCTGAAGCCAACGCTCATATTGTATTCCTGGGTGACCGTCTTGCTTTGACTCGAACCCGCTTCGGCAAATACCTGCACACCGTTCGGCAAAGCCCAGTTAATACCACCTGCCAGCTCCATGCTTGTGGTCGACGTGTCGTTATTGAAGCGGCTTTCGTTGACATTGACCGCATTAGACTTAATGAACTCATGGCCCATCGCTAAACGCACTCTAGGCTGAATTTTCTGCCCATTGCCCAAATCTATCTGGCTGCCCACATACACTCCCCCCTTGGTAACCAGTGAGCGTGTAAGTTGGCTGTCGACCTCAAGTCCATTGTCAAGTGCATAGTGCTTACCGGATATCACCGCTGCGTTGACTTGAACAAACGGGGCCAGAAAAAAATTGGAGGTCAAGTCATATTGCTTGCCTACTTCCAGCGACCCACTTAAACCATGAGTGTTGTAGTCTCCTTTGCTGCGTTCGCCATCGCTCATGCTGACATTCAATTTATTATCGAAGCTGTTGATCTTCGCGACTGCATCTATGTAAAAGCCGGTCTGGGTGTCAAGTTTTGTCAGGTAGCCACCCACTGAATAGCTGTCGACTGTGCCCGTACTGCCATGTTTCAAATCGAGATCGGTTTTGCTGTATCCCATCATCGCTCCCACTAGCCAGTCGCTTTCTGCCAAACGGGTATCGACTCCAATGACCAGCCCTTGTTGAGTCTGGCTATAGCCATCACCGTATCCGTTCTGCACGCTGTAACGATTGCCATAGGTGCGCGTCCAGACTCCGCCGCCACCGCCTGTCAACCGACGGTCCCCCATTCGCGTGTTGAGCAGAGTGCGTTCCGCATCAATCACCGTAGGTGCGGTATTGGCGATGGCCAGTACAGAGCGGGTACTGGTACTGATTTGCGTATCAGGTCGAAGAAACCAGCCGTCGCCTTCCTCGAACAACTTGTAAGTGAAAGCGCCTGCATCTACCGAGCCGTTGCTCAGCGCAAAGTTCGCTTCTCCAGTGGCCACCTTGACCAACTGGATCGGTTCGCTACTTGTGGGTTTGCTGCCGGTCGCCGTCACTGAAAGCTCGTAATTACCTTCTGCGCGGTTTGTGACATTGAGGAAGTCCGTTTGTTGGGTGCCGAAATCAGTGGCCATTTTTAGAAAGCCATTGCCAGACAGATTTTCGACGTCCAACCTGTAAAAGGTTTGTCCCCGAGCGAAATCGAGCGTTCCTCCTGCCATTTCCAGATTGCCGACCTGGTTGTTACCAGCCAGAACCCAGGCAGAATCATTAAGGATAAAGTTTGTTACGTTCTCGACATTCCCGGTAAACGTGGAGCTGCTTTCGACTTTCACGCTTGAGCCATCAACTGCATTTCCTTTGAATAACCCGTTGAAAGCGCTGTTGTTGCTGAGACTTAGTATTGAGACATTCTGCAAATCACCCGTTAAAGACGCACTTTTATCCAACGAAACATTCACTGCACTGCCGCGCTCGACAATAACATTGCCATTTAGCTGGCTATTCTCGACATTGAAATCAACAGACGTACCTCCGGCGACTTCCAGAATCGAACCGTTCCCCCCTGACAGAGTTGAGCCATTCAACACCTGAATGACCAACGGCCCCAACGGGCTAAGACCTAAATCAACGACAATGGCCGCGCCGGTTTTGCCTTCTATGCTCGACTTATCCAATACTAGCTGGCTGAGTTGTTCGTTCGAAGTATCCAGCCCATAAATCACGCCGTTTAGATCACCAATAACTTTCGAGTTCGCACCCAGATTGGCGGAACCACCCGAAAGCGACAAACCAAAACTATCGGCCCCTGTGCCCTGCACGGTACTGTTACTCATGTTAAGGACACTAAAAGATGTCAAGAAAGCCCCTCCCGTCGTTCCTTGAACAGTGCTGTTCTGCATGTTGACAACCGAACCGGTCTGGGTGCCTTGCTCACGAACAGCCTGCATGCCGATGGCTAACCCTGAGATTGTTGATCCAGAAATGTTTGCTGAACTATTAATCAGCGATAGCGTAATAGAACCGCTTGCGCCAGAGACCGTCGCATCATTCAGATTGACTTGAGTTCCCTCTGTAGCCTCCACTTCTCGAGTTTGGCCGGAGTTGACATTCAACGTCCCGCCAGAAGTTGAAATATCGAGAGTCTCTGCTCCGTTGACAGTCAAGGTAGAACCTGTACCAAAAATCCAGCTCTCGATCGGGGATGCAGGCGTAAGAGTCTCATTTTCACCAGGATTAAGGATTCGCGCTTGCGCACCAGAAGAACAGAAAAGTATCAACATCAAGCCTGGCGACCACTTTCTGATAATTCTTTGCTTGCTAACTGTCGACATAGGATTTCACCAAACTTACCGAATTATAAAGAATCGGCTCGACAACTCGTTATCAAAATGCCCAACCGAAGGGCGGAAAGATTATCGTCACACACGCACATTCGATGTAGGAAAACTCTGAGAATAGAGAGGATTAATCCTCCTCTGGTTGTCGGACTAATTGCAACTCAACAATGACCGCCACGGCGGTCGGGTAACTGCCGTGACGGGAAACAACTACACAAACTTCATTGATCCTCGCAATACTCGCCTATCGGGTTGACGAGGTAGATCGGGCTGTCGAACTCCAACGAAAGAAATTCTGTTCCGCTGATCTCCACCGAGTACCAAATCTTCCACCACCCGCGGTAATCGCCAGGAGGAGTTGGAATTGGATCAGGCGGTGGCAACGGAATATCTCTGATGATTGGGTCATATGGCGTAATGGTCATATCGAACCCGGTAGTGCCTTCCCCTCCGGCTATAGTGTGTGGCGCAGACTGGAATGCTGTATTAGGGGACTCTTGAGTCATTGCAGCATCGCGGTACCCTTGGGCGTAGAGAATCACATTTCTGCCGTCCAGCAGATGAGTTGCATTACCGGGGATACGAACTTTCAGTCCGAAACCAGTTTCGGTGAGATCCTCGCAATAAATAGTATTGCCAGACTCTCGCGCAACGACTGGTGCATCCAGATCAACCACAATGGCGTTATTGGTGACGATGGTAATCGGCGATGGATTCTCATTTACCCCGCCAATATCGGATACAAAATATTGAAGTTTCTTGTCGAGACCCAGCCCGCCGTCATTAATAACAGCCCACGGCAAAGTAAGTGTCACGCTGGTATCCCCGTCGTTGAGGAATTCCGGGCCGAAACGCTCCCCTTCATACTCACCGTGAATTTGTTGCCCGGACCTTACGGGTTTGTCAATATCCGTCCAGAGTTGGACAGTCACCGTGTGATCTTTGTTATAGTCAACAGGTTCAAGGATGTCCTCTACTGTTGTGCTCGTGATATGCGGATCTTCCAACAAACCATTGGGAGGAGTAGGGTCGGTCGGGTTAACGGGGCCTGGATAGTAGATATTCACATCGATTTCAAGATCGGAATCACTGATAGCCTCGGTACCGCGTAACAGGGTTGCAACAATAGTCACAGGTTTGTCCGTTGTGATATCCGGGTCACCATCGTAGTATTCGTTGAAAATATCATTAAAGGGTACTGGCACTGTCAATGGATCATTCGTTCCGAATGTAAATTCGCCAAGATTTTGGCCACCCCACTGCACCCGGACTTCATCATCATTCAGGATATTGTCTACCCTTTTTAACTTGACCGTTGTATTGGCTGAATCTTTAAGATCAATTAATTTATCGGTTTCCGCCAGATCAACGATAGGCTCTTCAAGCACTGGCAAAGGCGCAAAACGGACTTTCACTCCCACGGCGGACGATAAATTACTAACATTCGTCACTCCATCAGTAATTGTGTAATACGCATAAACAGCCTGCGGATCAAGCAATCTGAACTTGTTAATACTGATATTAATAAGTGCGCTTGCGGGCCCCTCATATATGGGCAACTCCGGATTAGTCGCAGAATAAACCCTGCTGATGTAAAAGCGCAAAACGTCATCTGGCAACGGATTCTGATAGCTGTGGGTAAAATTAATAACTGCGTTTGGCGAGTTACGCGTGATAAAATCTTCGTCGATCAGGTTTCCAGGCGATAGAGCAGGCAGCACGGGGATTGTGGGACGAGCTTTCGACCCACCAGGCACGGCTTGATAAGGCGCACGTCTGTCGATGATGATTGTTGTAATGTCTGAGGTGTATGGGTTACCAACCGGTTGCGGTTCGACACGGTATCGAAGTTCCCACGTCGTCGGGATTACTGGAGGATTGACTTCCAACAATAGGTCGGAGTCAATTTCGATCAAATACTCCGTAGGACGCCCGGCAACAGGGCCTGCGTTAAATGGGCTAACGGTTGTCCAGGCAGTAGTGCCCTGCTGACGTATTTGCGGTACTACCCTGTCATCAACCATATCGATAGGCCATCTTGGCAACTTCACCGGGAGTTTGGCTCCCGGCAATAGTTTAGTCGCATACACTCGCCTATCCGTGGAACTAATAATGTCATCCACCACAGGTGGCGGGCCGGCCAAAGGCAAATTTATTCTGCTCTCGACTGCCAACCGATCAACTTCGGAAAGTTCTTGCTTAGCATTCATTTGATATTCTCCTCGTCCATTACTCAGTTCCTCACAGGTGAGGATTCAACGTTTACCCAACCACACAACCTCGCACCAGCATTGAAAAACTTAAATGCTCGCCTCCAGCCATAACGACTCAACATTAATTCAATGCAGGCCCACAGGGCAGGTCACTGCCCACTACAAGACGATCGATTTTTGCTAATGCGTTCCGCGACTGTCCAATGTAATCGCCCGCCCTTCTGATTTTATACATCGCAGTGATGGAGCAATTATTGATGAGCTGCTGCAAGTAGGGGGAAAATGGAATAGATGGTAATGTAAACCCATTCCTATTATCGGCTTCCGCCCTGCTCAATACATGACTCAGTTGTCCTGCCGTACCTTCAACATAAAATTCTTCACTACCATTAAGCACTGAAAAACCACGCCACGACAGCTCACAAACATCGTTCTCCATTAAATCCTGAAAGGGCACTTTTACATAAACACCATTCCATATCGGCCTTACAGTTTCGCAGTTTAAATATCCCCAAAAATCCACATCAGGAAACTGCGCATCCAATAAAAGCGGTAGGGGAATAACACTGCGATCAATGGTCAGCTTCTTTTCTTCGGACGTTAACGGGTTACCAAAGGGTTGAGGCCTTACCCGGTAATAAAGAAAAGCAACTCCATCCCCCTTAAACAAATCCTTGTCAAGTGGTATCAAGAATTCGGTTTCGGTAATCGGTCCAGCTTTGGGATCACTGTATATCAGGGTAGTGACGGCATCCTGCCGCCAGAACACTTCCAGTAAATCCGTCTTCCCAGGGGTATCGGCATGGATAGGCCATAGAGGCACTCTTGCCACGCCACCGTTGAGCAAAACTTCCGCAGGTAACCGTCCATCAGGATCACTGTCCGGAACGCCGTCAACGGTCGGAGGATCGGCCAGTAAAACTCCAGCGTCATCTTTCTTGCGTTGCGTGGGCATAGCGAAGTCCTTGGGAGCCAATAGCATCTCGAAATATTTAACATCGTCTGAATGGATTAGAAGGCTTCACGCTCTTATTGCCTACTGTCATATCTGACAGGTATTTGCACCGTTCGTCGGATCCGATCAGGGTTCTCGCTAATACTCGGCTTGACGAACTTGCGCTGTTGACGTTCACTGAAACCGGTTTCAGCTTCACTCAATAACAACAAGGTTCATGCATGAGCGACTTCTCCAGGGCCCTTCGCAGCCGCGTCACCATGCTTGACGTTGCCGAACGCGCAGGCGTGTCCAAGGCCAGCGTCTCGCGCTTCATCGGCGATGATCGCGCCCTGCTCTCCGATGCCATTGCCCTGCGCATCGAGCAGGCCATCAGCGAACTCGGCTACCGTCCCAATCAAATGGCTCGTGGCCTGAAGCGCGGGCGCACGCGCCTGATCGGCATGTTGATGGCCGATATCCGTAACCCTTATTCGATTGCTGTAATGCACGGCGTGGAAACCGCCTGCCGTGCGCAAGGCTACAGTCTGGTGGTGTGCAACACCGACCGTGATGACGAGCAGGAACGCCAGCACTTGGCGCTGTTGCGCTCGTACAACATCGAAGGGCTGATCGTGAACACCCTCGGCCATCATCGTGACGAGTTGCATGAACTGCATCGCGAAATGCCGATGGTGCTGGTGGACCGCAAAGTCGACGGGCTCGACAGCGACATGGTCGGGTTGAACAACCCGCAGGCAGTGGAGATGGCCCTCGCCCATCTTGAACAGCGCGGTTATCGGGACGTGTTGCTGGTGACCGAGCCCTATGACGGGACCAGTTCGCGGATCGAGCGAGTCAACAGTTTTCAGGCGCAGGTTGCACAGCGCTCCGCACTGACCGGGGCGGTGCTGGAGACTGGCGCGGATCTGGCCACTCATCTGCAAACTTTTTTAAACACGCCCGCTGTCGGGCCGAAGGCGTTGTTTTGCGCCAATGGTGTGGCGGCGCTGGCGGCGACTCACGCGTTGCGCAAGATCGGTTCGCGGTTGTTTGAGGATGTCGGGCTGATCGCCCTGGATGATCTGGATTGGTATCCGTTGGTGGGCAGCGGGATTACTGCGCTGGCTCAGCCGACGGCAGAGATTGGCGCGCGGGCGTTTGAGTGTTTGCTCAAGCGTTTGCGTGGGCATGGTGAGGCGGCGCGAGTGCTGGATTTTGCGCCGGTGTTGGTTGAGCGGGGGTCGACCCTGGGGAATTTGCGGTGAAGGATCTGGCCTCATCGCTGGCAAGCCAGCTCCCACAGGTTCTGTGTGCGCCACGGACACTGTGGGAGCTGGTTTGCCAGCGATGAGGCTCGCTAGAACAACACAGCAGCTGATTTTTTTGAACAAAAATGAAACCGGTTTCAGAGGTATAGAACAATGAATAAACCTGCCGTTTCCATCAGCCTGTCGAGCTACGGCGCTGAGCTTGTGCGTCAACGTGGGCAAGACTTTTTTATCGACATTCTGGCCGCCGCCGGTGCCGATCGCATCGAGTGGCGCGAGGAATTGCTGACCCGTGAAGTGCCCGCCCGGCTAAGCGCCGCCACCCAGGCGCAGGGCCTGCAAAGCATTTATTCATCGCCGACCGAGCTGTGGCTCGCCGGCCAGGCACAGCCCAATCCCGAGTTGATCACCGCTCTGCAACACGCCGAGGCGTTCGGTTCGAAGTGGTTGAAGGTTTCTCTTGGCTACTTCACCGACAACTGCGATCTGTCGGCGCTGCAACAACGGCTCGAAAACAGCCCGGTGCAGTTGCTGGTGGAAAACGACCAGACCCTGCACGGCGGCCGGATCGAACCGTTCCAGCGTTTCTTCGCCGCTGTCGAACAGCATAATCTGCCGATCAAGATGACCTTCGACATCGGCAATTGGCAGTGGCAAGACCAGTCCGCCACCAACGCTGCACGCCTGCTCGGTCGCCATGTCGGCTATGTGCATTGCAAAGCCGTGGCACGCCGCGCCGACGGCAAGCTGGTGGCGGTGCCGCCGGCCGTCAGCGACCTGCATCTGTGGGAACAACTCTTGCGGCACATGGCCCAAGGCGTTATGCGCGCGGCCGAGTATCCGTTGCAGGGCGAGGACCTGGTGCAACTCACCACCGAGCACGTCGCCGCCCTCGCCCGTCTCGGCCAATCCCGTCTGGAGCCTGCTCATGTCTGAGATCGATATCCTCTCGTTCGGCGAAACCATGGCGATGCTGGTGGCCGAGCACACCGGTGACTTGGCTGCGGTCGAGCAATTCCACAAGCGTATTGCCGGGGCCGACAGCAATGTCGCGATCGGCCTTTCGCGCCTGGGGTTCAACGTTGCCTGGCTGAGCCGCGTCGGTGACGACTCCCTGGGGCGCTTTGTCGTACAGACGTTGGCCCGAGAAGGTCTCGATTGCAGCCATGTCGATGTCGACACAGCGCACCCCACCGGTTTCCAGTTCAAGTCGCGCACCGACGATGGCAGTGATCCGCAAGTCGAATATTTCCGTCGCGGCTCGGCGGCCAGTCATCTGTCGCCACGCTCAATCACCGAAAGCCTGCTGAGCGCCCGGCATCTTCATGCCACGGGCATTCCGCCAGCGTTGTCGGCTTCGGCGCGGGAGATGTCCCTCGAGTTGATGACCCGCATGCGCAATGCCGGGCGCAGCGTGTCGTTCGACCCCAATCTGCGCCCGAGTCTCTGGGCCAGCGAACGCGAAATGACCACTGAGATCAACCGTCTCGCCGCCCTCGCCCATTGGGTGCTGCCGGGGTTGAGTGAAGGTCGCCTGCTCACCGGTTTCGAAGATCCAGCGGACATTGCCGCGTTTTACCTCGATCAAGGCGCCGAAGCCGTGGCGATCAAACTTGGGCCAGAGGGTGCCTATTACCGCACGCATCTGGAACAGGGTTTTGTCGCCGGCGTGCCGGTAGCCCATGTCGTGGATACGGTGGGCGCGGGTGACGGCTTTGCCGTGGGGATGATCAGCGCCTTGCTCGAACACCAGAGTTTTGCCGAGGCAGTGCAACGCGCGAACTGGATTGGCAGTCGCGCGGTGCAGAGTCGCGGGGATATGGAGGGGTTGCCGACCCGCTTGGAGTTATCGATTGAATTTGAGTCTGCCTTCGCGAGCAGGCTCGCTCCCACGTTTGAAATGCATTCCCTTGTGGGAGCGAGCCTGCTCGCGAAGAGGCCAGCCTAGTCAGCGAAAAATTTGTACCTGCTGCGACAAAAACAACAAGCTCAGGAGCAACACCATGAAAACTGCAACCCTCGCCGCCCGCCGCTGGTGGTACATCATGCCGATCGTGTTCATCACCTACAGCCTGGCGTATCTCGATCGCGCCAACTATGGCTTCGCCGCCGCCTCCGGCATGGCCGAAGACTTGATGATCACTCCGGGCCTGTCCTCGTTGCTCGGCGCACTGTTCTTCCTCGGCTATTTTTTCTTCCAGGTACCCGGTGCGATCTACGCGCAAAAGCACAGCGTGAAGAAGTTGATTTTCGTCAGTCTGATCCTCTGGGGCGGGCTCGCCACGTTGACCGGCGTGGTCTCCAACGCCTATTGGCTGATCGTTATCCGCTTCATGCTCGGCGTGGTCGAAGCCGCCGTGATGCCGGCGATGCTGGTGTACCTGTGCCACTGGTTCACCCGCGCCGAGCGCTCGCGCGCCAATACCTTTCTGATCCTCGGCAACCCGGTGACCATGCTGTGGATGTCGGTGGTCTCGGGGTATCTGGTGCAGCATTTCAGCTGGCGCTGGATGTTCATCATCGAAGGTCTGCCGGCGGTGCTCTGGGCATTTATCTGGTGGCGTCTGGCCGATGATCGTCCAGCCCAGGCCAAGTGGCTCAATGACCAGGAAAAGCAGGATCTGGAAAGCGCGCTGGCAGCCGAACAGGTCGGCATCAAAGCGGTGAAGAACTACGCCGAAGCGTTTCGTTCGCCGAAGGTGATCATTCTGGCGTTGCAGTTCTTTTGCTGGAGCATTGGCGTTTACGGCTTTGTGTTGTGGCTGCCGTCGATCCTCAAGGCCGGTGCGCAAATGGACATGATCGAGGCCGGCTGGCTGTCGGCGCTGCCGTATCTGGCGGCGGTGATCGGCATGCTTGTGGTGTCGTGGGGCTCGGACAAACTGCAAAAACGCAAACGCTTCGTCTGGCCGCCGCTGTTGATCGCCTCGATTGCCTTTTACGGTTCCTACGCGCTCGGTGCCGAGCATTTCTGGTGGTCGTACACGTTGCTGGTGATTGCCGGTGCCTGCATGTACGCGCCCTACGGGCCGTTCTTCGCGATCGTGCCGGAGATTCTCCCGGCCAACGTCGCCGGCGGCGCGATGGCGCTGATCAATAGCATGGGCGCCCTCGGTTCGTTCGGCGGCTCGTATCTGGTGGGTTATCTGAACAGTTCCACCGGTTCGCCCGGTGCGTCGTACTTGCTGATGAGCGGCGCGCTGCTGCTGTCGGTGGTGCTGACGATTTTCCTCAAGCCCGGCGCCAGTGATCGCGTCGTGGCCAAAGCCGTTGCCACGCGTTCCGTGCCGGCTCACTCCTGAAGAGATTGTTGCCATGAAAAAACAGGTCGTGCTGTACAAGAAACTTTCGCCCGCGCTGATGGCGCGCCTGCAAGAACAGTTTGACGTGACGCTGATTGAAAGCCTCGACGCCGATGGGCTGATGCAACTGCGCGATGCCCTGCCCCGCGCCCACGGTTTGCTCGGTGCCAGCCTGAAACTCGACGCCGCATTGCTGGATCTGGCGCCGCAACTGGAGGCGATTGCCAGCGTCTCGGTGGGCGTCGACAACTACGACATCGACTACCTGACCCGGCGCAAGATCCTGCTGACCAACACGCCGGATGTACTCACCGAAACCACGGCTGACACCGGTTTTGCCTTGATCCTCGCCGCCGCCCGGCGGGTGGTGGAACTGGCCAACATGGTGCGCAGCGGTCAGTGGAGTCGCAATATCGGCCCCGCGCATTTCGGTACTGATGTGCATGGCAAGACATTGGGGATTATCGGCATGGGGCGCATTGGCGAGGCATTGGCGCAGCGCGGGCATTTCGGCTTCGGCATGCCGGTGATTTACCACAGCCAGTCGCGCAAACCGGCGGTTGAGGAACGCTTCGACGCGCAATATCGCAGCCTTGAAGATTTGTTGAAGCAAGCGGATTTCATTTGCCTGACCTTGCCGCTGACGGCGCAGACTGAGGGTCTGATCGGCGCTGAACAGTTCGCGCTGATGCGCCCGGAAAGCATCTTCATCAACATCTCGCGGGGCAAGGTGGTGGATGAGGCGGCAATGATTGATGTGCTGCGTCACAACCGGATTCGCGCGGCGGGACTGGATGTGTTTGAGCGTGAGCCGCTGCAGCATGATTCGCCGTTGTTGCAGCTCGATAATGTCGTGGCGACGCCGCATATGGGGTCGGCGACGCATGAGACGCGCGAGGCGATGGCGCGGTGTGCAGTGGAGAATCTGTTGGCGGCATTGGGTGGGGAGAAGCCGGTGAATCTGGTGAATCCGGCAGCCTGGCAGGGCTGAGATCTCCTGCGTCTGACTGGGCCTCATCGCTGGCAAGCCAGCTCCCACAGGGGGTGGCGTCGTTCAAAAGCTTTATGAACACCGAAGAACCTGTGGGAGCTGGCTTGCCAGCGATGAGGCCAGTTCAGCCAGTACAAATCTGTCAGGCACTGCGCGCCTGTAGAAGCTGCATCGCACACAACGCAATCCGCGCACAGGCATCTGCCAGTTTCACCCGATCCACCACCAACCCGATGCGAATATGCCCCGCCGCACTTGGCCCGAACGCTTCACCGGCCAGCACCGAAACGCCATAACCTTCCAGCAATCGTTCGGCAAACGCTTGCGCGCCGAGCCCGGTCTGGCGCACATCGACCATCACGAACATCCCGCCATCCGGGCGGATCGGCTGCAACCCCGGGCAACCGCGCAAGCGCTCGCACACCAGATCCCGGCGCAAACGATATTCCTCGCGCATCTGCGTCACTTCCGGCAAATCGCTTTCCAGCGCCACCTGCGCCGCTTTCTGCACAAAATCCGGCAGCCCGAACAACATGCTCAATGACAGATTGACCAGATGTCCGGCCAAGGATTTTGGCCCGATCATCCAGCCGATACGCCAGCCGGTCATCGCGTGGGATTTCGACAGGCTGTTGATCGTTGCCGTCCGCTCGGCCATGCCGGGCAGACTTGCCGGGCTGATGTGCTCGCCCTCATACAGCAGCTCGCTATAGACCTCGTCGCTGATCAGCCACAAATCGTGGCGAATGCACAACGCCGCCAGTTCCTGCCAGATCAGCAGCGACAGGCTTGCGCCGCTGGGATTGTTCGGACTGTTGAGCAGCATGGCGCGGGTTTTCGGGGTGATTCGTGCGGCGACATCCGCGGGATCGACACGAAAGCCGTTTTCCGGACGCACCGGCACTGGCACCACGGTCGCACCGCATGCGCCGAACACACCTTCGTAGGTGACGTACATCGGTTCGGCGACGATCACTTCATCGCCCGGGTCCAGCAGGCATTGCGCCACCGAATACACCGCGCATTGCGCGCCGGGCATGACAATCACATGGTCGGAGTCGACGACTTGGCCACTGCGTCGGCGATGGCGAGCGGCAATCAACTGGCGCAGGGGCAAGCGACCGCGCACGTCGGAATAATGCGTATCGCCCGCCAGCAGGCTGTCGATCGCGCCGTGGACAATCGGCAGCGGTGTATCAAAATCCGGATCGCCCACGCTCAGCAGCAGAATATCGACACCCTCGGCGCGTAACTCCAGCGCTCGGTCATGAATCTGCCAGGCCGCTGCGCCCTCGCCGGCGATTCGTTGGGTCAAGGCTGAATAGCGCATGCACGTCTCCTGATTGCGCAGTCTCCAGCCTTCACCCTATCTCAAATCACGAAACGCGCCACCATGGCATTCAAGTCGACCGCCAGACGCGACAGTTCGTGGGTTGCGGCGCTGGTCTGGTTGGCACCGGCTGCCGACTGCGTGGCCAGATCGCGAATGTTCACCAGGTTGCGATCGACTTCGCGAGACACCTGCGCCTGCTCTTCCGAGGCGCTGGCGATAACCAGGTTGCGTTCGTTGATCTGATGGATCGACTGGGTGATCTGCTCCAGTGCCACGCCGGCGGCGCGGGCCATCTCCAGGGTGGACTGGGTGCGCTGGTTGCTTTGCTGCATCGAAGAAACCGCTTCACCGGTGCCGTTCTGGATGCCGGCGACCATCTTCTCGATCTCTTGCGTCGACTGCGCGGTGCGATGGGCCAATGCCCGCACCTCGTCCGCCACCACGGCAAAACCACGCCCGGCCTCACCGGCACGCGCCGCTTCGATGGCCGCATTGAGCGCCAGCAGGTTGGTCTGTTCGGCGATGGCGCGGATCACATCGAGCACCTTGCCGATGTCGCGACCTTGGGTGGCAAGACCTTCGATCATTTGCGCGGTGTTCTGCACGTCGTGGGTCATGGTCTGGATCGCGTCGACGGTTTTCACCACTTGATCGCGGCCTTCGCGGGCGGCATGGGTCGACTGATTGGAGGCTTCGGAGGTCGACACGGCGTTACGCGCCACTTCTTCCACAGCAGCGGTCATCTCGTTGACGGCAGTGGCGGCTTGTTCGATTTCATTGTTCTGCTGTTGCAAGCCGCGGGACGCTTCTTCGGTCACCGCGCTGAGCTCTTCGGCGGCGGCGCCCAGTTGCGTGGCGGAACCGGCGATCTGCTCGATGGTTTTGCGCAGGTTGGTCTGCATCGCCGCGAGGGCTTCGAGCAAACGGGCCGGCTCGTCCTTGCCATCGACTTCGATGAGTTTGGTCAGGTTGCCGCCGGCGATGGTTTGCGCGGCTTCGACCGCGCGGTTAAGTGGAGTGACGATGCTGCGGGTCAGCAGCCAGGCGAGCAACACCGTGGCCAATGCGGCAATGACCGCGACAATGATGATGCCAGTGATGGCGCTGTCGTAATAATCGCCAGCCTGCTTCGACGCGGCTTTTGCATCTGCGGCGTTGATCGCAATGAGCTTGTTGAGCTGTTCGCCCATCTGGTCGGTGCCTTCCTTGATCTTCGTGTTGATCAAGGTACGCATCTCCTCAACTTTGCCCTGACGTGACAGTTCCAGCATCTGGTTTTGCGCTTGCAGGTAGTTGTCCAGCGTCGTCGCAAACGTCTGGTAAATCGCGCGCTCTTCCGGGCCGGCCGGCAGCTCGGCGTACTTCGCCTGGGCACTGCGCACCTTCTCTACCAGTACGCCGATGCGGGTTTGTGCTTCTTGCAGGCCGGCGGGGTCGCGGTTCACCAGGACACGGAACGACAGGATGCGCAGACGCAGGACGTTTTCCGTAACGACGGCAAGTTGGGTCACGCTGGGCAACTGCGTCGAGTCCATCTCGACTGATGCCTGACGGATGATCGTCATGCGGTTCACAGCGAACACACCGAGCACGACTACCAGCAAAGCAATAAAGGCAAAACCGAGGAAGGCACGGGGCGCGATATTGAGGTTACGCAAGGACATAGTTGGACTCTCGGAAGATAGAAACTACGAGCGTCCATGCCGTGATCACTGGCCCGTGGGGGCGGGCTTCAGTCCGGCGTCACTGTTTTTGGGAATTCTTGTGCGCGCCTATTGGCTGTATCGGCCAGGCTTTAGGAAGGTTGCGGGTAAAGAGCAAATATTTTTCAGGGTGTTACACCATTGAAACACCCAGGATCCTTTCTCCTGTAGGAGCTGCCGAAGGCTGCGATCTTTTGATTTGATTTTTAAAAAACAGGATCAAAAGATCGCAGCCTTCGGCAGCTCCTACAGTGCGGATGTCTCAGGGTTTTGCGGCGAGTTGCCACACGCGGGCGATATCGGTAGCGCGTTCACGCAGCAGTCGTGGGGCTTCTGCGCAGGCCTGCTCCAGCGTCATCGGGCCGCTGGTGACAGCGAACGCTGCATCGATGCCGTGGTTGTAGAGTTCTTGATAGCCCTCACCCAGGGTGCCGGCGATAACGATCACCGGCACGTCGTGCTGCTTGGCAATCCGCGCGACGCCGAACGGGGTTTTGCCGCGCAACGTCTGCGCGTCGAATCGTCCTTCGCCGGTAATCACCAGGTCCGCGCCTTTTACAGCTTCGGCCAGCCCGACCAACTCGGCGACCACCTCGACCCCGGCCTGAAACTGCGCACCGAGAAATGCCTTGGCGGCAAAACCCAAGCCACCCGCCGCACCGCTGCCGGGTTCATCGCGAACATCTTTACCCAAGGCTTGCGCGCTCAGCTCGGCGAAATGCCCCAACGCTTGATCCAGTTGCTGCACTTGCGTCGGCGATGCACCTTTCTGCGGACCAAAAATCGCCGAGGCACCGTGTGGGCCGCACAGAGGATTGTTTACGTCGGCGGCAATATCGAAACGTACTCGCGCGAGACGCACGTCCAGTTCGCTCAAGTCCAGATGCGCCAATTGCGCCAGCGCCAGACCGCCAGGTACCAACGCCTGACCTTGCGCGTCCAGCAACTTCACCCCCAACGCCTGCATTGCTCCGGCGCCACCATCATTGGTCGCACTGCCGCCGATCGCCAGAATGACCCGTTGCGCCCCGGCATCCAGCGCTGCGCGAATCAGCTCGCCGGTGCCGAAGGTGCTGCTGATGCACGCATCGCGCTGCCCCGGCGGCACCAATTGCAAGCCGCTGGCCTCAGCCATTTCAATGATCGCGGTATGGTTATGCGGCAACCAGCCCCACGCGGCGTCAACCGCTGAACCCAACGGGCCACGCACGCGGGTGCGGCGCAACTCGCCTTCGCACGCGGCGAGAATCGATTCGACCGTGCCTTCGCCGCCGTCAGCCATCGGGCATTTGATGAGTGTGGCTTGCGGCCAGACCTGCGCCAGGCCCAGAGCAATGGCCTCGGCGACGCCCTGGGCACTCAGGCTGTCCTTGAACGAATCGGGGGCGATGACAATCTTCATGCGAATTCTCCAGTTCCAATGGCCCTCATGCTGCCAGTCGGTCTGCGCATTGACGCCGGTCCGCTGCACAATGGGCGCAGGCGTTTATTGTTCATTTCTACAAAAGCCCTGGAGTGGATGCTGAATGTCCCGGCCCCATCGCTGGCAAGCCAGCTTCCACAGGTTTGCAGGGTGTTCGCAAAACTTGTGTCCACTGACAATCCCTGCGGGAGCTGGCTTGCCAGCGATGGCGTCTTCAAAAACTCCTCACGCAGAGGGATCAATCTGCGGCAACAATTGCACCCCAAGGTACAGCGCCAACATCCCTTCCAGCCTTAACGGATCCACTCCACTGATTTCGGCAATCCGTTCCATCCGATAGCGCAGGCTATTGCGATGAATCCCCAGTGCATCGGCACACGCCTGACTCTGCCCATCGTGATCGCACCAACTGCGCAACGTCGCCAGCAACTGGCCGTTGCTGTCCTTGGCGATCACCTTGCGCAGAGGCTTGAGCAGTTCATCAAGCGCATCGTCGTTGCGATGCCGCCAGAGCATCACCGGCAAGCGATAGCGATTGAGGGTCAATAGACGTGAATGCGGCAATACCTCGCGGCCGTAGGCAAGCAGATCGCCCACCCGGCGATAACAACGACGCAACCCGCTCAATCCATCCGCCTGGCCACCCACGGCAATGCGCAGGACATTCCAGCCCAGGCCGTCGAGCTTCTCCAGCAAGCGATCATGCTCGACGTTGTGGCTCGCCGGCCGACACCACAGCAGCGAAGTCTTCGCCGAGCTCACGCACCAACTGTCCGGATAGCGTGACATCAGCCAGGCACTCAGCGCATCGACGGTTTGCCCCGGGCCATGTTCCACCCCCAACTCGAACAGGTACGGCACCCGTGTCAGTTGCGGCTTGAGGCCGAGTTGCTGCGCTTCATCGACCAGCCGTGGCGAATCTCCCGCCTCGCTTAACAGCAGCGCCAGCAGATCATCACAACGTTGACGCCGCCATTGCTGCTCGGCCTGCTGATTGCGTTGACCTACCAACATTTCCGCGGTCATGCGCACCAGTTCGGCGTAAGTGCGAAGTTGTTCCGGTTCCCCAGTGATGCCGAGCACGCCGATCAGACGCTGATCGAGCAGCAACGGCAGGTTGATCCCCGGCTGCACGCCTTTCAAATGCTGGGCTGTCGGCGCGTCGATCTCGACCACCCGACCGTTGGCCAATACCAGTTGCGCGCCTTCATGTCGGGTGTTGATCCGCTCCGGCTCGCCGCTGCCAAGGATCAGCCCCTGGCTGTCCATGACGTTGACGTTGTACGGCAAAATAGCCATGGCCCTGTCGACGATGTCCTGCGCGAGGTCGTGATCGAGTTCGAACATGGTGGGCAAGATCCTTAAAAGCGGGGCGGACGGTTGTTCACGCGCACAGGGCTTGGCGGTAAACCCTGTGCTCAGGCACAAAGACAATCCGGCCAAAGGTGGCCGAGACTCTCAGGGCGATCAACGTTACCCTTTGCATCGCAAAAAATCATAATAAAGAGAGAGCCGCTATGTCGCAGAGCGCCGCAGCTAACCAGACCATCGATGACGGTAAAAACGCCGTTTATAAACGCATCACCCTGCGTTTAATCCCCTTCATCTTCATCTGCTATCTGTTCAACTACCTCGACCGGGTAAACGTTGGATTTGCCAAACTGCAGATGCTCGACGCGCTGAAATTCAGCGAAACCGTCTACGGCCTCGGTGCCGGTATTTTCTTCATCGGCTACGTGCTGTGCGGCGTACCGAGCAATCTGGCGCTGACCAAATTCGGTCCGCGGCGCTGGATCGCGCTAATGATGATCACTTGGGGCACGCTGTCGACGTGCCTGTTGTTCGTCACCACCCCCACCGAGTTTTACACCCTGCGCCTGTTCACCGGTGCGGCCGAAGCCGGGTTCTTCCCGGGCGTTGTGCTTTATCTCTCACAGTGGTTCCCGACGTTCCGCCGTGGCCGGATCATGGCGCTGTTCATGTCGGCGATCCCGGTGTCCGGTTTGCTCGGCAGCCCGTTTTCCGGCTGGATTCTCAACCATTTCGCAGCGGGCCAGGGCGGTCTGGCCGGCTGGCAGTGGATGTTCCTGCTGCAAGGCATTCCGACCGTGATACTGGGCGCGCTGGCGTATTTCCTGCTGAGCGACAGCTTCGCCAACGCCAAATGGCTGACCCCGCATGAGCGCGCCGTGCTCGAAGCGGATCAGGCCGAAGACTTGGCGAACAAGCCAAAAACCACATCTGATTCACTGCTGGCGGTATTCAAGAACCCGGCGATCTGGGCGTTTGGCCTGATCTACTTTTGCATCCAGAGCGGCGTATACGCGATCAACTTCTGGTTGCCGTCGATCATCAAGAACCTCGGTTTCAGCGATAACCTGGTCATCGGCTGGTTGAGTGCGATTCCTTACCTGCTGGCAGCAGTGTTCATGCTGGTGGTCGGACGTTCGGCAGACCTGCGCCAAGAACGTCGCTGGCATTTGGTGGTGCCGATGCTGATGGGTGCGATTGGCTTGGTGATTGCAGTGAACTTTGCTGCCAACCCGGCGATTGCGATTCTCGGTTTGACCATTGCGACCATGGGTGCCCTCACCGGCCTGCCGATGTTCTGGCCGGTGCCGACGGCGATGCTCAGTGCGGGCGCGGCAGCGGGCGGTCTGGCGTTGATCAACTCGATGGGTCAGATGGCCGGGTTCCTCAGTCCTTATCTGGTGGGTTGGGTCAAGGACAGCACCGGGTCGACCGACGCGGCGTTGTATCTGCTGGCGGGGGTGATTGTGGGCGGGAGTCTGCTGGCGTTGCGAATGACGCGGACGTTGCGGGTTTGATTTAAAAGATCAAACGATCGCAGCCTTCGGTAGCTCCTACACCGACTTCCGGTAGGAGCTACCGAAAGCTGCGATCTTTTGCTTTCAGGAAAACGCATCCAACTCAATTACCAATCCACCCGGCATCTGCACAAAAATCTGCCAGATCCCATCTTCCGGGACTTGCGCCAACTGGTACGGCAACCCACTCTCACGCACCCGCCGCAACACGGTTTCTGCAGGCTCATCGGTGCGAAACGCAATGTGGCTGAGTTCAGTATCGTCGAAAGTCGGATGCTCGATCACATGCACCACGGCGTGCGCATCCTGATACAGCCAGCGGCCGGGAAACGGAAACGGCGGCCGGCGCCCCGGCGCCAGCCCCAGCAACGCCGCGAAATTGTCCTGCAACGTCTGACCTTCAGCGGTGTTGAAAGCCAGATGATCGAATGTCCACGTCATGCTCATCTCCTGCGGTTGTTCACTGATTGCAGTCTCCACACTTGCCAATCACGGAAAAATCCCGCTAAAACGCAAAGATCTTTAAAGGATTTTTACCAATGAGCTCGATACTCGATCTGGAGATATTCGTCCGCGTGGCCGACTCCGGCAGCATTTCCGCTGCCGCCCGGACGCTGGAGTTGACACCGGCGGCCGCCAGCATCGCCTTGAAGCGTCTTGAAACCCGCCTCGGCATCCGCTTGCTGGCGCGCTCCACCCGCAGCATGCGCCTGACTGAAGAAGGCCGGCGCTATCTGGAAAGTGTGCGCCTGGCGCTGGCCACACTGGCCGAAGGCGAACAGGCGCTCAAGCGTCAAACCGAAGGTCTGAGCGGCGTACTGCAACTGGCGGCCCCGTCGGACTTCGGGCGCAACGTGTTGCTCCCGTGGCTGGATGATTTCAAACACGAGCATCCGCACATTCAGTTGCAACTATTGCTCAACGATCGCCATACCGACCTGTTTCGCGAAACCGTGGACGTGGCGCTACGCTTCGGCGTCCCGAGCGATTCGACGCTGGTGGCGTTGCCGATCCTGCCTGAGCATCGTCGCGTGGCTTGCGCCAGTCCAGCCTATTTAACCCGTCATGGCACACCGCAAAACCCGAGCGAATTAACGCAGCACAGTGCCCTGCTCTACTTGCGCAATGGTCGGCCTTACAACACCTGGCGTTTCAGTCGCGACGATGAAACGCTGGAAGTCGAAGTCCATGGCGACTATCTCAGCGACGACGGTGAAGTCGCCCGCCGTTGGGCACTGGCCGGGCATGGCATCGCTTACAAGGCCTGGCTCGATGTCGCCGAAGACGTGCGTGCCGGGCGATTGATGACCTTGCTCGATGACTGGCAAGGTGAAAGTGTGCCGTTCAATTTACTCTGCCCACATCGGGTGCAGGTATCGGAACGTGTGCGTGTGTTGCAGGCGTTTTTGCAGGCACGCTGCCGAGGCTTGAGCCGATAATTCACTTTGCCGCGCCGCACGCTTCTGGTATTTGATTAAGGCATTCCCACCGACAAAAGGATTTTGGCATGAGCTATCGCACACTGGGCCACTCGGGGTTGCAGGTGTCTACCCTCACCCTCGGCACAATGATGTTTGGCGAACAGACCAGCACCGAGGAGTCGCTGCGCATCATCGACAAGGCCTGGGATCAGGGCATCAACTTCATCGATACCGCTGACGTGTACACCAATGGTCGCTCGGAGGAGATCGTCGGCGAAGCGATTGCCGGCAATCGCCATGAATGGGTCTTGGCAACCAAGGTGGGATTCGGCCCGGTGGACGGCGTACCCAACCGCAGCGGTTTAAGCCGCAAACATATCTTCAACGGACTCGATGCCAGCCTGACTCGGCTCGGCACTGACTATCTCGACATCTATTACCTGCACCGCGAAGACCACAACACACCACTGGAAGTGACGATCTCGGCGATCGGCGACCTGATTCGTCAAGGCAAGATTCGTTACTGGGGCCTGTCGAACTATCGTGGCTGGCGGATCGCCGAGGTGATTCGCGTCGCCGATAAACTTTCCGTTGATCGGCCGGTGATCAGTCAGCCGCTGTACAACATCGTCAACCGTCAGGCCGAGACCGAGCAGATTACCGCTGCAAAGACATATGGTCTGGGCGTGGTGCCTTACAGCCCATTGGCCCGTGGCGTGCTCAGCGGCAAGTACGCGCCGGATGTAACGCCTGACGCCAGCAGCCGTGCCGGGCGTCAGGACAAACGCATTCTGGAAACCGAGTGGCGGGTGGAGTCGCTGCGCATTGCCCAGCAAATTCAGCAATACACTGAAGGACGTGGGGTCGGGATCGTCGAGTTCGCAATTGCCTGGGTACTGAACAACAATGCAGTAACGTCGGCAATTGTCGGGCCGCGCACTGAACAACAGTGGGATGCTTACACCAAGGCCATCGCGGTGAAGATCACGGCAGAGGATGAAGCGTTTATCGATTCGCTTGTGACACCAGGCCATGCCTCAACACCGGGGTTCAACGATGTAAGCCATTTTGTGTCGGGTCGCAAACCGCACCGGGCCTAAGATTTTTCCCTAGCCCTGCAACAGCCGATACAATCGGCTGTTTTTTCATTGAATCGAGCACGATCAAACGGAATCAGTTGATCGTTCGGACATCGCCAGGGATTAATCATGTTCAATCGCCCCGTTGAGGAATCAAAAAAGTCTTTGCGTGGGCTGCTGTTTAATCTACTTGGCGAGAAAAAGCATTGGCGTCAGCCCATTAAGGCCGTAACTACCGGGGATCGCAACCCCTCCATTAATTACCGCGCTGATGTTGATGGACTTCGCGCAATCGCTGTTCTGCTGGTACTGATTTTTCACGGCGGACTGGCGCTTTTCCCCTCCGGTTTTATTGGCGTCGATATCTTCTTCGTGATCTCGGGGTATTTGACGACCTCGATAATCTTGAAATCGCTTAACAACGGCACATTCACTTTTTCAGGGTTTTACACGCGTCGGATCTGGCGATTGCAGCCTGCCGTCATCGCGTTGCTGGCAGCGACACTGATCGCCACAACGCTGCTGTACTTGCCCGATGACTATGTCGACTTTCTGAAAAGCGAAAAGTACACATCGTTAATCATCTCAAACCAGTACTTTTCCAAAGTGACGACGGGTTACGCCACGCCCGATGCGGCAATGCTGCCGCTGTTGCACACCTGGTCGCTGGCCATCGAATGGCAGTGGTATTTGGTTCTCCCACTTGGGATATGGTTGATCAACCGTTATGTGGCGAAAAAAGCCTTCAAAGCGACGGTCTTCGCTTTGACCGTGGCGGCAATGGCACTTGCGTTGTATCTGTCTTACGCGCACCCCGAAAAGAACTATTACTTCTTCACCGCGCGAATCTTTGAATTGATGATCGGCTCCTGTGCCGTGATCTTCAGCACGGACAAGTTCAGACTCAATCACTTCAGCGCTTCCCTGCTCTGCGCGCTCTCGCTCGCCACTATTATCTACTGCGCAACCCGGGTAGATATCGTGTCGGGTTTTCCGGACTACTACGCCATTGCCGTGTGTCTCGCCACCGCAGCGCTGCTTTTTCAGGGCATAGGCGACGCCAGCATCACGTCGAAATTGCTGGCGTTCAAACCACTCGTGTTTATTGGCACGCTCTCGTACTCCCTGTACCTGTGGCATTGGCCGATTCTGGCGGTGATGGCTTACATGGGCATTGCCCTCACGCCGATGATGACGGTCGTGTACTTCGTCTTCACCTTCGTGGTTGCCTGGCTGTCCTTTGTGCTGATTGAAAACAGATATCGAAAAGCCCGGGCTGGTTTTACCAAAACCCTGGTATTGCTGATGATTCTGCCCGCCATCTGCCTGTCGATCCTCCACTCCGCCAGCGAAAGATACGAGGGTTGGCCGAACCGCTTCAACGAAGGCTATACCAACCTGTTCAATGGTTTGAAAGCGGCTGTTCCGGTGAGCCGTGAGGGGTGCCTGGGTGTCAGCGATGGTGCTGATCCCGGCTGCCTGATGGGCAGCGCGCAGGCCGCGCCGCAAGTACTACTGATGGGTGATTCGTTTTCAAATCACTACTGGGGTTTTGTTGAAACACTGGCGACAGATGCCAATCTTTCAGTTCTTGTTCAGGGTTACCCGGCATGTCTGGCGCTGCCGGGAATCTATTTGTACAACTGGAATAAATACAAGAACGCGCTTTATCAAAAGTGCCACGATGCCGCCCAGCGCTACTACGCCATGATCGCGAAGAAGCATTTTCAGTATGTGATTGTTGGCCAGTTCTGGGAGGCCTATCTCACCGATGCCATCGTCACCAAACTGGATGACCCGCGCAGTTATGAATTGTCGCAACAACGCCTGGGCGTGGCGATACGCGAAGCCCTGGATATCATCGTCAAATCAGGAGCTACCCCAGTCTTTTTGGAGAACACCCTGCCAATGCCCCCGGGTATCAACGAGTGCCTGTTAAAACAGGTCAAGTTGCGGGGTTTGATGGGGAGTGCCGAGCAAAGCCGTCTCTGCGCTACAGTGCCATGGGCTGGCGATAAAGACCCCGCGCTGAAAAAACTCTTCAATGACCTGATGGCCGAATACCCGACTTTGATTGTCATCGATCCGAAAGGCACGCAATGCAACGACGGTGCTTGCGTGACACTAGTCGACGGTTTGCCGGTCTACCGTGACATTGGCCACGTGACCGACTACGCCTCTTATCGGTTCGGGGAGATGTACCTCAAGCGCTATGGCAATCCGCTGAAGGCCAGGCCGTAAAAACTGACTACGCTTGTGTGTGTGTGGCAAATAATGAGCATCTGGCCAATATTCAGCACAAAAACCACGTATCCTTCGCGCCCCGTTTGATCACCCACTCGCGAGGACAGTTTGTCTAAAGGTATCGCTCTATCGGTTTCAGCCTCGGTGCTGTTTGCCGTCATGTATTACTACACATCGTTGCTCACCCCGTTGAGTGGCGTGGAAATCTTTGGCTGGCGAATGCTGCTGACGGTGCCGTGCATGACCGTGTTCATGCTCGTGTCCGGCGAATGGCGACGGGTGCTGGAGTTGGTTCGCCTGATGTCGGCAAAGCCGAAATTGATCGGCGGGCTGATTGTTTCGGCCGGCCTGCTCGGCGTGCAGTTATGGCTGTTCATGTGGGCGCCGCTCAACGGCTACAGCCTCGATGTGTCGCTGGGCTACTTCCTGCTGCCGCTGGCCATGGTGCTGACCGGGCGGATTGCCTATGGCGAGAGCCTGTCGTACCTGCAAAAGGTTGCGGTGTTCTTCGCAAGTCTGGGTGTGTTGAACGAGTTGTATCAGGTCGGCGGATTTTCCTGGGCGACGCTGGTGGTCGTGGTCGGCTATCCGTTGTATTTCGTGCTGCGCAAATACCTGAACACCGACAACCTCGGCGGCTTGTGGGTTGATATGACCCTGATGCTGCCGGTGGCCTATTGGTTTGTTCAGGGCGGCGAGCAAGGCCTGGCCGTGTTCGACCAGTATCCGGCGTTGATGTGGCTGATTCCGCTGCTCGGCCTGATCAGTGCTTCGGCGTTGGTGGTCTACATCATTGCCAGCAGGTTGCTGCCGTTCAGTCTGTTTGGTTTGTTGAGTTACGTTGAGCCGGTGCTGTTGCTCGGAGTGGCGTTGTTGCTGGGTGAAAGCATCAAGTCCGGTGAATGGCTGACGTACATTCCGATCTGGTTGGCCGTCGTTGTGCTGGTTTTTGAAGGTTTCAAGCACTTGATGCGGCAACGCAGACCTTAAATTCAACACAAAAAAATCCCGGTTCTGCATCACTGCAGACCGGGATTTTTCATTTCAGTAGCCGGTTACTCGGTCGCGAGTACGCCACGACGCACCTGGTCACGCTCGATCGATTCGAACAGCGCCTTGAAGTTACCCTCGCCGAAACCATCGTCGCCTTTACGCTGGATAAATTCGAAGAACACTGGCCCCATCAGGGTTTCCGAGAAGATCTGCAGCAGCAGACGCTTGTCGCCCTGCTCCGACGAACCATCGAGCAGAATGCCGCGCGATTGCAGTTGATCAACCGGTTCGCCGTGGTTCGGCAGGCGGCCTTCGAGCATTTCGTAATAGGTTTCCGGCGGCGCGGTCATGAAGCGCATGCCGATTTTTTTCAGGTGATCCCAGGTCTTGATCAGGTCGTCGGAGAGGAACGCGACGTGCTGGATGCCCTCGCCGTTGAATTGCATCAGGAACTCTTCGATCTGCCCGGCGCCCTTCGACGACTCTTCGTTCAGCGGGATGCGGATCATGCCGTCCGGCGCAGTCATCGCTTTCGACGTCAGGCCGGTGTATTCGCCCTTGATGTCGAAGTAACGAATTTCGCGGAAGTTGAACAGCTTCTCGTAGAAGTTCGCCCAGTAAGCCATGCGACCGCGGTACACGTTGTGGGTCAGGTGATCGATGATCTTCAGGCCGGCACCGACCGGGTTGCGGTCAACACCTTCGATGAAGACGAAGTCGATGTCATAGATAGAACTGCCTTCGCCGAAACGGTCGATCAGGTACAGCGGCGCACCGCCAATGCCTTTGATCGCTGGCAGGTTCAGTTCCATGGGACCGGTTTCGATGTGGATCGGCTGGGCGCCGAGTTCCAGTGCGCGGTTGTAGGCCTTTTGCGAATCCTTGACCCGGAACGCCATGCCACACACCGACGGGCCGTGCTCGGCGGCGAAGTACGAAGCAACGCTGTTCGGTTCGTTGTTGAGGATCAGGTTGATCGCGCCCTGACGATACAGGTGCACGTTCTTGGAGCGGTGGGTGGCGACTTTGGTGAAGCCCATGATCTCGAAGATCGGCTCCAGAGTGCCAGGGACCGGCGATGCGAGCTCGATGAATTCAAAGCCCATCAGGCCCATTGGGTTTTCGTATAAATCTGCCATGGTGGCGCCTCATCATTTCTTATCAATTAACCAGGGTTATTTGTCAGTAATGCTGAGACCGGTGGGTGGCGCACAGGAGATGCCACGCACACTGCGGGCGAGGAAGTCACCGTAGATCAGTTGAAACCCGAATATCTTCATTGTCGACCCAAGGCTCTTGCGGGCGAGGCTTCTGCTGCCAGAAGACGAATTATTATTGTATGCGTAACCCGATTCTACACAGCGTAAACAGGGTTTGTCTGCCCTCTCTATAAAATCCGCTTTTTTGGCGCTCGTGCAAGGAGATTGTTGCAAACGCATATTGCCCTGCATTCCGCAGATCCCCGGCACATGGCCAGCGCGGCTACTTATAGAGTTGGCCGCACGCATAGCTGACGATGAGCGGCGCAAGCGTGAACGGCCATCTATCATCCCCTCTAACTGAGCAGTTTCTCAGTGATGCGCGGTTGCCCGACCTGCATTCAAGATCCCACTTTCATGCGACAGGATGCGCTCATGCCCTTAACCATAAGAACCCGCCGCAGGCGCACGACCCGCATCGTCATCACGCTGTTCAGTGGCTTGCTCCCGGTTTTACTGGGCAGCGTAATTCTTTATATGCAGGCCGGACGAACGCTGCAGCAAAGTTCACAACAGACCGCCGAGGAGGCGTTGCGTCAGTTTGAGTTGATGCTCGACAACACCGCCCAAGCCGCTCAGGAATTGCTGCCACTGGCCGGCCAACGCTGCGAAGACGTCAAATTGGCCCTGCGCGAGCAAGTGACCCGCCGACCTTTCGTGCGCTCGACCAATCTGGTGTGGGACGACAACCTCTATTGCAGCTCGTTGTTCGGAAACTATAAGGAAGCCGTCAATGCCGGCGACTACAACGATGGAAAGTTGTGGTTGATGAACGGCAACCCGGTGACGCCCAATACGGCATTGCTGGTGTATCGACTCAGTGAAGGTCGCGGCGGTGCATTGACGACGCTGGACGGCTATCACTTGAGCAACATGCTGCGCCTGATCGGCCGGCAGACGTTGCTGTTGCTGCAAGTGGGCGACAACTGGTTGTCCGCCGATGGCAAAGTCCATCAAGGTGCCCTGCCCGCTTTACCGGTAGCGCAAAGCATGCTGGATTCTTCGCGCTATGCATTCAACGTGTCTGCCGGGTTTCCCAAGGGTGAAACCTGGCGTTATATGGCCCACGAATACCCGCCGCTGTTCAGCCTGCTGATTTTTTTTGGTG